>NZ_JBFBFU010000088.1:0-1135 GCF_040684355.1 Kitasatospora sp. NPDC091276 | reverse complement strand
CCGCGGTCACCAGCACGGCGAGGAGAAGGCCGAGCGTGTCGGTCACGATGCTCCGCTTCCTGCCGACGATCTTCTTACCCGCGTCGATGCCCTGGCCGCCGGCGGGAACGCTGGTGGAGGTCTTGACGCTCTGGGCGTCGATCACGCACGCGGAAGGCTCGCCGTTCCGGCCCTCCTTCTCACGCAGCAGCTGCCTGAGCAGGCCGTTGAGCTGGGCGAAAACCCCTTCGTCGGCCCATTTGGCGAAGTAGCCGTAGACCGTGTTCCAGTGCGGGAAGTCGTGCGGGAGGTAGCGCCACTGGACCCCGGTGCGGTCCACGTACAAGATCGCGTCCATGATGTCGCGCAGGTCATGCTCGGGCGGTCGGCCGAAGTCCAGGGCCCGGCCCCGGCGCTCGAAACGCCAGGCCGTAAGGACCGGCTCGATCAACTCCCAGCGGGCATCGGACTGATCACTCGGATACGGGCGTCGCTTCGGCATGCTTCCGGCCTACCGCTACGAACCGAATGCGCCCAGGCGCACAGCAACGACAACGGAAGCACGCGGTCTGAAGGCCGGGCGTCTTGGGATGAGACAGGCGCAAGTTATTTCCCGCCTCACCTGCCACCCCACCTGACCAGCAAGAACCAGCCCGCATCTCCAGCAGCACGAGCACCACAACCCGGCGGCCGGAAAATCACCGGATACAGGGGCAGTTCAGGTGAAAACGACCTCTTAGAGGTCGTTTTCGTCCGATGTTTCATCCCGAGATCGGCTGTTCTGTGGTCTTTCTCGGGTCGCGCCAGGAGATGGTGTTCTCGCTGGTGAGGCGGCGAGCCATGAGGTCGGTCATCGCGATGTGGATCACGGCTTCGGAGCGGGTGGGCAGGGTTTCGTAGTCGCGGGCCAGGCGGCGGTTCAGCATGAGCCAGCCGTAGGTCCGCTCGACCGCCCACCGTTTCGGGATCGGGGTGAAACCCCTGGTCCCGGGCTTGCGCGCGGTGATCTCCATGTCGATACCGAGGGTGGCGGCATGTTCGACGAGGTGCTGGCGGTAGCCGCCGTCGACCCACGCCTTGCGGATGCCCGGGTGGTCGGCGGCGACCTGGTCGAGCAGCGCGGTGCCGGCAACGGAGTCCTGCACGCTGGCCGCGG
>NZ_JBFBFU010000087.1:0-1160 GCF_040684355.1 Kitasatospora sp. NPDC091276 | reverse complement strand
CTAGTGTCCTGCGCCGGAGATCCGTCGGCAGAATCGGGCGAGGGAGTCGAGGATCTCGTCGGCGGTCTTGGTCCAGGTGAACGGTGTGGGGTCTTCGTTCCAGTTCTTGATCCAGTTGCGGATGTCGCGTTCGAGGGCTTGGACGTTCTTGTGGGATCCGCGGCGGATCATCTGGTCGGTGAGGAAGCCGAACCAGCGCTCGACCTGGTTGATCCATGATGACCCGGTCGGGGTGAAGTGCATGTGGAACCTGGGGTGTTGGGCCAGCCAGGTGCGGATCGCCGGGGTCTTGTGGGTTCCGTAGTTGTCGCAGATGAGGTGGATGTCGAGGCCGTCGGGAACCTCCTGGTCGATCTTGACGAGGAACTTCCTGAACTCCGCCGCGCGGTGGCGGCGGTGCAGGGAGGTGATGACCTTCCCGCTGCCGGTGTCGAACGCGGCGAAGAGCGTGGTGAGTCCGTTGCGCACGTAGTCGTGGGTCCGGCGCTCCGGCATTCCCGGCATCATGGGCAGCACCGGCTGGGAGCGGTTCAACGCCTGGATCTGCGACTTCTCGTCGACCGACAGCACCACCGCCCCCTCGGGCGGGTCGAAGTAGAGGCCGACCACGTCGTGGACCTTCTCGATGAACAGCGGGTCCGTGGAGAGCTTGAAGGTGTCCGCCAGGTGGGGCCTGAGCTGGAACTTCCGCCAGATCCGCCCGACCGTCGACTTCGAGAGGCCGGACCTGGCCGCCATCGAACTCCGCGACCAGTGTGTCGCGTTCTTCGGGATCTCCTCCAGCGTCGCCACGACAACCGCTTCGACCTTGTCCACCGCGATCGTGGGCGGCCGGCCCGGCCGCGGCTCGTCCGCCAAGCCGTCCAGCCCTTCGGCGAGGAAGCGCCGCCGCCACTTGCGGACCGTGTCCGCGGTGATTCCCAACTCCCTTGCCGCACCGACGATCGACGGCACATCCGGACCGTCGCAGGCCAGCACGATCCGTGCCCGCAGAGCCAACGCCTGGGCTGACGTCGCTCTGCGGGCCCACCGAATGAGCGCCGCACGCTCCTCGTCGGACAGCAACAACGGCTCCAACGCGGGACCACGACGCCGCACCGACGCATCCGAAGAATCACTCACGCAAGATCTAACGACAGATCTCCGGCGCAGGACACTAG
>NZ_JBFBFU010000086.1:0-1195 GCF_040684355.1 Kitasatospora sp. NPDC091276 | reverse complement strand
GCTACTGAAGTTGAATTCGTGATGTCGGTCTGAGATCTGGTCAGCGATCCATGATCAGGCCGGTGGTGGCGAGGCATCCGTCGATGAGGTGAGGGCGGTACTGGAGTCTCTTCAGGCTGCGCTTGACGGCTCGGGCGAGTTGGTCGATGTCGGCGGCGGCGAGGTTGCCAATGGTGCGCTTGACCAGCGACCAGACGCCCTCTTGCGGGTTGAGGTCGGGAGCGTACGAGGGGAGTTGGAAGACGGTCAGCCAGTCCTTGCTCGCCTTGATGAACTCCTGCATCGGCGGCATCAGGTGGGCACGCAGGTTGTCCCACACGAGCACGATCGGACCGCCGAGCTGGATGTGCGCCCGGATGAGCAGGTCCCGGTAGTCCTGCCAGGTCAGGCCCTTCTTCTCACCTTTGCGGCCCCGGTAGACGTGGAAGCTGTAGAACATCCGCGAGCGCTGACCGGGTTTGTAGCAGCTCAGCCCCGCCATGGAGACCCGGCCGCCTCCTCGGCCGCGCACCCGAACCACGGGCGTGCAGCCGACCCGACCCCAGGTCCGGGCGCGCGGCGGCCTCATCGACTGCCCGGCTTCGTCCTCGAAGACAAGCCAGGCCTCGCGGGCCGCCGCGGCGCTTTTACCCGCGGCCACGTCTCCTTCTTCCACAACTCGACGGCCGCGTCATCACGCTCGATGGCCCGGCGGGCCGGCTGCTGCCAGGACCAGCCGTGCCGCTTGAGCAGGACCCACGTGCCCTCCACGGTGTAGGAAACGTGGAACATCCGGCCGATCAGCGTCTTCACCCGAGCCAAGGTCCATCGCTGGTCGTCCCAGCCGTGGGCAAGCGGCCCACGCTCCAACTCCCGCTCCAGCCTCATGATCTGGGCATCGGAAAGCTTTGGACGACCCGGCGAACCCTTCGAGGCGATTCCTGCCGCGCCGTCCTCGCGCCACTGCCGGCGCCAGCGCTCCACCGAACGCACACTCACCCGCAGTGCGGCCGCGATGTCCCGATTCTTCTCACCGCCCTCGAAGCGATCCACGGCCTGCCGTCGGATCCGCTCCCGCGCGGCCCTCTCCGCGTCGGTCAAACCGCCACCCTGTGCATACCTCACAGCACACGACTACCGGGACCAACCCTCCAACGGCAGGCGAACGCTACTGCTTCACCCATCCGAGCGACATCACGAATTCAACTTCAATAGC
>NZ_JBFBFU010000085.1:0-1323 GCF_040684355.1 Kitasatospora sp. NPDC091276 | reverse complement strand
GTGACTGGTCGTTGTTTGAGAACTGCACAGTGGACGCGAGCATCTGTGGCCAAGTTTTTAAGGGCGCACGGTGGATGCCTTGGCACCAGGAACCGATGAAGGACGTGGGAGGCCACGATAGTCCCCGGGGAGCCGTCAACCAGGCTTTGATCCGGGGGTTTCCGAATGGGGAAACCCGGCAGTCGTCATGGGCTGTCACCCGCTGCTGAACACATAGGCAGTGTGGAGGGAACGCGGGGAAGTGAAACATCTCAGTACCCGCAGGAAGAGAAAACAACCGTGATTCCGGGAGTAGTGGCGAGCGAAACCGGATGAGGCTAAACCGTGATGGTGTGAGACCCGGCAGGGGTTGCCATCGCGGGGTCGTGGGATTTTTCTTGATCGGTCTGCCGGCCGGTCGGCGAGTCAGAAACCGTATGGGTAGTCGAAGGACATGCGAAAGGTCCGGCGTAGAGGGTAAGACCCCCGTAGACGAAATCTGTACGGCTCGTTTGAGAAACTCCCAAGTAGCACGGGGCCCGAGAAATCCCGTGTGAATCTGGCGGGACCACCCGCTAAGCCTAAATATTCCCTGGTGACCGATAGCGGATAGTACCGTGAGGGAATGGTGAAAAGTACCGCGGGAGCGGAGTGAAATAGTACCTGAAACCGTGTGCCTACAAGCCGTGGGAGCGTCGTTCATCAGCTTGCTGGTGGGCCGTGACTGCGTGCCTTTTGAAGAATGAGCCTGCGAGTTTGCGGTGTGTAGCGAGGTTAACCCGTGTGGGGTAGCCGTAGCGAAAGCGAGTCCGAATAGGGCGGTTGAGTTGCATGCCCAAGACCCGAAGCGGAGTGATCTAGCCATGGGCAGGTTGAAGCGCGGGTAAGACCGTGTGGAGGACCGAACCCACCAGGGTTGAAAACCTGGGGGATGACCTGTGGTTAGGGGTGAAAGGCCAATCAAACTCCGTTATAGCTGGTTCTCCCCGAAATGCATTTAGGTGCAGCGTCACGTGTTTCTTGCCGGAGGTAGAGCACTGGATAGGCGATGGGCCTTACCGGGTTACTGACCTTAGCCAAACTCCGAATGCCGGTAAGTGAGAGCGTGGCAGTGAGACTGTGGGGGATAAGCTCCATGGTCGAGAGGGAAACAGCCCAGAACACCGACTAAGGTCCCTAAGCGTGTGCTAAGTGGGAAAGGATGTGGAGTCGCAGAGACAACCAGGAGGTTGGCTTAGAAGCAGCCACCCTTGAAAGAGTGCGTAATAGCTCACTGGTCAAGTGATTCCGCGCCGACAATGTAGCGGGGCTCAAGCACATCACCGAAGTCGTGTCATTGCAGCA
>NZ_JBFBFU010000084.1:0-1437 GCF_040684355.1 Kitasatospora sp. NPDC091276 | reverse complement strand
CTAGCCTCCGTGTTTCGGTTCGCGTCGGCTGATCTGGGGTGATCCCTGTGTCGAAGGTCGCGGAGCTGCCGTCGGATGTTGGGCATGCCGAGGGCCCGGCGCGATGGCCGGGTGCTCCTGGGTCCTGGGTCGTTGGTGGTCAGGGGCGGCTTCGTCTGTCAGGTGGCCGGTCGGGGTAGTGCCACCAGGCGGCTGAACGCCGCGGTCAGTTCGTGACGCCAGGGCCAGGTGGCGGCGATCCGTAGGCGTAGGCGGCGGGCTCCGCGCGTGATCCGGGCGGCAGCGTGCAGAAGGCGGTAGCGGAGCTTCTTGGGCTCAGCGGTGGCCAGCTCGCCGTCCAGCAGCAGGGTTCGCGTCCAGGCCAGCAGGTCGATCGCGGTCAGGGAGAGTTCCAGCCAGGCCTGGTTGATGGCGAAGTGGCGGGAGGGGAAGCGGCCGAAGCCGGTGGTCTTGCCGCAGCGGATGTGGTCCTCGACCCGGGCGTGAGCCCGGTGGCGGACCTCCAGGTACTGGATCGAACCGCCGCCGGCGAGGGGCGTATCGGTGAGGAAGACCTGGTGGCGCATGCCTTCGTCCTGGTCGAACAGCGACAACTGGGCGCCCGGATGGGGACGCTCGCGGCGGACGATGATGCGGGTGCCGTCCGGGTATCCGGTGAGGTCGACCAGGCCGGACAGCTCAGCGACCTCGGCGCCGGCACGAAGGGCCCCGTCCTGCTCCAGTGCGGGATGCCAGACCTGGCCGGGCAGGACTCTGATGGCCTTGCGGACCTGTTCGGTGACGGCGTGCCCGACGGAGAAGGTGGTCTGGATCCCGCGTTGTCGCAGGGCGCGTAGGTGGGCGAGGAAGGCTTTCGCGCTGCCCGCGCTGTCGGCGCGGATGAGGACCGGGGTGCCGTGTCGGTGGGCGTCGGGAATCTGCGAGAGGGCCTGGTCGAGGACGGTGATGTGGTCGGCTGCGGTGTTCGCCCCGGCGTTGCCCGGCCGCAGGACGCCCGCGAGGGCCTCACCGGTGTTGTCCAGGAAGCAGAGCATCGGGTGGTAGCCGAAGCCGCGTTTGTAGGTGGCGGCGGACTGTTCCTTCTCGGAGTGGCAGGTGACCAGGGTGGCGTCGATATCCAGGACCAGGCCCGGTAGTTCACGCCCTCCGGCATGTGATGGGGGTATGGGGTGGCCGGTCTCGTCCGCTTGCAGCCAGGCGACCTCGCGGGTCCTGGCCCTGGCTGCCCGCAGTGCGTTCAGGGCGGCGGCGTCGATACCGGCCAGCACTCGCCAGGCGGTCGGGGCGGAGGCGACGGGGCCGAACACGTCGCGCTGGTCGCGCAGCACGGCCAGATCGGCGATCGCCTCGCCTCCGTCGGCGAGCATCACCGCCAGGTCCACCGCGACGCGGCCGGGATCATGCCCGGTCCCGCGCGGCCGCAACCGGTGCAGGGCA
>NZ_JBFBFU010000083.1:0-1483 GCF_040684355.1 Kitasatospora sp. NPDC091276 | reverse complement strand
CTTAGGTTCAAGGGGTCGTCGCAACACCGCTTGGTTTCAGACGGTGAGTAGATCACGTAGACGCTCGGCTGGGGTATCCCAGCCGAGCGTCTTGCGTGGGCGGCCGTTGAGCTCCTGGGCGACGTGTTCGAGGTCTTCGGGACCGTGCAGGCTCAGGTCGGTGCCTTTCGGGAAGTACTGCCGCAGCAGCCCGTTCGTGTTCTCGTTCGAGCCGCGTTGCCAGGGCGAGGCCGGGTCGCAGAAGTAGACGGGCATGTCGGTGGCCATGCTGAACTGCTTGTGACCTGCCATCTCGGCGCCCTGGTCCCAGGTGAGAGAACCGCGCAGGTGGGCGGGCAGGGTCTGGACGGTGCGCACGAGCCCGTCGCGGACGGTCCCGGCGTCGTGGGCTCCGCCCGGCAGGTGAACCAGCATGGTGTAACGGGTGCTCCGCTCGACCAGGGTGGCGATCGCGGAGCGCCCGCCCGCACCGAGGATCAGGTCGCCTTCCCAGTGACCGGGCACGGCCCGGTCCTCGATGTCGGCGGGGCGGTCACTGATCATCACCATCGGGTCGATGAACCGGGAAGTGCGCCGCTCGGGGCTCCGGCGTGGCTTGCGGCGGGTCCGCCCGGAACGGACGGCTGCCTGCACTTCACGCTTCAGGCCGCCGCGGGCCTGGAAATACAGCGCCTGGTAGATCGTCTCCACGCTCACCCGCATGCTCTCGTCGTCGGGATGTTCCCTCAGCAGAGCGTGGCAGATCTGTTCCGGTGACCACCGCCTGCGCAGTCCGTCCTGGACGAAGCGGCGCAGTCGCCCCTCGCACAGCAGCTTGCGGTCCTTGGGCCGGGGCCTGCGCGCTGCCGCCGCCCGGTGGGCTTGGTAGGGCCGGTAGCCCTCGCTGCCCGAGTTCGCGTCGATCTCCCGCTTGACTGTGCTCGCGGGCCGTCCCAGGGCCCGTCCGATCGCCCGAAGCGACTGGCCCGCCGCGCGGAGATCGCGGATCTGTTCGCGCTCGGCCAGGGTCAGGAACCGCGGGTGGAGCTGCTTCTCCAGGGCCCTCAAGCCGACCGGTGCTTTTGTCACACCGGACATGGTGACGGTTCCCGCCCGGTAGTCGACGCGGCGCCCGTCGGCATAGGTGCGCGTATGGCGGGTTTTCCTGACGCCCTGGTCCCAGTCTCTGGCCGTGCGTTCGTTCACGCCGGCCTGCCGGGCTGCGATCCGGCGGGCGACACCGGCGGCCCGGAGCCGCTCGTACTCGTCCCGCCCGGAATGGCGGCGCGGCGGGCCCAACGACCTCCGTCCGGCCTTCCGGGCCCAGCTGAAGGCGGTGTTCTGGTTCAGCCCCAGCTCGCGCGCCGCCACGGTCACGCTGCCTACGACATCCAGCCGTGCGAGGAATCGCTCCCGCAACCCAGCAAGATCACTACGCCTAACGCCCACGGTCCTCGCAACTCCCACAGATCGCGGGTGTTGCGAGGACCGTTAGAACCTAAGG
>NZ_JBFBFU010000081.1:0-1785 GCF_040684355.1 Kitasatospora sp. NPDC091276 | reverse complement strand
TCTAGTCCCGTACTTCGCGGGTCGTTGATTCGTATGGTGTGACCGGTCCGGGAGTGTCCCGGACCGGTCGTGTGGCGTTGATCCGGATGTGTCGATGACTTCCCGGTCCCCGCGGCCACGGTCCCAGCGTCAGCGCCTTGAAGTTGTGGTGACGTCCGTGGTGGAGAAGCGTCTGGGCGCTCTGCCTGTCGCTGCCGAGTTTCTGCGCCGGCTGGATGTGGCCGGGATCGTCGACGAGGTGTGTCCGGGCGGCGCGAGCGCGCATCTGACGCACGGACAGGTCATCGAGGCACTGGTCGCCAACCGGCTGACCTCGCCCGCACCACTGGTGCGGGTCGGGGACTGGGCCCGCACCTGGGCGGTGGAGGAGGTCTTCGGCATCGAGCCGGCTCTGCTCAACGACGACCGTCTGGCCCGGGCCCTGGACGCGATCGCGCCGGAGCTGGACAGAATCGCGGGGACGGTCGGCGCCCGGGCAATCACCGAGTTCGGGATCGACGTGTCGAGGCTGCACTGGGACATGACCAGCATGTCCGTCCATGGCGCCTTCCCTGCCGGGAACCAGGACGAGCAGTACCCGGTCATCGGCTACGGGCGCCCCAAGGACCGGCGGGTGGACCTGAAGCAGGTCCAGGCCGGACTCGCGGTCTCCGCCGATGGCGGCGTTCCTCTCCATGCCCGTGTCTTCGACGGGGGTGCGGCCGAGGTCAGCCAGGTCGTCGGCGCGATGACGGACCTGCGGGGCATGGCCGGTGAACAGAAGTTCCTCATGGTCGCCGATTCCAAGCTGGTGTCCTATGCGAATGTCGCCGCACTGCTCGCGGCCGGGGTGGATTTCATCGCACCGGTCCCGGCCGCGCAGGTCAAGGACGAGGTCTACGCAGCTCTGGACCTCGCGCAGGCGCAGGAGGTGGACTGGGTGCCCGAGCGGGACACCGACAAGCCGGCCGCCGAGCAGGAGAGCTACCGGGTGCTGGAGGACATCCACACCATGGCCGGGCGCCGCAAGCGGGATCCGGTGCACCGGGTGCGCCGGATCCTGGTGCACTCCACCGCTGTCGCGGCGGGCCAGCGCCGGGCTCGCGAGAAGCGACTGGCCCGGGCCGGCGAGGAGATGGACAAACTCGCCAGTGCGGCGGGTGGCCAGCACTATCGGACCCACCAGAAGATCACGGCCCGGATCGGGGTCATCGCAGCCAAGCGGCACGTCACCTCCTGCCTGCGCTGGACGATCAACGGAGGCGAAGGCGAACCTCCCGCCTTTCAGTGGCACTTCGACCAGGACGTCCTGGACGCCGAGGCCGCGGTGGACGGCTGGTGGGCGCTGCTGACCAGCATCCCGGCCGAGAAGGCCGGCGCGGCCCAGGTGCTGATCCATTACAAGGGCCAGGGCTCGGTCGAACGGCGTTATCACGACTTCAAGGGCCCCCTCGCGGTCGCGCCGGTCTTCGTCCAGCACAACCGGCGTGTCGCCGCGCTGATCCAGGTGATCTGCCTGGCCCTGCTCGTCTTCTGCCTGATCGAGCGGCAGGTCAGACGCGCTCTGGGCCCGGAAGAGACCATGGCCGGCCTCTATCCGGACAACCGACGGGTCCGGCCCACCGGCCGGATGATCCTCTACCACCTCGGCGAACTCACCCTGCGGATCGGCAACGTCACCGACCCGCCAACCGTCCAGATCAACCGTGGCGTCCAACTCCACCTCCTCGACCTCCTCGACACCGACATCACACAAACCCGCTGGCCACAGACCTGAAACAACGACCCGCGAAGTCCGGGTCTAGT
>NZ_JBFBFU010000080.1:0-1892 GCF_040684355.1 Kitasatospora sp. NPDC091276 | reverse complement strand
ACCTCCGCCGCGAACGGAGCGATCTTCGCCTCGGCCAGCGAACGCACCGCCTCACGGAGCATCTCGTGCTCCTCGGAGATACGGAAGAGATCGAACTCCTGGCTCATGATCGCCACTCCTGTTTCACGACGGTACTCAGTACCCTTCATTATGCACCCACGCGGCAAAAAGGGAACTCAGTGCCTTCACATGGCGGCACTGAGTTCCCTATCCTTTTTTCTGCCGAACTTCTGCCGAACAAGCCGGTCCGAGCGCAGGGAGATGACAGCGTGGTCCACTCAGCCATCGATGCCGACACCCGGAGCACCACGCTGTACTTCCAGCGCTGCTCGTGGTGCTGCAATCCGACCTTCCAGCGGCTGCTCTGCCCCACCTGCGGCTCCACCGAGCTGCGGCTGGAGCCCAGCGAGGGCACCGGCGTGGTCCGGCGCTGCGAGGTCGAGCAGGCCCGGACGCCGCTGGTCCGCCAGAAGTCCCTGATCCGGATGGCCGAGGGCTTCGACGTCTGGTGCATCGTCGACGGGCTGCGCAGCACCGTCCCGGTCGGGACGCGGGTGCGGCTGCTGTCCGCCCCCGGCTCCGACCAGCCCGAGCTGCGGCTGCTGCCGATGGAGGGGCCGCAGCCGCCGGTGGACGTCGAGCCGCGCCCGCTGCCGCCCGTCCAGGGCGGGTTCACCCAGCACCTCGCGGCCTTCGCCGAATAGCGTCCACCGCACGGCGGAGGGCGTGGCACCGGGTACCCGGTGCCACGCCCTCCCACTGCCGTGTGCGGGGATCAGCCCTTGCGGGCCTTCACCTCGGCGGTCAGCTGCGGCAGCACGGCGAACAGGTCGCCGACCACGCCGTAGTCCGCCAGCTCGAAGATCGGGGCCTCCGGGTCCTTGTTGACGGCCACGATGGTCTTCGAGGTCTGCATGCCCGCCCGGTGCTGGATGGCGCCGGAGATGCCATTGGCCACGTACAGCTGCGGCGAGACCTGCTTGCCGGTCTGGCCGACCTGGTTGCTGTGCGGGTACCAGCCCGCGTCGACGGCGGCACGCGAGGCGCCGACGGCCGCGCCCAGCACGTCCGCGAGCTCCTCGACGACGCCGAAGCCGGCCGCCTCGCCGACGCCACGGCCGCCCGAGACCACGATCGCGGCCTCGGTCAGCTCCGGACGACCGGTCGACACCCGCGGGGTGCGCGAGGTGACCTTGGCCGCGTTGCCGGTGAACTCCACCGCCACGTTCTCCACCGCGCCCGCGCCCGCAACGGCCTCGGGGGCCACCGCGTTCGGCTTGACGGTGATGACCGGCACGCCGTTGCTGACGCGCGAGTCGACGGTGTAGGAGGCGGCGAACACCGACTGGGTGGCGATCGGGCCGCCGTCGCCCGCACGCAGGTCGATGGCGTCGGTGATGATGCCGGAGCCCAGCCGCAGTGCGACGCGGGCGGCGACCTCCTTGCCCTCGCCGGTGGAGGTGACCAGGACGGCGGCGGCGTCGTTGGCCTTGGCGATCTGGGTGAGGGCGTCCACCTTCGGGACGACCAGCTGGTCGGTGAACTCCGCGCCGTCGGCGACGTACACCTTGGCCGCGCCGTACTCGGCGGCCTTGGCCGCGAGGTCGGCGGCGGCGGCACCGGCGCCCAGCACGACCGCGGACGGCTCGCCGATCCGGCGGGCCAGGGTCAGCAGTTCGAGGGCCGGCTTGCGGACCGCACCGTCGGCGTGGTCCACCAGGACGAGAATCTCAGCCATTGCTCAATGTCTCCGTGTTTCGCTGTGGCAGGGGGTGGGTGGCTCGGCCGGGCCGGCTCAGATGAACTTCTGGTCGGCGAGGAAGCCGGCGAGCTGCCTGCCGCCCTCGCCCTCGTCCTTGACGACCGTGCCCGCGGTCCGCGCCGGACGCGCC
>NZ_JBFBFU010000079.1:0-2466 GCF_040684355.1 Kitasatospora sp. NPDC091276 | reverse complement strand
GGCGGTGATCGCCGGCCCGGCGCTGACCACCGTCGCGACCGCGCAGGACGAGATGGCCCGCGCCGCGGTGGACCTGGTCCTCGGCGGGGCCGACCCCAGGCAGGGCGCGGGCCATGGGCTCACCTGGCCATGGGCTCACCTGGCCGGGCGCCGGCCCGGTCCGCCGTGGCGTGGGCCGGGCGGCTGCCGAGCCTCGCAGTCGCCGGGCCCGCGCCCGGCAGGTTCCTCTCCTCCTCACCTCGGTGGCTGCGGCTGCCAGAGACACCCGCAGTCCGGGTGTCCGCGCAGTCGCAGACGTCGTGGCATCCCTTCGCCGGCCGACACCTCGCACCACCCGTCCACGCTCGGGGGCCGCCCGCCGTCCAGGTGGACCTGGACGTGCAGCGCCGCCAGGCCGGCCACCATCGTGGCCAGGGCCGTGTCGCAGGCCGGAGTGCGCGCCCGGCCGGGCCCGCCGTCCGCCAGCTGGGCCAGGATCCGGGGCCAGGCGGCGTCCTCGTCCTCCCGGCGCAGGACCAGGCAGTGTCCGCAGGCCGACACCCCTGGCAGCACCAGGGGCCCGACCACCCCGAACTCCTCGACCACTCCGACGTACAGGTGCGGCACCCCGGCTCGGAGCAGCAGTCGGGCCTCGTACGTCCCGCCGGCGAACGCCCCGCTCCCGTCCCGGGGCGCGAGCACCACCAGGTCGGGCGGCGGCCCGTCGGGCTTTCGCCGGGGCACGGGCACCAGTGGTCGGCCCGCCGCCCGTTGCACGGCCTCCCGGGCGGCCGTCAACCGCAGCCGCCCGATGTCCCCCGGCGGCAGTCCTGCCGGGGAGCAGTCCCCGGGGCGCACCCGGCCGCCGTCCACCACGGTGACCGTGCCCGCCCCGCCGGCCGAGAGCACGGCCGCCACGGCGGCGCCCACCCGGCCCGCGCCGCGGACCTCGATCCGGGCGCCTGCCCGCCGGGCCAGGACGGCCGGTGCGGCGCCGGGGCCGGAGTGGACCAGGGACAGCGAGGCGAGGTCGGGGCCGAGCAGGTCCCGGTGGGGCTGGGGGAAGCGGGCCAGTGCGGTGCCGGCCGCCTCCGCGTCGTCCAGTAACCCGGTCTCCTCCAGGTCGGTCAGCAGTGCGTCGGCGGGCTCCCGGCCGAGGCCGAGCTGCTCGCCGGCCTCCAGCAGTTCGGGGCGGTCCCTGGTCCCGTCGACCAGGCCGAGGAAGTCGCAGAGGGTCTTGTCGGCCTGGCCGAGCACCCCGGCGTAGCGGGTGATGGTCCCGAACTGCAGGGTGTCGGAGTCCCGCCAGCTGCGGGACAGGGCGGGCTTAAGTACGAGGCGCACGGCGATCTCCCTTCCGATCGTTTCCGGACGGCTGACCGCAGCATGCCCCATCGCGCCGACGTCGTGCGCAAAGTTATCCACAGGCTCAGGCTCATGATCACATCATCTGTTTGCAGACCCTGTGGATAACCGCGCATCCGCTCCGGCGCCGGTTTCCGGACACCCGCCGTCGACTTTTCGTTCCCGATCACTCCATGAAAGATTTCGGCCACGGCACCGGACTTCTGTCCGTGGTACCGGGTAACGTCGTGTGCCATGGCAGCCGAGCGGGACTCCCATCCACCGGCGTCGCGTCGGCGTGCCCGTGCAGCGTCCGGGTCGCAAGTGGCGGCGCCCAGCACGCGTGGGCGTCGGGACCAGGATCAGCAGGCGAGGCCCGCGTCGCCGCAACACCCACCCGCCGCCGCGCCACCGGAGCCGCACGACCGCGGCCGGGTGGAAGTGCGCCGCAGCGCCCGCCGCAGCCGCACCGTCTCGGCCTACCGCGAGGGCGACCGCACGATCGTGCTGATCCCGGCCCGGATGTCGCACGCCGAGGAGCAGCGCTGGGTCGCGCAGATGCTGGAGAAGCTCGCCGCCCAGGAGAGCCGCCGGATCCTCGGCGACGACGCGCTGATGGACCGGGCCCGCGGGCTGTCGGCCGCCTACCTGGGCGATCGCGCCCGGCCCGCCCAGGTCCGCTGGGTCACCAACCAGAACTCGCGCTGGGGCTCGTGCACCCCCAGCGAGGGGACGATCCGCCTCTCCCACCGTCTGCAGGGCATGCCGGAGTACGTCCTGGACTACGTGCTGCTGCACGAGCTCGCCCACCTGCTGGTGCCGGACCACGGCCCGGCGTTCTGGGCTCTGCTGGAGGCCTACCCCCGGACGGAACGGGCCCGCGGCTACCTGGAGGGCGTGGTCTCGGCGGCCCGGCTGCCGCACATCCCCGGTGCCCGGCACGCCGACCGGGATGCCGATCCGGCCTGTTCCTGCGGCTGACGGCTTGACGCCCGGCCGGGAGGCGGCGGCGGAGAGGGTGGCGAGGAGAACGACGCGGGGAACGATGCGGGGAACGAAAAGAGGGGGCCTCCGGTGCGGTAGAGCCGGGCGCCGGGCGGGCCGAAGGGGTCGGCGACGAAGCGCCCGGCGGTCAAACCGGGG
>NZ_JBFBFU010000078.1:0-2867 GCF_040684355.1 Kitasatospora sp. NPDC091276 | reverse complement strand
ACCACCGTCACCATCGACGACCGCTTCTTCGACCTCGGCGGCCACTCCCTCCTCGCCACCAAACTGGTCAGCCGCATCCGCACCGCCCTCGGGACGGAGCTGCCGATCCGCACCCTGTTCGACGCTCCCACGGTCGCCGCCCTGGCCGCCGTCCTGCCCGGGCGCGAGCAGACAGCCGCGCCGAAGAAGGCCCGCCCGGCCCTGCGGCCGATGCGCCGCCCGGGCGGCCCGGCCTGACCCGCCGCCCACGTCGCGGCCCCGTCCACCACAGGATGCGCGCCCGCCGCCGGCCCGGCCGGCGGCGCGGCCCGCCGCGGCCCGCGACCGCCGAACCCCACCAGCCCTACCAGCCCTACCAGCCACAGCAGCCGTAAGTCGCCAGTCGGAGGCAGACCTTGATCCCGTTGTCGTTCGCCCAGCAGCGGCTCTGGTTCATCGAGCAGTTCGAGGGCCCGAGCGCCCTCTACAACACGCCGTTCGCCCTCCGGCTGACCGGCGAGCTCGACACCGCCGCCCTCGAAGGCGCGCTGTGGGACGTGGTGGCCCGGCACGAGGTGCTGCGCACCGTCTTCCCGACCACCGACGGCCAGCCCCACCAGCACATCCTCGACCAGGGGCGCCCGCCGCTGCACCGGGTGCCGGTGGCCGACGAAGCCGAACTGTCCGAGCGGCTGCGCGAGGACGCCGGGCAGGTCTTCGACCTCGCCGCCGACCTCCCCGTCCGCGCCTGGCTGTACGCCCTCCCCTCGCCGGGCGAGCACGTCCTGCTGCTGCTGACGCACCACATCGCCAGCGACGGCTGGTCCGTCGCCCCGCTCTTCCGCGACCTCGCCACCGCGTACGAGGCCCGGCTCGCCGGCACCGAGCCGCAGTGGGAGCCGCTGCCGGTGCAGTACGCCGACTACACCCTCTGGCAGCGCGAGCTGCTCGGTGAGGAGGACGACCCCGAGAGCGTCGTCTCCCTTCAACTCGCCTACTGGCAGCAGGCGTTGTCCGGCCTCCCGGAGGAGCTGGCGCTCCCGTACGACCGGCCGCGCCCGGCCGCGCCCACCCGCCGGGGCGGCGCCGCCGAGTTGGAACTCGACGTCGAACTGCACACCGCTCTGGCCGAGTTGGCCGGCACGCAGAACGCCAGCCTCTTCATGGCCCTGCAAGCCGCCGTCGCCACCCTCTACACCCGCCTCGGCGCGGGCACCGACCTGCCGATCGGCACCGTCGTCGCCGGACGCACCGACGAAGCCCTCGACGACCTGGTCGGCTTCTTCGTCAACACCCTGGTGCTGCGCACCGACACCACCGGCGACCCGAGCTTCCGGGAACTGCTGGACCGCGTCCGCCGCACCGACCTCGACGCCTACGACCACCAGGACATCCCCTTCGAGCGCCTGGTCGAACACCTCAACCCCACCCGCACCGCCGGCCACCCCCTCTTCCAGTCGCTCGTCACCCTGAACACGGAGCGGGCCGACGACCTCGCCTTCGGCCCGGCGTCGGCCCGGCCGGTCGAGGCCGGCGAGGCCCAGGCCCAGTTCGACCTGAACTTCAACTTCGTCGAGCACCTCACGGCGGACGGCGACTGCCTCGGTGTCCGCGGCGCCGTCGACTACGCGGCCGACCTCTTCGACCACGCCACCGCCACCGCCCTCGCCGAGCGCCTGCTGCGCGTCCTGCGCGCCGTCGCGGCCGACCCGGACACCCCGATCGGCAGCATCGAGATCCTCGACCCCGCCGAACGCGAGCACCTGCTCACCGGCTGGAACGGACCGACCGCGCCGGTGCCCGACACCAGCCTGCCCCGGCTGTTCGAGGCCCAGGCCGCCACCACCCCCGACGCCCCCGCCCTGATCACCGACGCCGAACAGCTCAGCTACGCCGAACTGAACGGCCGCGCCAACCGCCTCGCCGCCCTGCTGCTGGCGCGCGGCCTGACCACCGAACAGCCGGTGGCGGTGCTGATGGAGCGCTCCGCCGGGCTGCTCACGGCCGTCCTCGCGATCGCCAAGGCGGGCGGCACGTACGTCCCGCTGGACGACCGCTACCCGCTGGACCGGCTCCAGCACATCCTCACCGACACCCGCACCGGCCTGCTGCTCACCGACCCGGCCCACCACGGGCATCCGGTCCTCGCCACCGGCGGCTTCGCCACCGTCGAGGTCACCGACGCCCTGCTCGCCACGGCCCCCGAAGCGGGCGACCCGGCCGTGCCCGTGCACCCCGGCCAGCTGGTCTACGTGATGTACACCTCGGGCTCGACCGGCCTGCCCAAGGGCGTCGCCGTCACCCACCGCAACGTGGTGGACCTGCTGGGCAACCAGCACTTCCGCGCGGGCCACCACGAGCGTGTCCTGCTGCACTCGCCCACCGCCTTCGACGCCTCCACCACCGAGATCTGGGCACCGCTCGTCACCGGCGGGGCGATCGTGCTGGCCGAGCCCGGCGAGCTGGACATCCGGCGCCTCGCCGAGACCATCACCACCCACCGGGTGACCCTGGTCCAGGCGCCCTCGGGCCTGCTGCGGTTGATGGCCGAGGAGACACCGGAGGCCTTCCGGGCCGTCCGGCAGGTGTGGACCGGCGGCGACGTCGTCCCGCCCGAGGCCGTCCGCCGGCTCTTCCAGGCGTGCCCGGACACCTCCGTCGTCGCGGTCTACGCGCCCACCGAGACGACGGCCATCAAGACCACCTTCACCATGACCCCCGCCTCGGCGGTCCCGAACGTCGTGCCGATCGGCCGCCCGCTGGCCAACACCCGGACGTACGTGCTCGACAGCACCTTGCAGCCCGTACCCGCCGGCGTGGCAGGCGAGCTCTACATCGCCGGCGCCGGACTCGCCCGCGGCTACACCGGCCGCCCCTCCCTCACCGCC
>NZ_JBFBFU010000077.1:0-3667 GCF_040684355.1 Kitasatospora sp. NPDC091276 | reverse complement strand
CGAGGTCCTCGGCACCGGCCGGGTCGGCATCGACGAGGACTTCTTCGCCCTCGGCGGCGACAGCATCCGCTCCATCCAGGTCGTCAGCCGCGCCCACAAGGCCGGACTCACCCTCACCACCCGCGACATCTTCACCCACAAGACCGCCGCCGCCCTCGCCCGGGTCGCGGGCGGCGCCGACCCCACGGCGGCGACCGCGCCCGCCGAGGACGCCGGCGGCACCGGCCCGTACGAACTCACCCCGATCATGGGCCAGTTGCACGACGACACCACCAGCCTCACCGGCCCGGTCGTCAAGTACAGCCAGCACGTGGTCGTCCGGGTCCCCGCCGCCCTGGACGCCGAACTGCTCGACGCGGCCCTGCACACCCTGGTCGACCACCACGACGCGCTGCGCACCCGGGCCACCGAACCCGCCCCCGGCCTGTGGCACCTGGAGGCGCTGGCCCCCGGCGCGCTCGCCGGCGTCCGTCTGGTCGCCACCGCCGAGAACGGCGCCGGCAGCGGCGCCGACGACCAGGACGCCCTCGGCTTCGCCGAGCGGCAGGCCGCCGCCGCCCGCGCCCGGCTCGACCCCGCCGCCGCCGTGATGATCCAGGCCGTGCTGATCGGCGCGGCCCCCGGCGCCGACACCGCCCTGCTGGTGCTCTCCGCCCACCACCTGGTCATCGACGGCGTGTCCTGGCGGATCCTGCTGCCCGACCTCGCCGCCGCCTGCGAGGCGCTGGCGGCCGGCCGCACCCCCGCACTCGACCCGGTCGGCACCTCCTACCGCGCCTGGTCCCAGCTGCTCGCCGCGCAGGCCCGCACCCAGGTCCGCGGCCCCGAACTCGCCCTCTGGCAGTCGATCCTGACCGGCCCCGACCCGCTGGTCGGCACCCACCGGCTCGACCCCGAGACGGACGTCTACGGCACCCAGCGCACCCTGCGCCTGGAGCTCGGCCCCGAGGTCACCGGCCCGCTGCTCACCGACGTCCCGGCGGCCTTCCACGCCGAGGTCAACGACGTCCTGCTGACCGGCCTCGCCCTCGCCGTCGCCGACTGGCGCCGCCGGCACGGCCGCGCCGACTACGCCCAGACCCTGATCGAGCTGGAGGGCCACGGCCGCGAGCAGCTCGGCGACGGCCTCGACCTGTCCCGCACCGTCGGCTGGTTCACCAGCGCCTTCCCGATGCGCCTCGACCCCGGCACGCTCGACTGGGACGAGCTCTGGGCCGGCGGCCCCGCCCTCGCCGCCGCCCTCAAGCGGATCAAGGAGCAGCTGCGCGCGCTGCCCGACCGCGGCGTCGGCTACGGCCTGCTGCGCTACCTCAACCCGCACGCCGCCCGCGCCCTGGCCGGCCACCACAAGCCGCAGATCGGCTTCAACTACATGGGCCGCTTCGACGCCCGCGAGGCCCGCCTCTGGGAGCCGGCCGGCGGCGACGGCGTGGTCGGCACCGGCGCCCACCCCGCCATGCCGCTGCCGCACCTGCTCGACGTCACCCCGGCCACCGAGGACCGGCACGACGGCCCGCACCTGATCGCCAACTGGTCCTGGGCCGGCCGGACCGTCGCCGAGGAGGACGCCCAGGACGTCGCGGCCACCTGGTTCCGCGCCCTCGAACTGCTCGCCCGGCACGCCACCGCCCCCGGTGCGGGCGGCCGCACCCCCTCCGACCTGCCGCTGGTCGCCCTGGCCCAGGACGAGATCGAGGAGTACGAGGCCGAACTCGCCGAGGCCGGCACCGCCCTCGCCGACGTCCTGCCGCTCACCCCGCTCCAGCAGGGCATGCTCTTCCACGCCGACTACGACACCGCCGCCGGGGGCGGCGCGGACGCGGTCGACGTCTACACCCTGCAGATCGTCGCCGACATCGAGGGCGACCTCGACGCCGACGCCCTGCGCGCCGCCGGGCAGGCCCTGCTCGACCGGCACCCGAACCTGCGCGCCGCCTTCCGCGCCCGGGCCACCGGAGAGCCCGTCCAGGTCATCGCCCAGCACGCCGAACTGCCCTGGCTGGACGCCGACCTGACCGACCTGACGGAGCCCGCCCGGGCCGCCGAGCTGATCCGCATCACCGAGGCCGAGCGCACCCGCCGCTTCGACCTCGCCGCGCCGCCGCTGCTGCGCTTCGCGCTCGTCACCCACGGCGAGGGCCGGCACCGGTTCATCTGGACCAGCCACCACATCCTGGTCGACGGCTGGTCGATGCCGCTGCTCGTCCGCGAGCTGTTCGCGCTCTGCGCGCCCGGCGCGGACGTCGCGCTGCTGCCCGACCCGGCCCCGTACCGCTCGTACCTGGCCTGGCTGACCGCGCAGGACCGCACGGCCGCCCGGGCCGCCTGGCACGAGGTGCTGGCCGACGTCGACGAGCCCACCCTGCTCGTCCCCGCCGACCCGAGCCGCCTCCCGGTGCTGCCCGACGCGGTGCTCGCCGAGGTGCCGCGCGAGCTGACCGCCGCGCTCGCCGGCTGGGCCCGCACCCAGGGCCTGACCGTCAACACCGTGGTGCAGGGCTGCTGGGCGCTGCTGCTCGGGCGGCTCACCGGCCGCCAGGACGTGGTGTTCGGCGCCGTCACCTCCGGCCGCCCGGCCGAGGTCCCGGACGTCGAGTCGATGATCGGCATGTTCCTCACCACCGTGCCGGTCCGGGCCCGGCTGCACCCCGATGCCACCCTCGCCGAACTGCTGCACGCCCTCCAGGACCAGCAGACCGCGCTGCTCCCGCACGAGCACCTCGGGCTCGCCGCGATCCACCAGGCCGCCGGCCTGTCCGGCGAGGTCTTCGACACCGTGGTGCTGTTCGAGAACTTCCCGCTGGACGAGAACGGCCTCGACACCGGCGTCGCCGACGGCCCGCGCATCGTCCGCACCGAGGCCCTTGACGCCCGGCACCACCCGCTGAGCCTGGTGGTCCACCCCGGCGACAGCCTGCACCTGCGGCTGGACTACAACCCCGGCCTGTTCGGCCGGGCCGAGGTCGAGCGGGTCTCGGCGATCTTCCAGCACCTGCTGCGGACCGTCGCCGAGCGGCCCGGACTGCCGCTCGCCCAGGTCGACGTGACCGGCCCGGCGGACCTCACCGGCACCGGCACCCCCGGCGAGCTGGGCGGACTGCTCGGCGCCTGGGACCCGTCGATCCCCGAGGAGAGCCTCGGCGTCGTCGAGCGGGTGCGCGCCGTCGCCGCCCGCACCCCCGAGGCGACCGCCGTCACCGACGGCGCCGGCTCGCTGACCTACCAGGAACTGGTCGAGGCGGCCGGCGGCCTGTCCGCGGGCCTCGCGGAGGCCGGGGTCACCACCGGTTCGGTGGTCGCGATGCTCGCCGAGCCCGGTGTCCCGTTCATCACCGGCGTGCTGGGCGTGATCGGCGCCGGCGGTGCCTACCTGCCGCTCGACCCGGCCGCGCCGGCCGCCCGCAACACCGGGCTGCTGGAGGACGGCGGCGCCCGCCACCTGCTGGTCGGCGCCGGGTACGAGGCACAGGCCGCCGAGTTCGCCGCCGCCGTCCAGGGCGAGCCGGTCACCGTCATCGGCCTGGAGCAGGCCGCCGGCGCGCGGGCCCTGCCCGACTGCGTGGGCACCGGGCTGGACCTGGCGTACGTGATGTTCACCTCCGGCTCCACCGGCAAGCCCAAGGGCGCGATGGTCCAGCGCTCCGGCATGATGAACCACCTCTGGGCC
>NZ_JBFBFU010000076.1:0-4054 GCF_040684355.1 Kitasatospora sp. NPDC091276 | reverse complement strand
GGTACTGCAGGGGGGACCCTGTGGGAGAGTAGGACGCCGCCGAACAATCATTCACAGAGAACCCCCATCCGGGAAACCGGATGGGGGTTCTCTGCGTTGTGATTCACTCGTCCTGGAGTTCTTCGTCCTCTTCCCACGGCCGCGATTGTGCCTGGGCTGATGCCCGGCCATCGGGTTGAGGTGGTACCGCCGCCGTTCCCCACGCCGGCCGGGTCAGCCAGGCGTCCCTGTCGTTGGTGAGCCGGGCGATGCCCGTCCCGTCCGGCCGCATGGTGTAGAGGTCGGCCTCGGAGCCGGCGGGGGCCTCGGCGAACACGATGGACTTGCCGTCGGGCGCGTAGGACGCGGTGCCGTAGAAGACGTTGGACGGGGCGGGGGTCAGCGCGCCGATGGCGGTGCCGTCGGGGTGGACGGTGTAGATGCCGCCGCCGGGGGCGTCGGTGCGGCCGGCCGGGTAGGTGGTGAAGAGGATCTGGGTGCCGTCGGGGGACCAGTTGGCGCGGTCTCCGGCGCGCAGTTCCCAGGGGGTGAGCTGCCGTAGCCCGGTGCCGTCCGCGGCGACGACGTAGATGGCGCGGCTGTTGGCGGGCTGACCGGTGGCACCGGTGCGGTACTCGAAGGTGAGCTGCTTGCCGTCGGGGGACCAACTGGGGTTGCTGACCTGCCCGGAGTACGGCTTGTCGTTGGTGAGGAAGGTGAGCCGCTGGACGTCGGTGCCGTCGGGGCTCATCAGGTAGAGGTCCGAGTACTGGATCTGGTTCCTGTCGGCCGGGTCGAGGGCGCCCCAGGAGCGGCTGAAGGCGAGTTGCTTGCCGTCGGGCGAGTAGGCGGGGGCGCGTTCGTCCTCGTTGGTGCAGTCGGCGGTGCCGGTCTCGCAGAGCTGGTCGATCTGGTGGGCGCCGTCGCCGTTGGTGGAGACCGTCCAGAGGCGGGCGGCGCCGCTTCGTGGGTCGGTCCGGTCGAAGGCGATCGTGCTGCCGTCCGGGGACCAGTCGGGGCGGTCGTCGCGGGTGCGGTCGGGCGGCTGGGTGACCTGGTGCCAACCGGTGCCGTCGGGTGCGAGGGTGACGATGGCGCTGGTGGTGCGGGCGGTGTTGAGGAAGACCCCGCCGACGATCAGACCGTTGTGTGCGGTGGCCGCAGGCGTTCCGGCGGCGGCGCCGACCACGCCGGGGCTCGCGGCACCGGGGCTCGCGGCGGCGGTCGTCGACTCGGCTGCGGTGGAGGGGGCGTCCGCCTGGATCTCGGACAGGGGGATCTCACCGGGTTCGGCGCCGCACCCGGTGAGCAGGGCGCTCAGCAGCAGAAGGCCCGCACCGGCGCTGGCGCGGGTGCGGGCCTCGGGTGTGGACCTGGGGGACTGCCGTGTGCGGGTCATCCGTGTCATATCCGCTCCGACCTTTCCGACCTCTCCGGCGTTCGCTCCGTCTCCGATGCAGGACGAAGGCCCCTCAAAGGGGCTGTCACTGTGTCAGACGGGGAGCGTCGGCGACCGGGCGACACGCGACGCCTGGCGTTCGGTCGGTCACACGGAGTAGAAGGTCTCGGGGAGGGCGGCGCGGGGTGGCGGCGTGGGGTGGAACCGGGGCGGGGCTGGTCAGCCCCGGGCGGCGCGGCGCTCGGCCTTGGCGAGGGCCTCCGCCTCGTCCTCGGCCTCGGCGACCTCCAGGGTGGGCGCGGTGCCGTCGAGGTGGGTGGGCAGCCACCAGGTGTCGTCCGGGCCGGAGGGCTTGCCGGGGTACTCGCGCTGGGCCTGGTCGAGCATCTCGCTCATGGCCGCGCGCAGCCGTCTGGTGACCATGACGGGCTTGTCGTTCGGGCCGAGGTGAATCGGTTCGCCGATCATGATGGTGACGGGGACGTGGCGCTTGGTCAGGGTCTTCGGGCGGCCCTTGGTCCAGAGCTGCTGGGTGCCCCAGAGGATGACGGGCAGCAGCGGGGTGCCGGAGTCGGCGGCCATCCGGGCGGCGCCGGTCTTGAACTTCTTCAGCATGAACGAGCGGCTGATGGTCGCCTCGGGGAACACCCCGACGACCTCGCCGGCCTTGAGGGCGCGCACGGCGGCCTCGTACGCGGGCTGCCCGTCGGTGCGGTCGACCGGGATGTGCTTCATGCCGCGCATCAGCGGGCCGGAGACCCGGTGCTTGAAGACGTCGTCCTTGGCCATGAAGCGGGTCTTGCGCTTGCCGCCGCGGTAGGCGCCGAGGCCGGCGAAGAGGAAGTCCAGGTAGCTGATGTGATTGCTGACCAGTACGGCTCCGCCCCTGGCGGGGATGTTCTCGGCGCCTACGATCTTGATCCGCACGTCGAGCGCACGGAAGGCGGTGAGTGCGGCGCCGATCACCGGCGGGTACACGAACTCTGCCACGGTCAGTCCTGACTTCCACGGGCCGGAGCCCGGTACGGCGGGTACCCGCGTCGCTGAGCGGGGGCCGACCGGAGCGCGGCACGCCGCGGCGGTCACGGGTGATTCACGGAGATGATCCCCCGAACGAGTGCCTGCTGTCACCTGAGCCGTGCGGTCAAGCGGATATTCGCGGTGTGATCTCCGTGATGAGTTCGGGTGGGAACTTTTCCCTCCCCGGCGACCTGGAGGCCCGGTCCGTCCCGGAGGCCCAGGGGCCCAAGGGGTGGCTAGGCTCCGGCGCCGAGGCGCCCCTGGGCGCGGCGGACGAAGGGGTAGACCTCACGGCCGAGGCAGTAGCCGAACGCGGCGTTGAGGAAGGCCGCGGCCAGGGCGACGGCCGTGGCCAGTAGGCCGAGCCAGGCCACCCCGGTGAGGAAGCCGAGGGCGCCGACGGCGGCGAACACCAGGCCGACTCCCTGCGCGAAGCGGGGTGGCCGCTCGTCCTCGGTCTCGGAGGGCGGGGCCAGCCGGGGGAGGAGGAAGGCCTGGTAGAGCCAGCCGTAGGGGGAGAGCCGCAGGCCGCCGAACGCGCCGAGTGCGAAGACGAGGGCCTGGACGGCCAGCAGCACGTCGCTGCCGGTGATGAGGGCGGCGGCCAGCACGACCGAGGTGAGCGCGGCGGCGAAGCGGGGACCGCGGGGGTCGATCTGCACGAGGGCTCCGGGAGGGTCGCGACGGGCGGCGGCGGGGCGCGTCAGCGACAGCGGGTGGTGGTGGCCCGGCCCAGGTCGACGACGCGGCGGGAGGTCAGCAACGGCGGTGCGGTGCGGTCGGATTCCACCCGGCGATCGTACGCGCGCCCGGCCCGGTGGTCGACCTCCCTTTTGAGGCCCGGGGCCGCTGCCGCAGACTGGGGACGGCCGGTTGGTGGTGTGCGTCGTCGTGTCGGCGCCGGCGACCACCTTCGGGCTGCTACGGGCACGGCACGACGGGAGGCTGAGGGTGCGCACCAACGGCGGGGCGGTACGGCTGTCGGAGGCGGAGCTGGGCGGGGCGCTCGGCGAGCGGGCGACGCTGGTTCAGTTCTCGACGGCGTTCTGTCAGCCGTGCCGGGCCACCCGCCGGGTGCTCGCGGAGGTGGCCGGCATGGTCGACGGGGTGGCGCACGTCGAGGTGGACGCCGAGGAGCGGCTGGAGCTGGCTCGGCGGTTGGAGATCCTGCGGACGCCGACCGTCCTGGTGCTGGACGGGGGCGGCCGGGTGGTGCGCCGGGCGGCCGGACTGCCGCGCAAGGTGGATGTGATCGCGGCGCTCGGCGAGGCGGTGTGAGCCGGGGGCCCCGGCGATCCTGCGGTGGATATGTAGTCCGATCAGGTGGTGTCGGGGCTGCCCTGGGGCAGGATGGGCGCAGACGGAAGTGCAGCCGCCCGGCCTAAGCTACTGGCCAGTAGTGACCACTGGACTACTGCCGAGTATGCTGCCAGGAAGTTCCGGACCGGCACGGGAACCCGCTGCCCGGAGCGGGCGCGCACCGTGTTCGCGCCCCGCTTGCACAGCCGCAGCCGCCGGACGAGACCAGTACAGGAGACAGGCCGTGAGCTTGAGGATCGTTGTCTGTGTGAAGTACGTGCCGGACGCGACGGGTGACCGTCGGTTCGCGGACGACCACACCACCGACCGGGAGGGTGTGGACGGCCTCCTGTCGGA
>NZ_JBFBFU010000075.1:0-4213 GCF_040684355.1 Kitasatospora sp. NPDC091276 | reverse complement strand
CGCCCTGGAACTGCGCAACCGCCTCACCGCCGTCACCGGCCTGCGCCTGCCCGCGACCCTGGTCTTCGACCACCCGACCCCCGCCGCGATCGCCGCACACCTGCTCGGCGTGCTCCTGGACGAGCATGACGCCGCGGACGGCGCCGCGCTGTTCGGCCAACTCGACCGCCTGGACGCGGCCCTGGCCGATGCGGACACCGACGAGGCGACCCGCAACGCGGTTTCGCTCCGGCTGCGCCGAATGCTGGAGAAATTGCGAAACCAGGACGCGCAGAATGCCGAGGACGCCATTGCGGAGCGGCTCGAAGCAGCGAGCGCGGACGAGGTCCTGGCCTTCATCGACAACGAGCTCGGCCGGCTGAGCGACCGCTGACCGACCCGCCTCATCACAGGAAGGCACCACCCCCCATGTCGAACGACAGCAAGCTCGTTGACTACCTCAAGTGGGTCACGGCCGACCTGCACCAGACACGCCAACGACTGCTGGAGGCCGAGTCCGGCCGGCACGAGCCGATCGCCATCGTCGGCATGGCGTGCCGCCTGCCGGGCGGGGTGACCACCCCCGAGGAGCTCTGGCGGCTGGTCGCGGACGGGCGGGACGGCATCACCGGGTTCCCAGCCGACCGCGGCTGGGACATCGCGGCGCTGCTCGGCGAGGGCAGCGGCAGTAGCGCCTCGGTCGAGGGCGGGTTCGTCGCGGCCGGCGAGTTCGACGCGGGCTTCTTCGGGATCTCGCCGCGCGAGGCCCTCGCGATGGACCCGCAGCAGCGCCTGCTGCTGGAGACGTCGTGGGAGGCCTTCGAGCGGGCGGGCATCGACCCGAGCGGCCTGCGCGGCACCCGCGCCGGCGTGTTCGTCGGCACGGCGGGTGTCGACTACGTCGGCGTGGTGATGAACTCGGACGAGGACATGGAGGGCCACGCGACCACCGGCCTGACGGCGAGCGTGCTGTCCGGCCGGGTGTCGTACACCTTCGGCCTGGAAGGCCCGGCGATCACCGTCGACACGGCGTGCTCGTCCTCGCTGGTGGCGATGCACCTGGCGTCGCAGGCGCTGCGGGCCGGCGAGTGCACGCTGGCCCTCGCGGGCGGAGTCACCGTGCTGTCGACGCCGATGAGCTTCTCCGGCTTCTCCCGGCAGGGCGGGCTCGCCTCGGACGGGCGCTGCAAGGCGTTCGCCGACGGGGCGGACGGGACGGGCTGGGCCGAGGGCGCGGGCGTGCTGGTGCTGGAGCGGCTCTCGGACGCCCGCCGCAACGGGCACCCGGTGCTGGCCGTCCTGCGCGGCTCGGCCGTCAACCAGGACGGTGCGTCGAACGGGCTGACGGCGCCCAACGGCCCCTCGCAGCAGCGCGTGATCCGGCAGGCGCTCGCCAACGCCGGGCTGTCGGCCGGTGAGGTGGACGCCGTCGAGGGCCACGGGACGGGCACGCCGCTGGGCGACCCGATCGAGGCCCAGGCGCTCCTCGCCACCTACGGGCAGGACCGTGAACAGCCGCTCCTGCTCGGCTCGCTGAAGTCCAACATCGGCCACACCCAGGCGGCGGCGGGCGCGGCCGGCGTGATCAAGACGGTGATGGCGCTACGGCACGGCGTGCTGCCGAAGACGCTGCACGTCGACGCGCCGTCGGCCGAGGTGGACTGGTCGGCGGGGGCCGTCGAGCTGCTCACCGAGGCCCGAGCCTGGCCGGAGGTGGACCGGCCCCGCCGGGCGGGTGTGTCCTCGTTCGGGATCAGCGGGACGAACGCGCATGTGATCGTCGAGGAGGCTCCGGCGGAGGATGTTTCCGGGGCGGATCTCTCGGTCGTGCCCGGTGTGGTGCCGTGGGTGGTCTCGGCGAAGTCGGGGGCGGCGCTGGACGCGCAGGTGGAGCGGCTCGCCGAGGTCGATGATTCTCCCGTGGACGTCGCCCTCGTGTTGGCGGGGCGCTCGCGGTTCGGGCATCGGGCGGTGCTGGTGGACGGGGCCGAGGTTGCGCGCGGGGTGGCGGGGGAGTGGTCGACGGCGTTCCTGTTCTCGGGGCAGGGGTCGCAGCGGCTGGGGATGGGGCGGGAGTTGTATACCCGGTTCCCGGTGTTCGCTCGGGCTTTCGACGAGGTGTGCGCCGCGCTGGAGCTGCCGGTTCGGGATGTCGTGTGGGGTGAGGACGAGGAACTGCTGAACCGGACGGAGTACGCCCAGTGCGGACTGTTCGCGGTCGAGGTGGCGCTGTTCCGGCTGCTCGAATCGCTGGGTGTGGGGCCGGAGTTCGTGGCCGGGCACTCGATCGGCGAGATCGCGGCGGCGCATGTGGCCGGGGTGTTCTCGCTGGAGGACGCCTGCAAGCTGGTGAGCGCTCGTGGCCGTCTGATGCAGGCACTCCCGTCGGGTGGCGCGATGCTGGCGGTGCAGGCGTCGGAGGACGAAGTCCTGCCGCTGCTCACGGATTTCGTGTCGATCGCGGCCGTCAACGGTCCGACCTCGATCGTGGTCTCGGGTACGGAGGAGGCCGTCGCGGAGATCGGGGAGCACTTCGCCGACCGCAGGACGACGCGGTTGCAGGTCTCGCACGCGTTCCACTCGCAGCTGATGGACCCGATGTTGGAGGACTTCCGCGAGGTCCTCAACGGGCTGAGCTTCAGCGCGCCTTCGATCCCGCTGGTCTCCAACCTCACCGGCGCCCTCGGCGAGGACGTCACCAGCCCCGACTACTGGGTGCGCCACGTTCGCGAGGCCGTCCGCTTCGCCGACGGCGTCCGCACCCTGCGCGAGTCCGGTACCACCGCTTTCGTCGAGCTGGGCCCGGACGGCGTCCTCGCCGCCCTCGCCCAGCAGGACGGGGACGCTCCCGCGCTCCCGCTGCTGCGTCGCGACCGGCCCGAGGAGCACACCCTCGTCACCGCGCTGGCCCGCCTGCATGTCGCGGGTGTCCCGGTCGACTGGGCGCGGCTCTTCGAGGGCACCGGCGCCCGCCGCGTCGACCTGCCCACCTACGCCTTCCAACACGAGCACTACTGGCCGCGCCCCGCCCGCCGCATCGGCGACGTGACCGGCGCCGGCCTGTCGCCCGCCGAGCACCCGCTGCTGGGCGCGACCGTCGCGCTCGCGAACGCCGAGGGCACGCTGTTGACCGGCCGCCTGTCGCTCAAGGCGCAGCCGTGGCTGGGCGACCACCGGGTGGGTGGCGTGGCCGTCTTCCCGGCGACCGGGTTCCTGGAGCTGGCCGTCCGGGCCGCCGACCAGGTGGCGTGTGACCGGGTCGAGCGGCTGACGCTCGCCGAACCGCTGGTGCTGGCCGAGGACGGCGCGGTAGTCGTCCAGATCCAGGTGGACGCCCCGACGGCCTCCGGCGCGCGCCCGGTGCGGATCTTCTCCCGTCCGGACGCCGACGCCGATGGCGCGTGGACGGAGCACGCCTCGGGCGAGCTCGTCCGCGGCGAGCGCACGGCCGACTTCGACGCCTCGGTTTGGCCGCCGAAGGGCGCGGTTGTCGCGGAGCTGACCGGGATCCAGGAGGAGGCGGACCTCGGTCCGGCCTTCGACGGGCTGCGATCGGTCTGGCGGCGCGGCGAAGAGACCTTCGTCGAGGCCGTCCTGCCGGGCGGCGCGGCCGATGACGCCGCGGGGTTCGGCGTGCACCCGGCGCTGCTGGCGGCCGTGGTGAGGGCGGACGGCCGGGGGCTGGTGCCGGTGGCGTGGTCCGGGGTGTCGCTGCATGCCTCGGGCGCGTCCGTGGTGCGGGCCCGGCTCGTGCGTACGGGTGGGGAGACGCTCGCGCTCGCCGTCGTGGACGCCGCCGGGGAGCCGGTGCTGTCCGCCGAGGACCTGACGCTGGCCGAGCCGGCTGCCGTGGCGCAGGGAGCGGCTGCGGCGGGCTCGTTGCTGCGGCTGGAATGGGTGCCCGCGCCGTCGCGCGCGGGTGAGCGCGTGACGGCGGCGACGCTGGGTGCGGGCGTGGCGTCGTTCGCCGACCTGACGGACGAGGTGCCGGGTGCCGTGGTGGTCCCGGTGGCGGGTGGTTCGACGCCGGAGGCCGTGCACGAGGTGACGGCGTGGGTGCTGGGCCTGGTGCAGGAGTGGCTGGTCGAGCCTCGGTTCGCGGACGCGCGCCTCGTCTTCGTCACGCGGGGTGCCGTGGTGGGTGGCGAGGTGTCCGACCTCGTCGGCGCTGCCGTGTGGGGTCTGGTGCGGGTGGCGGAGTCGGAGAACCCGGGCCGGTTCGTGCTCGTGGACG
>NZ_JBFBFU010000074.1:0-5311 GCF_040684355.1 Kitasatospora sp. NPDC091276 | reverse complement strand
CAGGGGGTTGATCTCGGAGACGGCGCCGACGAGCGTGGTCTTGCCGACGCCGAAGCCGCCCGCGACGACGATCTTCGCGGAGGTGGTGGCGCGGGTGGGGGCGGCCGCGTTAGAGCTTGCGAAGTCCACTGAGGACCCTTTCGAGCAGCGTGACGTCGGGCTGGTTTCCGGATTCGCCGCCGGAAGCGGGCTGGTGGATGGCGACGAGGCCGGCCTCGGCCAGGTCGGCCACGAGGATGCGGGCCACTCCCAGGGGAAGGGAGAGCAGCGCCGACACCTCCGCGACGGATTTGACCTCCCTGCACAGGGTGCAGATCCGCTGGTGCTCGGGGAGCAGGGTGGCCAGGCGCTGCGGGTCGACGTCGGCGGAGACGAGGGCCTCCAGCGCGAGCTCGTAGCGCGGCCGGGTGCGTCCACCGGTCATCGCGAACGGCCGGATCAGCGGGCCGGAGTCGGGCTCGTCCTCGAACTCCTCGACGTGCCCGGGCTCGTGGGCCGGCCGGTAGTCGGGGGCGGGCGCCGGGTAGCCGGGCGGCGGCGTGTCGAAGGCGGGCTGCGGCTGTCGGTACCGGCCGGACCGGCCCTGCTGGTCGTACTGCTCCTGCTGCGGCTGCCCGTACGGGTGCTGGGGCTGCCCGTACTGGTGCTGGCCGTACTGCTGTCCGTGCTGCTGGCCGTGCTGAGGCTGGCCGTACTGCTGACCGTGGCCGACGCCGGGTGCTCCGAAGGCGTCATGGCCTGTGCCAGGGTACGGAACGCCGTACTGGCCGCTGCGGTCGTCGGGCGGTGTCACGGTTCCTCTCCTCACAAGGTGCGGCGGTGCGGTGCGAGCTTCGGCGCAGGTCCGGAGCCGGTGGTGCGAAGGCCGTACAACGTCCGAACCCGAGCCCGCCGAAGCGGGCCCGGGAAGGACGCGGAGGTACTTCGAATACCTGGACGGTATCCGACGGGCCGTCAGTGCAGGAGACTGCCCTGGAGTTCCGCGCGGAGTGCGGGGGTGAGGACGGCGCCGGCGCGGTCGACGAGGAGGGCCATCTCGTAGCCGACGAGGCCGATGTCGGAGTCGGGGGAGGCGAGTACGGCGAGGGCGGAGCCGTCGCTGACGGCCATGAGGAAGAGGAAGCCTCGTTCCATCTCGACGACGGTCTGGTTGACCTCGCCTCCTTCGAAGATCCGGCTGGCGCCGGAGGTGAGGGAGGTGAGGCCGGAGGCGACGGCTGCGAGCTGGTCGGCGCGGTCGCGGGGGAAGCCCTCGGACATGCACAGCAGGAGGCCGTCGGCGGAGACCACCACGGTGTGGGACACCCCGGGGGTGTTGTCCACGAAATTGGTGATCAGCCAGTTCAGGTTCTGTGCGGCCTGGCTCATCTGAGTCAACTCAACGCTCCTGGTGGTTCGAGCCGCCGAAGAGATCGGTGCTTCGGTTCTGTCCGTTGCCGGACGGGTCTACCTGATCGGGGTCGATCCGGAAGCTTCCGGTGTTACCGGCACTGCGGCCCTGCTCCACGCCGCGGCGCAGGTTGGTGAGCCGGCCGCGGACCTCCTCGGGGCTGCGGGAGACCTGCGGCCCTTCCTGCGGAGTGGGCTTGGCGTTCCCGGCCACCAGGTTCTGCTTGGGCACGCGCCGCGGCAGGCCTGCCCCGGTGGTGCCGCCGGAGGCGGGCTCGCGGGTCTGCTCGGCCTGCTGCCAGGCGCCGTCGTTGGGCGACTGCCAGGGCGAGTTGGTCGGGCCGGTCGGGCCGTAGCCGCCCAGCGCCGACACGTCGTGGCCGCGCGGCTCGTCGACCGCCGAGGTGTCCTTGGCGCCGGCGAACCAGTTCGGGGTCTCGCCGCCGGATCCGCCGTCCGCCGGAGCGGTCGGGGCGCCGAAGCCGCCACCCGCCAGCTGCTGGCCGGGGCGGCGCTGCGGCAGCCCGGACGGCAGGGTGGCGGTGGGTTCGGCGGCGGGCAGCGCGGGCGGCTCGGGGGCGTAAGGGTGGCCGGCCGGGGCCTCCTCGGCCTGCTGGCCGTACTGGTCGGCGTAGCCGTCCTGGTAGCCCTGGTAACCGTCGCCCTGGTAGTCCTGGTGGCCGTACCGGTCGTCGGCGTAGCCGGACTGGTCGTAGCCCTGCTGCGGGTACTGGCCGTACTGGTCCTGGCCGTACTCGTCCTGCTGGTAGCCGTCCTGCTGGTAGCCGTACTGGTCGTCGGCGTAGCCGGACTGCTGCTCGTAGCCCTGGGGGGCGTACTGGTCGTAGCCCTGCTGGTAGTCCTCCTCGACCTCGGCGTCCAGCACCGGCGGCTCGCCGTCGTGCGGGCCGCTCTCCAGGGCCGCGCGGCGGACCTGGTCGAGGCGCTGCGAGCGCTGGACGGACTCCAGGGCCGGGCTGAAGCCGCTGGATCCGGCGTTGCCGGCGCCGGTGAGGTGGTCGTCGAAGCCCAGCTCGGCGGCGCTGCGCGGCTGGCCGTCGGGCGCCCACTGGGAGGTCGGCTCCTGCTCGGCGAAGATCCGGGAGACGGTGAACTGCTCCTCGGGCTCCGGCGCGGCGCCCGACCGGGTGATGAACGGCGGGATCATGACCAGCGAGGTGGTGCCGGCGGACTCGCCGGAGGGGCGGAGCTGGACGCGGACGTCGTGCCGCTGGGACAGCCGGCCGACCACGAACAGGCCCATGCGGCGGGAGATGGTGGCGTCGACGGTGGGCGGCTCGGCCAGCTTCTCGTTGATCTCGGCGAAGTCGTCGGCGGTGAGGCCGATGCCCTTGTCGTGGATCTCGACCAGCACCCGGCCGTCCGGCAGGCGGGTCGCGTTGACCAGGACCCGGGTCTGCGGGCTGGAGAACGAGGTGGCGTTCTCCAGCAGCTCGGCGAGCAGGTGGACGAGGTCGGTCACGGCGGCGCCGACGACCTCGACCTCCGGGATGCCGGACAGCTCGACGCGCTCGTACTGCTCCACCTCGGAGGAGGCGGCGCGGAGCACGTCGACCAGCGGGACCGGGGTGTTCCAGCGGCGGCCGGCCTCCTCGCCCGCGAGGACGAGCAGGTTCTCACCGTTGCGGCGCATACGGGTGGCGAGGTGGTCCAGCTTGAAGAGGTTCTCCAGCTGGTCCGGGTCGGCCTCGTTGTTCTCCAGGTCGGTGATCAGCGCCAGCTGGCGCTGGATCAGGCCCTGGCTGCGGCGCGACAGGTTGGTGAAGATCGCGTTGACGTTCCCTCGCAGCAGGGCCTGCTCGGCGGCGAGCGCCACGGCCTGCTGGTGGACCTGGTCGAACGCCCGGGCGACCTCGCCGATCTCGTCCTTGCCGTGCAGCGGGATCGGGGTGACGGAGGTGTCGACCCGGTCGGGGTCGGTCTTGGAGAGCTTCTCGACCAGGTCCGGCAGGCGGTGGTCGGCGATCTCCAGGGCGGCGCTGCGCAGGGTGCGCATGCCGAGGATCATCGAGCGGGCGACGTAGCCGGTGAGCAGACCGGCCAGGATGAGCGCCGCGACGACGATGATCGTGTTGAGGATGGCGTCGTAGAGCGCGTTGTCCTTGAGGCCGCGGGAGTCCGTGAGGACGTCGTCCAGCAGCTGGACCTCGGTGTCACGCAGGGCCTGGATGTGGGTGTTGGCGGCCTGGTTCCAGTTCTCCGGGGTGAGACCGGAGTCCTTGGCCTCCTTGTAGGCCTGGTCGGCGGCGGCCTTGCCCTTGCTCTGGCCCTCGGCGGCGGCCTGGCTGTAGGCGGCGCCGAGGGAGAGCAGGGTCTGCATGGAGGGCGCGGTGCCGTTCGGCATCTTGTAGGCCGAGCGCTCCTGCGCGGCGGCCTGGGCGACCTGCGCGTTGGCGTACTTGCGGGCGTCCTCGGGGGCGCTGCCGGTGTTGAACTCGGTCAGCGAGACCTGCTCCAGCCGCTCCGCCACCAGGATCTGCTGGATCACGTCGGCGTTCTCGAACCGGGTGGTGGCGTTCTGGGAGATGCCGACCAGCAGGTGCAGCATGAGCGCGCGCTGGGTCGAGGCGGAGGCCTTGGCGAGGGACATCGCGTAGATCGCTCGGCCCTTGCTGGCGGCGTTGCTGGAGCCGAGGCCGACCGAGTTGTCGTAGGACAGCAGCGGGGCGAACATCACCGAGTAGGCGTTGACGGTGGCGCCGGCGAACAGCTCGGATCCGTACGCGGTGGCCCGCAGGTGCGGCAGGTCGACCACCAGGGCCTGGAAGCCCTCGTGGCGGCGAGGCAGTTCGCCGGACTTGTCGGAGGCCGCGTAGGCCGCCTCGTACGCCTTCAGCGCGGCGTCCGTGTTGGCGCGGATCTTGGCGACCTTGCCGTCCGGGTCCTGCTTGGTGAGCAGGGGTATCAGCGTGGTGTCGCGCTCGATCTCCAGCGCTTCGGCGAGCTCGGTGGCCGCCTTGGCGAGTTCGGCGGTCTTCTCGGCGCGGGAGGCCTTGATGTAGCCGTCGACCGAGGTGTTCACGCGGAGGCCGCCGAAGACGAGGCTGATGATCACGGGGATCAGCAGGATCGCGATCAGACGGGTCGGCACGCGCCAGTTGCGCGGGCGGAGGAAGTCGTACCGCTTGGAGGCGTCGCCGTCGGGACCGCCGCTGCGGGGTTCCGTGGACGCGGCCGGGGGCTGCGGGGCCGGGGAGGCCTGGGAGCGCTCCTCGGTGGGGGTGAAAGCGGAGAATCCGGCCGGGTCCGCTGCGGTACCGTTCGGCTCGCTCCGGCGGGGCTCGGAGCGCCGCTGCGGGGCGGGTTGCTGCTTACGCCTCACTCGACAACTACCTCTCGGCCGACTGTCGGCCATGGATCAATCCAGCGCTACCCCCGGGCCCTGGCCCGTCACCGGTGGGCCGGCGCGAGGGTTTCAGGGGTAGCTGGAATTTCAGCACGTGCGGGGATGGGGGACAAACAGCCGCAGGATGGCCCCCGCGTCGGCGCAATAGGGACATTCACCGACATGACGGAGCAAAACCGTGGTCTTCTGGCGCTGAGTGACGCTAGTTCACCACGCAGAGTCACTGTTGATCACAAAATGCCTACCGAACTGTTATCCGCTGCTTATACAGCGGGTCTTGCGCGATGCCCCTGGAGGACATCGGCCGGTAGCGGCTCCGCCCCGGGGCCCGTCACGCCGACGGCCCCCGGGGTCCGGATGTCCGGCCCGTCATCGGAGTCGGGCGAGGAGGGCGTGCTCGACGAGGGTGATGAGGGCGCTCTTGGCACTGTCGCGGCGGCGGGCGTCGAGCGTGACGACCGGGGTCTCGGCGCTGAGCTGGAGCGCTTCGCGGACCTCGTCGGCGGTGTGGGGCTGGTGTCCGTCGAAGCCGTTGAGGGCGACGACGAAGGGGAG
>NZ_JBFBFU010000073.1:0-6182 GCF_040684355.1 Kitasatospora sp. NPDC091276 | reverse complement strand
CGACGCGCACCGGGTCACTATCGCAGCACCACCGGTTTGATCGTCAAGTCGCCGGCCGGCACCCACGCGCCCACCCCGGCCGTGAGCAGCCACCGAGACGGCGACCCGGCCGGACCGACGGCCTCCCCGGGCCGCGCGCCGCGACGATGCCACCTGGCTCGCCTACGCCCTGCTGGCGCTCCTGGCGCTCAGCACCGCGGCCGCCGTCCTACGCTGGCTGGCCGCGAACTGGTGGATCCCCGCCGCCGCCGTCCTCACCGTCGGCACCGCCGCCGCGGTCGTCCTGCGACACCGCGCGCTGGCGGCGCGCGAGCACCGGCTGCGCGCCGCCCAGCTGCGTCTGGCGCTCAGCGGTCCGGGCGGGATCGACCACATGGCACCGGACGCGTTCGAGTACGCGGTGCGCGATCTGCTGCAGCGCGACGGCTGCCATGCACGGAAGGTCGGAAGGGCCAACGACCAGAGCGTGGACGTCCTCGCCGAGGGCCCGGCGGGCCGGCGCTGGGCCGTGCAGTGCAAGCACAAGCAGGACCCGACCAGCGGCAAACCGGTGGGCGTCGGCGTCCTGTACGCCCTCGCCGGCACCTACCAGCGCGCCCACCGAGCCCATGTCGGCGTCGTCGTCACCAACGGCCGCTTTCCCCGTGAAGCCCATCGCTGGGGCACCGAGTACGGCATCCAGCTCGTCGATCGCACCGCCCTCGCCCGCTGGGCAGCTGGCAACCAGCCACTCTGGGACGTCCTACCCCGCATCCCCGCGCCTCGCAGCGGCCACCACCACTGACCCCGCCTCCGACTACTCTGCGTGCACAGGCGTGAGGGTGCATGTGCAACCGGCGATGTCACGGCGGTGACGGGAACTCGGCCCGTGAACGGCTGCCCACCGGCTCGGGAGTGCGGCACGGCGCCCGGGCACCGAGGGCCGCGAGCATCTGGTCAGGGCAATGGCACGGCGTGAAGGCAGACATGGCAGCCGGGCCCCGGCAACGCGGTGAGCGGCCGGGCCACCTCTCCTTCGATCGCCACCCGGAATGCGCCCGCCTCATCTGCGTACACCAGTTCCCCGGCAGCGGTGTACGCGCCGGTGAGGTGGACGACGACGACCTCGGGCGGCCCATGCCGGCCGGGCGGGCCGAGCAGGGTGACCGCGTAGCGCTGGGGTCTGTCCATCGGTTGCCTCGCCTCATTCGGTGTGCGGTTGGGTGCTTGCCAGGGCGGCGCGGAGCGCTCCGCGCTGGCGGGTCGGGTCCGCTGCTTCAGGCGACGGCGGCCAGGTCCGCGCGACCGAACAGCAGGGCGTAGCCGCGGGGCAGGTGGGCGAGGAGGCGGTCGGTGAGGGTGTCGTTGGTGAGGGTGGTGAGGGCGGCCAGGACGGAGGAGGCGTCCCAGCGGGCGGCGGTGAGGCTGGTGCCCAGGGTGCGGGCGAGGCTTTCGACGAAGGCGGGGGCGGTGACGGGATGGGGCAGGGGGATCTGGGCGGCGAGGACGGCGCGGGCCCGCTCGGGCAGGGCTGCGGCGAGGTCACAGCGTTCGTCGCCGGTGAGCTGGGATCCGAGGAGGGCCAGGACGGCGTCGAGGGCGCGTTCGGCTTCCTCGTCGGTGGGGTAGCGGCCGAGGTTGCGGACCTGCTGGAGGAGGTGGCGGTAGCGGGTCATGACCGTGGGGCCTTCCAGGGCTGGCCGCTGGGCGGGCCGGCGGCGTGGGGGGGGTGGTCAGGGCCGTGTCCCTGTGGTCGGGCGGCCGAACAGCAGGTCGTAGCCGGGTGGCAGCTGGAGCAGGACCTGGTCCATGAGGTCGTCGCCGGCGGCGTCGGCCACTGTGGACAGGACGGCGCCGATGTCCCACAGGGCCGTAGCTTCGGTGGCGCCCTCGATCCAGGCCGCGGTCGCGCGCACGAACCGCTCGGCGTTGAGGGGCTCGGCGGCCTGCAGCGGGTTGAGCAGGATCAGGGCCATGGTCTCGGGCAGTCGGGCGGCCAGTTCGGCCCGCACCTCGCCGACCAGATGGGCGCCGCGCAGGGCCAGGACCACCCGGGCGGCCCGCTCGGCCTCCTGAGGGCTGTCCTACTCACCGCGCTCCCGGACCTCTTCCAGGAACGCCTCCCATCGAAGCGTCATCGCGGTTCTCCCTCCGTCCCAAGGCCCGGCGCGCCCGGGTGACCTCAAGGCTCGACGGCCAGGCGCCGGTGCAGCCCGGTCAGCTTGAGCAGCCGCATCACGCAGCGGCCGGCCCCGCGCAGGACCAGGCGGGCATCGCACCGGTCTGCCTGGTTGCGGGCCCGGACCAGGGCGCCCAGGCCCGCACAGTCCATGAACGTCACCTCTGACAGATCCAGCACCACCTCCCGGTGCGACTCGAGCGCGGTGGCCAGAACACGGCGCAGCGAGGGTGCGGTGTCGAGGTCGATCTCGCCGTGGGCTCGCACGATGAAGGGCTGGTTGCTGTGGCCGTTCATGGCGTTTCCGCGTCGCTGCGGGTAGGCCGGTCCGGGCGAGGCCGGCCCGGCGGTCGGGGGGTGTTCCGGCCGCCCCTGTCGATCGAGGGGGGAGAGATCGGGAGCGGCCGGAACGGCATCGGGGAACGGGTCAGGCCTGGATCTGCTTGCGGCTTCCGCTGTGGCTGATCTCGATCTTGCGGGGCTTGGCCTTCTCGGCGACCGGGATCTTCAGGGTCAGCACGCCGGCGTCGTAGTCGGCGGTGATCCCGGCGGGGTCGAGGGTGTCGGAGAGCATGACCTGGCGGGAGAACACGCCGAGCGGGCGCTCGGACAGCTCCCACTTGATGTCCTCGCCTTCCTGGCGCGGGCGGCGCTCGGCCTTGACGGTCACCATGTTCCGCTCGACGTCGATGTCGATCGCGTCCGGGTCGACCCCCGGCAGGTCGAAGCAGATCACGTACTCGTCGCCGGCCCGGTAGGCGTCCAGCGGCATCGGTGTCGGACGCGACCAGGTGCCGGTCGTGTTGAGGAACTGCTGGGTCAGCCGGTCCAGCTCGCGGAACGGGTCAGTGCGCAGCAGCATTGCGAAACACCTCCACTGATCGAATGGGTGCCAGTGCGCTTCACCTGACTCCTTTCTAGCGCGTCATCGATCCGATGACAAGTTTCCATGTCGCCTATAGAGTGACTGCATGAGCGAGAAGTCCCGCAGAGCCGCCCCCTACGCCTCCCCGCCAGCCGAGCCCGTCTCGTTCCTGGCGGCCGCGGCGGCGCTGGCCGCCATCGACGACGCCGTCCGCACCGCCCAGAACTCCGCGTCCCGGCCGCCGACCGCCCCTGACGAGCACGGTGGCCCCGAGCAGGCCCTGGCCGCACTCGTCCTGCTGCGCGAACTTCGCGGCCAGCTCGCCGGCTGGGAAGCCGGCCTGGTGGAGAGCGCCCGGGAGGCCGGCGCCACCTGGGCCGACCTCGCCCACCCGATGGGCGTCGCCAGCCGCCAGGCCGCCGAGAACCGCTACCTGCGCCTCAAGCCCGCCGCCGACGCTTCGCGGTCCGGTACCGGCGCCGAACGGGTCAAGGCCGTCCGCGACCGGCGAGCCGCCGACCGATCGGTCACCGTCTGGGCCCGCGACCACGCCGCCGAGCTGCGGGTCCTCGCCGCCCAGATCACCACGGCCGCACTCGCTCCCGCCGCCCGTCCCGCCCAGACCGCCCTGACCGCCGCCCTCGGCGCCACCGACCCCGCCGACCTCATAGAGCCCCTCGCCGCCATCCGCCCCCACCTCGGCACCGGCCAGGGCGACCTCGCCACCCGCCTCGACACCCTCACCCACCACACCACCCAGCTCCGCGATGACAGCGACCGACGCCGCACCTGACCCTGCAACCGCCGCCGAAAGACGCTGGCAGGACCTCCTGGACCGGATCCACGACCTCGAAGCACGAGTGGCCACCACCACCAGCACCGTCAACGCCGCCCTCGACCACCACCTCGCCCGGCTCAACGCCCTGCGCCACCACCTCGCCCACCCCAACTGGCCACTGCCCGCCCCCGATCCGGACAGTCCCCCAACCACGCCGACGGACAACCGGCCGGCCTGACGAGGCTGGGAACCACCGCAACCACCCCGGCCGCCAGAACCGGCTCCCGTGTCCCACCGGCCGCCCAGGGGGCCGGTCAGCGCTGGTGGTCTCCGGCGACGTACCGGCTCCAGGCGCCGGTCCAGGTCGCCGACCCACTCCTGCGCCCACGTCCGCAGGCCGGCGATCGCGTTGTCGCCGAGGCCGTACGCGGCGAACTCGGCGTCGTCGATCCAGTCCGCGCCGGCCAGGCGGTCACGCAGCTCGGCCAGGTCGAAGGTGTCGCGGGCGTGGCGGCGGTCCGCGAGGGCTCGTATCTTGGTGCCGACGACGTCGTCGACGCGCAGGACGGGGCCGAACTCCAGTTGGACGGCGGGCTTCCAGAGGTGTTCCTTGAGGACGTCGACCTCGCAGCTCTCGCCGGTCCCGGGGTCGGTGACGACCAGGCGCCCCGACAGGGGGACGACCTCGACCTCGTACACCGCCCAGCCTCGTTCGACCAGGCCTGCGGTGAGTGCTTCAGCGATCTCTTTCATCGCGGCCGGGTGCTCGGCTGCCACATCCAGGTCCTGGCTGAGCCGGTCGGCCAGTCCATGGGCTTGGACGGCGTAGCCGTCGGTCAGCACGAGACGGTAGGGGGCGCCGACGGCGAGGACGTCGGCCAGCAGGCGCCGGTGGAGCGGGGTCAGTCTCACGCCGCGGCGGCGGGGCGGGCTGCGGTCGCGAGCTCGGTGAAGGCGGTCTCCCACACCGTGCGGATGGCGGGGCCGACCAGTGTCCTCAGCACCGGCCACTGTGCCACGAGGAGGCCGGCGTCTAGGAGCTGTGGAAGGTCCTCTCGCATGCCCTCGTTCAGCACGATCCGGTACAGGCCCATTCGCTGCCGCGGCTGTTCCAGGTCGAATTGCGAAGGCCCGACCATGCGAGGTGCAGCGGAAGCTCCACCCGGCCGGCCGTCGGCCCTTCCAGTTCCCCGAGGGAGCGCGGAAGGCGGGCGGCCGGTTGCCCGGAACGGCTGTCGGCGGAAGCAAGCGGCGTCATGCAGACGATTTTCCCCCTCCTTCCCGGCCGGTCTGCGGACACCCGGGCATGGGACTACTGATACCAGTCGTCTCCACCCTCGGCGAGTGAGCGTCCAAGGTAGTCCCGCAGGTCACGGGCCGCCCAGCGGCGGCTGTCGGTCTCGTGTTCCCAGACGAAGATGTCCGGCCTCCGTGGCGTCTGCACGAAGGCGAACTGGTCGCCGCCACCGTTGTCCCCGAAGAACAGAAGGGCGTCGAACGGCATGTACAGCTGGGCGAAGGAGCCGTCCGACCGGAAGTAGACGTTCTGCTCGACGATCTGCTCGATGCTCCAGACGGTGTCCACGCCGATCTGCCCGACGATCCCGTTGCTCTCCAGCAACAACTGCTTTAGCCCGGCCGGCAGCTCCTCCCCGAGCTTCCGCTCCGCCTCGGCCAGGACTGCCTCGTCCGTGGGATCTCTGAAATCGGCGCCGGGGAACACGTCACGGGCTACTTGTCTCCACATGACCCGGAAGCGTAGCTATCCCGGACGACAAGCTCACGCGGGACGACCGCGCTCAGCGACAACACGATATGGAACGCCACCCCACCAGCTTCGAGGTGACTCGGCCTTGATATGGGCACCGCCCGCCCAACAGATCCTCAATACTCCGTGGTTATCCCGCCCACCTACTGTGACAATCACCCAGTGAAAGAAGGCCCCACCTCGCCGATGCCCGTCGTCCTCGGCATAGACGACCTCCGCCCCCTTCCCCAGGCCACGCGGATTGCCCGCACCAGCCGTGAGGGTATCCAGCTTCTGGAAGAGCACCGCAACAGCTTCATTGACGAGCTGTGGCTCGACCACGATCTCGGTGGCGACGACACCATCATGCCGGTGGTGACCCTCATGGAAGAAGCCGCCTTCAACGGACAGCCTTTTCAGATCGGAGCTGTCTTCGTCCACAGCGCCAACCCCATCGGTGCCGAAACCGTCGTCAGGTCACTCACCCGCTGGAGCTACCACGTCCAGCGGACAACGGCCTAGAGAGGCCAGCCGCCCCGGCTATTGAAGTTGAATTCGTGATGTCGCTCGGATGGGTGAAGCAGTAGCGTTCGCCTGCCGTTGGAGGGTTGGTCCCGGTAGTCGTGTGCTGTGA
>NZ_JBFBFU010000072.1:0-9156 GCF_040684355.1 Kitasatospora sp. NPDC091276 | reverse complement strand
GACCCCAACACACGTGACTACCAGTTCTGTGCACCTTAGCCGCTGGTCAGCGCCAACGACAGAGCCCCGCCCGGAGCTTGGCCGAACGGGGCGTTTTGCTGTCTGGAGAGACCTACTCGGCGCGAACAGCTCGGTGGTGCGGGACAGCCCAGCAGTCACGTGACCAGTACCGGACTGCCCCGTCAGTCCACGGTCGGCAGTCGTTCGCCGTACGGGGCTCGTAGCGGACCGCGTAGCGGCTTCCGGCGAGAATCTGCCACCCCTGCCGCTCGCACCGCAGCAGACCCCGCGTGTTGCCCCTGCGGGTGCCGTCAGGCAGTGCCTTGACGAATGCCTTGGCCATCAGCCCATCGCCCCCGCCAGTGCAAGCGGGCTCGGAAGGTCGTAGGCCGTGGCGAACAGTTCGACCCTGCGGCGCTTCTCGTCCTCGGGGGTCTGTCGGCTCCGCTCAACTGCGGCCCTGGTCTTGAGCCACTGCGGCCAAGCGGCCTCGGCGTGTGCCTTGAGTTCCGCCTGCTGCACTTCCTCGGGGAGCCGTTCCCACCGAAGCACCACGGGGCTTATCCAGAAGCCGAGTGCCACGGGCGGCATGGTCTTCACCAGGTGGTGCGGGTGGATCGGCTTTTCCCATCCGCAGATGTGCAGCGGCGGGGCCTCCGGGGCGGTCTCGGAGACCACGGCGGGGCGGTGCTGGCCGCGAGCCGGCAGCCAGAGAACCAGGGCCCGGAGCAGGACCCAACCGATAAGATGACGCATTGCTGGCAGCTCCTCAGACTGTCGGCGGCTACGCCCCCGGCGGCCGGGCCTAATCGGCTTCCGGGGGTTCTTTCGTTGGCGACGGTAGCGACCATGTCCATACCTGTCCATGGCTATCCATGGCTATGCCTGGTAGGCCCCTGCGGCTACGGTCGGGGGGTGTTTGAATTCAGCCCTACCCGCTCGAAGTGGGAACAGATTGCCGAGATCGTCACGGAGCGGATCGCAACCGGCGAACTCCACCCGGACGACAAGCTGTCCGAGGTCGAGTTGACCGAGGAATTCGGCGTGGACCGCAAAACGGTCCGCAAGGCGGTTGCCGCCCTTCGGGCTGATCACCTGGTGGTCACCCGTGCCGGCATGGGGAGCTTCGTCACTCACCCGGGCGAGCGCCGCAGCAACTAGGCCCCGCCCCACCGGAGTTCACCAGCAAGACGGGGCCCTGAGGGGGCGCGGGTATGGGTGGGCCGTTGTGCTGTCGCAGCACCCACGCCCCTAACTCGCGGGCTTACTTGTCGTGCGGCTTCCGGTGTCGGCCGTTTCCCTTACGGAGCAGCGCCACCGGGGTGTCGTCCTGTGGGGCGGCGAATCCCGACCCCCGTCGGACAATGACCGGATAGGCGTCGGCATAGGTGTCAGCCACCCCCACCGGCTGCCACTCGTGCCCATCCCACTCGACCACGAGACGCGGGGTGTCCTGGAACAAGTGGCCCCGTCGTACGTCCGAGGCAAGTATGAGCGCGTCTCGTGTGCCTGGCGGACGGGTGTAACCAGTACGCGCGGCGTACCAGTCGGACACGGGTTCGTCGTCGGGTTCGAGCACGGCTGATCCTCTCGCTCGGCGTCATCCCGAGGTTATCCGCCCGCGTCGCCCGGCGGGATAGTGCCTGGCCAGCCGAACAGCCCGAGGATCGGGCGGTTCCGCAGCGCCTCGGCATACTCCGTCGAGCCGTCGAACTCGCGGAAGTTGGTGATCGGGTCATCGGCAGCGTGCAACATGGCAACGGCGCAGGTCAGACAGAAGTCCTTACCCGTGTCGAGATCCCGGAGGTTCGCGTATCGCTGGCAGCCGGACCACTGGCACATTCGGCGGTGCCGACCCCCGGTTGTCCGTCGCCGCGCCATGCTGAGCTATCCCGGTCCTCTCTACTTGGGTTCCTGGCCGAGCACCGAGAGACGTTGCGCCGAACGGAGCCGCAGAGCGACCGTATCGGTCGGCAGATCGGCCAGCGAGCCACGGAACAGCTCGCCCAGTTCGCCGGCCAACTTGGTGAAGTCCTGCCCCCCCGAGGTTCGGCGGGAGCGCGTCGCGCAGGACCTCGCTGTCCTCGCCCAGTTCCCAGAGCTTCCGCAACGCCCAGTGCTTCGTCAGGAGTTGCACTCCGAAGGTGATGTGAAGGCTGTGCTCCTCGGTGCTCTGTCCGGCGTGCACCCACCCGCGCGGGATGAACAGCACCTGCCCAGCGCGCAACGTCACCTCGAAGTCGGGGGTGTCCGTAGCGAATCGGAGCTTTTCCTCCGGCGAGAACCCGATCTTCGACCAGTTGTGGTGCTCCAGCGGGTTCACGAAGGTCGGGGCGAACAGGCGCCAGTCCTTCGCTCCCTCGGTCTGCGCGATGAAGACGTGATGACAGTCCCAGTGCCACCCGAATCCCTGCGCCTTCCCGGCCGGGGTGAGGTAGAAGTTCCCCGTCACGGGGTGGCCGAGCATGGATGACAGTTCCTTGCAGAACTCCATGATCGGCGGGTAGGACCGGTGCAAGCCGTTGAGAACCAGGGTGTCGGTCGGGTGGTCCGCAGACGGTCGCTCAGCGGTCAGCACTCCGTCACGGACCATGCCGAACCCACCCGGACGGATATCGGGGTCGGCGAGAATCTCGCGGGCCGCTTCCCTGGTGGCGAGCTGTTGCAGGTCCGCCCTGTCACGGTCGTACACCGTAGGTACCGAGGGCCAGGCGTCCCGGAAGCTCTCCGGGTCGGTGACCAGCCTTGAAAGTGCAGTCTGCACAGTGGTGCTCCCTCCTCGTAGGCTGGGGTATGAGGGGCGACCGCCCCACCTGAATTGGGGCGGTCGCCTCTCGCTCACTTGCTGGTGTGTCAGGCGCCGATCAGGTGGTCGTACTGGCCGGTGGCGAACGCGTCGCGCAGCTTCCGCAACTCGCCGGGGGTGCCGGTGATCACGGCGCCGTCGTTGTTGATGTTGGCGAGCGCCACCAGGCCGTTACCGGCGTCGGCGACCGCGAAGCACTCCACCTTGTCGTCCAGGTGGGAGTACGACGCCACCGACCACTCCAGGCCCGGGTGCGACGCCGGGTTGAACTCGACGGGCTTGTTCACGTGCTTGCCTCCTCTTGTTGGCGGGAACGGCGGGTGCCGTGCCCGGTGGTGCTGCCGCTCCGCTGGTCGGCGTAGCGGGTGGTGCCCCGTCCCGGCGGTGGATCGGCTAGCTCATTCGCCGAAACGGGAGTCTCGGGCCCCGCCCCGGTCGTCCGCGTCCGTCCAAGTCGCGTCACCGGGGCGGGGGTTGTGCGGCCCGACGCAGCGCAGGCAACGCCGGGAGCGAGGGGCTGGCTACCGCCGAACCCCGGTGCCCCATCTCGACCGGGGTCGGGCGTGCCGTGCCCGGTGGGTGCGCTCGGTCGCCGAATCGTCCCGCTTGGCCATCGCGGCAAGTGCCTTGCCGTGCAGGGTCGATATGCAGTCTGCGCAGCCGAGCAGCCCGGCCGTGACTCCGCCGGCTGCGGTGACCGGGACGAGCCAGAGGACGCGGACCGAGGTGCGCCCGCAGTAGAGCCAGCAGTCCCCGGCCGCCCACGCGTTTCCGTCGTCGGCCTCGGGCGGCTCCGGCAGCCGTCCCGCGCCGATCTCGGCCAGCGTGGGCAGTACCTCGGCAGCGAGGGTCACGGCGGATCTCCGGGACGAACTTGCCGAACCGAGACCCGCAACCGGCGCCGCCGCGCGGCCCGTCTTCGACGCCACCACGTTTCCCAGTCCCCGCCGTAGACGACGCCGAGCATGGCGACCGCCAGGGCGGAGAACCACCAGACCCAACGACGCGCGGACTGCGGGTCGAGCCTGGCGAGGGCGACCACCAGGGCGGCGGGCCCGAGAGCGACGACGACCGCCAGGGCGCCAGTCACGATGCTCGGTCGTTTCACTGCTGTCCCTCCGATCAGCGCTGGACTGTGTGATTCACCAGTACAGGGCTGCCGTTCGTACTTGGACAGAGCAGGGATGACGCATCCGTGTGGCATCCATGTCTCAGACTCTCTGCACCAAGGGTCCTGACCTGCTAGAACGGGTAGTCAGAGACCGGGAGGCGGCATGGCAGAGCGGCGCAGGGCCCTTGTCGAAAGGCGAAAGGCCCTTGGATTCACTCAGGAGTCCTTGGCTCAGAATCTTGGTGTGGACCGCTCTACTGTGGCGAGATGGGAAAGTGGGAAGGTAGATCCCCAGGATTGGCAGCGCCCGACCCTGGCCAAGGTATTGCGAGTCACGCTAATTGAGCTTGACTCTCTCTTGTACAGTGCAGCGACTCCGAAACCCGCGCGGGACGACATCCCCAGCAATTCGGCAGAATATGACGATGAGATTGAAGCATTGGAGCTTGCGCGCAGGGTCTCCGCCAGCGACGTGGGCAAGGAAATGCTTGAACGTCTTGAGCTGACTTTTCATGACCTGGCAATCAAATATCCAACTGTAGCCCCGCATGAACTTTTGGGTCAGGTGCGGAAATATGCGCTTTATGTAGCCAGGCTCATGGATTCGAAAAAGACTCTCGCCGAACACCGACAGCTACTAGTAATAGGTGGCTGGTTCTCTCTTCTCGGCGCAACCCTGCACATCGACCTCGACCAGCAGGACGCGGCAACGGCGAGACTGCGAACGGCAATGACGCTAGCGCAACATGCCGAGAATTCGGAAATTCAAGCTTGGTGCTTCGAGACTGACGCCTGGCGGGTTCTCACTGATGGCAACTACTCAAAGGCGGTGGAACTTAGCGCCACTGCTCAGCAGCTGGCACCCACTGGAAGTTCGGTTGAAATCCAGGCTCTTGCTCAGCAAGGGCGAGCATTTGCACGCTTGGGATATTCGGCCGAGACTTATGCTGCAATAGATCGAGTTCAAGCGCTTTCCGCTGCTCTGGGAACTCCCAATCAGCCGGAACATCATTTTCAATATGATCCAGCTAAATCACTCGCCTATGCGGCGACCACACTTGCATGGCTCGGCGACCCGGCGGCCGAAGCATATGCGCGAGAAGTAATTTCGCGACTCTCCCCCTCGGATGACGTTAACAAATGGCCTCGCCGGGTGGCATCCGCCAATATCGATCTGGCACTCTCCTTGGTGGCTACTAACCGATTGGACGAAGCATGTAATTCGGCACAGCGCGCCATGCTGTCTGGTCGAGTGGCGCCGTCTAACCATTGGCGCGCCCTTGAAGTCGTCAAGGCAGTAGAAGTGCGAAAGATTTCCGACGCGCGGGACCTCAGGGAAGTTTATGAAGGAATGCGCCTACAGATATCGTCATCGAGCGATTGACAGCGTAAACACAAAAAGGCCCCGCCTGGCCTCCATTTCGGGAGAACAGGGCGGGGCTCTTGTGCTTTTCGCAGCTTGACTAACTGCTATCGCTTTGGCGGGGCGATCAATCCCAGATATCGGAGTCGTCATCCGGCTCGGGCGGCGCAATGGCCACGCGGGCACTCGGCGACAATCCCAACTCTCGAATATAGCGGGCAAGTTGAGAGCGGTACTGTGCCGCGATGGTGGCGGCGCCGTTCTTCACCGTGCCACGCTCGGCCGTGACCATGAGTCCGCGTTCGGACAGGTCGCGCTCCGCCTGGTCGATGCGGGCCACGCAGACGCACAGATCCTTGACGGTCGAATGGTCTACCTCGCCGAGTCCTGCAACTACTTCGAGAATCGGCACAACACGTTGCCACTCGGCCGAAGCTACTTCCCGACAGCGGATATTGGCTGCTTGGATCTCGGCGACTGGCGAGTCCATGAAAACGCCTCGCCAGTCGGGCTCGGCGAGAACAGCGCGAGAGACAATCACCCCCTCTCTGATCTTGGCCTTTGACGGGTTTCCCTCGCGGGCCCGTATTGCCGCTGGCTTGGGTCGATATCGATCGGCCATCGGTCTCCTTTCTTGCTCGCTGTAACGGCGCACGGGGCGTCCAAGAATGGCCACTGCTCCGGCGTGAGTTTTTTCCCTCCCTGCCGATCACCCTCGGGTACGGAGGGGAGTACCCCCCTGGGCGGCGGGTCGCTCAGTCGCCCTGTGCGGCCACGTAATCCTCACGCTGGGCAACGAGAGTCTGATTGAATTCTTCGGCAAGCTTTGCCGATTCCTTCTCAAGCCGATCAACGATTTCATCGAGCATCTGCGCCGCGTAATACCGCTGCTCGGGCACGGTGACGGCCTCACCGATGGTCCGCTGTGCGCGCTGTGCTTCATCCATGACGTGCCCTCGCTTGTATCGGGCGGCCCGGTACTCGACATACGCCGCGAACCAGGGCTCCGCCGACAGCGCGTCATAGAACCGCTGACGGGCTTCATCGCCGGAGTTCGCTGCCTCGCTGGCTCGCTCCGGCCAGTTCCTGGCGAAGTCGCGGCTGTACTCGATCTCTCGTTCCGCTCGGCGCGCCTTCTCGGCGTCCTCGGCGGCGCGCAACTGTGCCTCGGCATCGGCCAGCGGGCCGGAAACCTTATCGATCTGTGCGCGCAGCTTGGCGACTCGCTCGGCGGCCTTCTCGATCTCGGCGCTCATATCAGTTGCCACCCTTCGTGGTGTCGTGCCCGAACTGGGCCGCAATCTTCTTCGCGTTCTCGTAGTAGCCGAGGGAAATGCGGACAGTGGTGCTCATCCGGTCGTACGCATCGGGGTTCGAGTCGCGCATCGCGGCCAGCTTCTCCATGCGCTCGTCTCGCTGCCACTCGGCAGCACGGGCCGCATCCTTGTCCCGGGGGCCGTCCAGATAGCCGAACCGGTGCAGGGTCTCGCTCATGTGTTCTCCGTCCTTCGCTGGCCGCAGGTTGTTACGGCTTCTATGGGTGGTGAGGAGCAGACCTTGCCGGACCCCTCGTGGGGCCGTGCGGTCGTGACCTTTCCCGGTAGGTATGGGGAGCGGTCCTTGCCTGCTCTCCCTCGTAAGCTGTGGGGAGCGGAGGTTTCCCGGCTTCGCTCGCTCCCCCTGCCATAGTGAAGGGCGGAGGTTTCCGGCCAGCGGTGGTGAGGTGGCGAGAGTGGTCCTGTTTCTCGTTTTTTCTTAGTTTTTTCTATGCGTTCTAAAAAATAGGCAAGAACCACCACCCACCACCCCTCTTGCCGCTGTCGGCCAGTCCGGGCCGGCTGAGCCAAAGGCCACAGGCGCCCGTCTGCGGGCACAAGAGAGCCCCGGCCGACCAACGGGGGCCGACCAGGGCTGTACGGGGCTCTATGGGGCGCTTACGCGGCTGCGGGCACCAGTTCGGGCACTGTGGCGGTGTCCCATGCGGAAAGCTCCTCGGCGGCCTCATCGAGTTCGCCCGACATGGTGAAGTCCACCCGCCGTGTGTCGAGGGTGCGCCATCCGCCACGGGTGCCCCGGCGGACGTTCAGGCGGACTCCGGCGTCAACGAGCATGCCGCGCCGCTTCGCGGTGTCGGCAGCCGTCCAGTCGTCGGCGAAGGTGCGCCCGGTCGCCGTGGTGACGCGCTGCGGCTCGGTCTTCTCGCGGGACTCCAAGTCGGCTATGCGGCTGTCCAGCGCATCGTGTCGCCGCTGCCACTCCTGCGCGGCGTGCTTGGACTTCTGCTGCCCCTGGATTTTCAGGTGTGCGGTGAACTCGGCCACGGTCGCGTTCAACTCCGGCTCGGGGTCGTACCCGGGGACCACCACGGTTGTCCTGGTCTGGATTCCGCCGACCAAGCGCAGGAACTCGGCTATCACGTACTCGTCCGCCCAGTCGCCCCGGATGTTCGCGGGCGCTTCGCACTTGCCGCCCCGGGCGTGGTAGTTGCACTTGTAGACAGGCGCCTGGTTCTTCTTGCTCTCCTGCCGGTTCAAGTACATGCGCCCGCCGCAAGAGTCGCAGTGGATGACCCGCAGCAGCAGCGCTTCCGTGTCGGACCGTTCGCTGTTGTTGATGCTGCGCTCGTCCAGGACGGCGCCGATCTGGTCGAACTCCTCGCGGGTGAGAATCGGTGTCTCGCTGCACATGACCGGGTTGCCCTGGTCGTCGCGCACGGGCACGTTGTTGTGCATCTTCCAGCCCAACAGGACCTCATTGCGGAGCATCCGGGTAATGACCGCAGGGGTCCACTGGAACGTCTCCCGCACGACGTGCTGACCCTTGGTCCCGCCGGTCTTGCCGCCCCGCTCGCGGCCCATCCTGTCGGCCCAGTAGTCGCGCGGGCTGAGCACCCCATCGGCGTTGAGCCCCGCAGCGATGCCGGACACCGTGGCACCCTCCAGCAGCTCACGGACGATGCGCTCGATGACCGCCACGGCGTCCGGATCGGGCACCAGCGTCCAACCCTTGCCGCCAAACTCCTCGGGCATCGGGGCGGGCATGTAGCCGTACGGCGGACGGCCACCACCACGCCAGCGAAGCGGCATCCTGCGCATGGCGGCCTGCGCGCCGCTGACGCGGTCGCTGATGGACTGCGACTCGAACTGTGCGGCGAAAGCGAGCATGAACAGTTGGAGTTCCGCCATGGGGTCCATGGGGTTGCGGAAGTCGAACACCTGCCGACCCCCGCCCAGACCCTCGGCGAAGATCAGTACCTTCCGGTGCTCACGCGCCCAGTTGGCGAGGGCGTACATGTGCCCCATGGACCGGATGGCACGGTCGAACCGCCAGAACACCAGCGCGTCATACGCCTGCGGGTCGCTGAGCCAGCGCAGAAGCTGCGGGCGCTCCCAAGGGCTGGTCTTGGACGCGCTGACGTCAAGGTCCACCGCTTCGCGTAGCGCGTCACCCTCGCCGAACGTGACCCGCAGTTCTGCGCCTACGTGGTCGCACGCTTCCCGCTGGCGTTCGGGGCTGGTGGTCTCGTCCGTCAGGACGGACAGTCGGATGCACCGGACGCCCCGAAGCGTCTCGGTGAACACCGTTCCGGACAGTGGGTTGCGAGCATCTTCCATGCTCTGTATGGGGAGCGAGGGTTGCCCGCAGGGGGACGTGACCGGTGTGTGTTCCATGCCCCCCGTGAAGGGCGGAAGGTTCCCGCTACCAGTCTTCGTGCCCCTGACCAGCACAGATGCCGCTGCCATCTCTCACACTCCAGAACATCCAGTTCTGTGTGTTGGGAGACCCCAACACACGTGACTACCAGTTCTGTGCACCTTAGCCGCTGGTCAGCGCCAACGACAGAGCCCCGCCCGGAGCTTGGCCGAACGGGGCGTT
>NZ_JBFBFU010000071.1:0-9838 GCF_040684355.1 Kitasatospora sp. NPDC091276 | reverse complement strand
GTGTCGGAGGCGGCGTACCGGGGGGTGTTGGAGGAGGCGGGTCTGCCGGGGGACTTCGCGGAGCTGTTCTCGGTGATCCTGGACGGTCGTAACGCTTCGTTGGGGGACGGGGTGCGGCGGGCGTTGGGGCGTGAGCCGCGGGACTTCGCCGACTTCGCCCGCGAGGCCGCCGCCTCGGGCGTGTGGAACGTGTGATCCGGCTCGCCGGTGGCGGCCCGAACAGGCCGCCACCGGGCGGGCGTCGGTCGTGTATCCGGACATAACAGTGGAGGTTTGGCCATGTCGGACGGCAAGCAGGTCTGGTCGAGTGAGCAGGGCGTGGGCGCGCTGCCCGGGCACATCCGGGGCTTCGGGCTGATGCACGTGGCGATGCGCCGGGACGCCGCGCGGCTGAGCACGGCCGCCGCCCGGGGTTCGTCCGCGGGCGGCTGGGGCCCCGCGGCGGCCCTGGCGGACTGGTTCGGCCGGCTGCGGGCCGTCATCGACTGGCACCACCACAGCGAGGACGAGATCCTCTGGCCCTTCCTGCGCGAGCGGCTGGCCGGCTTCGACGGCGGCGGCATCCTGGAGCAGGACCACGAAGCGCTCGACCGGACGATGCGCCGGGTCGCGGACGTGCTCTCCGCCCGCCGGATCGCCGAACTGCCCGAGGCCGCGGCGGGGTTCGAGAACCTGATCCGCGAGCACCTGGGGCACGAGGAGCCGGTGGTGTTCCCGGCGATCGCGGGCCTGCCGGTGGACGAGTACCTGCGGGTGGAGCGGCGGATCATCCAGAGCGCGCCGGGGCAGGTCATGACGTACCTGCAGCCGTGGATGTTCGACGGCGCGGACGCGGCGTCCGTGCGGGCCGTGTCGGCCACCATCCCGGGCCCGGTGCGGCTGATCGGCCGTACGGTGCTGGAGCGCCGGTACCGGCGCACCCTGAACCCGGTTCTGTGACCGCGGGCCCCTTTCCAACTCCCCTGGACTCCTCCCGGCACTCCTCGCGGCACTCCTTCCGGCACCCGGCACTCTCCGGTGCCGCAAGTGTCGTGGCGCGTAGCGGGGTTCCGGTTGTCGCGGTTCCGTTGCGGGTGGCACCGCACGGTGGGTGGTGTCGTTCGTTCCGCTGTTCGCCGGCGCCGCGTCCTGCGGGGCCGGCAGAGTGAAAAGGGGTCCTGTGATGCGTTCGGATCAGAGGTCGGCACCGGTGTCGTACGCGGTCCCGTCGGCCATCGGCGGTGTGCGGCCGGGGAGTTCACCGTACGGCGGAACCGTCGGGCAGGGCCGCGCCGCCGGGCCCGTCCTGGCGGGCGCCACCATCGCGATGGGCCTGATGGCGGGCCTGTTCTTCGCCTTCGACGTGTCGGTGATGCCCGGCCTCGCGGCCGGGGACGACCGGACGTACGTGACGGCGATGCAGCACATCAACTCGTCGATCGAGAACGGGATGTTCGGCCTGGTCTTCGTCGGAGCCTTCGCCGCCACCGGCGTGGCGGCCTGGCTCCAGCACAAGGCCGGCCGGCGCCAGGCGGCGCTGTGGGCGGCCGGGGCGACGGTGCTGTACGTGGTGGCGCTGATGGTCACCATGGGCGTCAACATCCCGCTCAACAACGAGCTGGCGGCGGCCGGCGACCCGTCCCAGATCCACGACTTCGCCGGCGTGCGCGCCAAGTTCGAGGGCACCTGGGTGGCCGCCAACATGCTCCGCACGCTGCTCTGCACGGCGGGCCTGGCGGCCCTGAGCCGCTCGTTGGTCCTGCACGGCCGGTTCAGCCGCCTGGGCCGCTGAGCGGCCCGGCCGCGCGCCGCAGGGCTGCGCGGCCGGGGGAATGCCCGTCCGCCTCGTGCGGGCGGGCGTTCGTGCGTTTCGGGTGCGGCCGGCCTGCTGCCGCCGGGCTCGGCGGCGGGGCGCCCGAGTGCGCCGGGGCGTGCGCCGGTGCGCCGGGCCAGTGCTGTCGGTCAAGTCGCCTGGGACGTCCTGGACTTGGCGATCCGGGGGCTATGGGTGGAGCATGGGCGGGCCCGGTCCTTGCGGCGCGCTTGCGCCGTTGCCGGGCCGTACGGTGGTCGGCGTGTCCGGTGAGCTGGAGAGGGGGCGGGGTCTGTGGTGGCGGTGATACGTCCGTACCTGATCCGGGGGAGAGCGGTACCCCTGGCCAGATATCTGGCGGAGGAGGACATCGAGGGTCTGGTGGCGTGTTCGTGCATCGGGAACGAGGTCACGATCGACCTCGTGGACACCCGGATCCTGGTGACCCTGGCCGACGTGGCGGGGGCGGTCCGGCTGAACTTCGACATGGTCCAGGACGGTCCGGCCAAGGCGCGTTCCTGGTCCCGGCGCCTGCCGGGCGACGCGGGGCCGGGCGAACTCGCGGCGCGGATAGCCGTGGACGTGCGGACGCTGGCCCGGGAACTGGCCCCGCTGCGGCGCAACCCCCCGCGCAGGCCGGGAGAGGGCGGGCGGTAGGCACGGACGACCGGCCCCGGGCCCGGCAGCGCCGCGCTGCCGGGCCCGGGGCCGTCGCCGTGGTGGACGCGCGTCAGAGCGTCACCAGCCAGGACAGGCTCCCGGTCAGGTGCTCGCGCAGCGCCGGGTCGGCCACCGCCGGGGTGGGGTCGGTGGCGACGGCCGTGAGCAGGTGAGGCCGGGAGCGGGGTCCGCCCGGGTGGAGGGCGGCGAGGTCGGGCGCGGTACGCCCGCGCTGTCCGGGCAGCTCGCGCCCGTCCAGGAACCAGCGCAGCCGGGTGCCCGGGACGGGCAGGTCGACGGTGAGGCGGCTGGCGGAGGTGAGCCGGGTGGCGGTGGAGACGGGACTCGTCAGCGGGGTCGCGTGACGGTAGAAGCCGGCGATCATCGCCTCCCGTCCGGGCAGGTTGAACTCCCGCCCGAGCGAGCGCATGATCGAGTTCTCGGTCGGCCGGTACAGCCCCGTCGGGTAGTAGCCGCCGCCCTCGTACGCGCCGACCGTCCCGCCGTCGGGTGACGTCCGGCCGAGCCAGCGGGACCACTTGGTGCCCTGGGCGCGCATCCGGTCGGCGGTCAGCGTACTGATGTTGGCCTCGGCCGGCTCCGCGCCCTGGTAGGTGCCCTGGCCGTCGTACGCGTACTCGTCGGCGAGCTTGCCCAGCGAGTGCCCGGTCTCGTGCACCGCGATCTGCCCGGACTTCGCGTTGCCGCCCGCCACGGTGGCGATGCCCTCGTAACCGAGCGGGGACTTCACGTCGTTGTAGCCCGCGCCGCCGTACTTGGTGCTGTTGGCCACCACGATCACCAGGTCCGCCTGCGGGGCCTTGGCCGCGTAGCGCTCGACCGCCTTCTCGTCCACGCAGAGCAGCCGCTCCACCCCGTCGCACCAGAAGTACGAGCCCAGCGCGGTGTGCCGGACGGTCGTCTGGTCCGGATCCCCGGAGACGCCCGACTCGGGGGAAACGGCCGACACCGCCCAGACGTTGAACAGGTTGCGGTAGGTGGCGTACGGCTCGACGGCGGTGATCTCGCGCCACTTCTCGGCCGCGTCGCTGCGGAACTTCTCCTGCTCCTGCGTCGCGTAGCCGTCGCCGATGACCACCACGTCGAGCTTGGCGGCCGGATCGCCGTTGCGCACCAGCGCGGTGACGTCGCCGTCGTCCTGGAGCGGGGCCACGCCCTGGGCGCGGGAGCCGGCCGTGTACGGGGAGCCGCCGGGGACGAGGGCCCGGGAGATGCCGCCGTCCTCGCCGAACACCTCGACCGGGTGCCGGCCGTCCGCCGGAGCGGCTATGGGGACGGCGCCCGTCGTGGGTCCGGGCGGGGCTCCGGGCGCGGCGAGCGCGGGGGCGCCGCCGAGGAGGGCCGCGGCCAGGGCGGCGGTGAGGAGGGTTGCGGCGGTTCTGGTCCTGCGGCTCCTGGTACTGCTGGGCATGGGTGGCCTCCCCGGTGGTGGCGTGAGCGGGAGGTGGCAGCCTATTTCCCATGTTGAGAACCTGACAACCTGTGAGGGGCATTCCGGATCCGCTCCGGGCCGCTACTCCGCGGACATCCCGCTGACGACGGAGAGCGCGAGCAGCCAGGCCAGGACGGCCAGGGTCACGGTCACGGGCAGCGGCCAGTCCATCGGGAGGAGCATGGCGGCACCCACCAGCGTGGTGACCGCCACGGGTACGGACATCCGGGCCGGGATCCACCAGGAGCGCACGTTCGGCCCGAGCAGGCCGCCCGTGATCAGGGCCGTGCCCGCGCCGATCAGCAGCGCCAGCTTCAGGATGGCCAGCCACGGGGTGTGCGGATTGCGGGCCCGGTGCCCCTGGTGGTCGACCTCGACCACCTGGCCCCTCCAGACCGTCAGGTTCACGACCGTGTCGATCCGCACGTCGTCGTAGAACGCCTCCCCGACGTCGTAGGTGCCGGTCGGAGCCTTCTCGCGGGCCACGGTCAGGGTGTACGAGGTCGAGTCGCCGTCCCGCTCCACCGCCCTCTTCGTCACCCGCCCGCTCTCCCGCAGCGTGCAGTCCACCCCGGGCCCGATCGCCGGAGCGCCGCAGACCGGGGCGCCGCGGTACGCCCACCCCTCGTGGTACGCGCCGACGAACCGCGCGAACCCGAGGCCGACCGCGGACAGTCCGAGCAGCAGGAGCAGGGCCTGCGCCAGGACCCGCAGCGTCAGCGCGGTGGCCCGCCCGCGCGGCCGGGCGTCCTGCGGGCCCGGCGGCTTGCCGAACAGCGTCATCGGACTCCCCCTCGTCTGGACGTCGGTCGCCATGCGGGCCGACGCCCCGGCACGCCGTGGGCGGCTCCGGGGGCGGCACGGACTTGGATGATGCCAGGGATGCGTGCGGGGCGGGAGGAAACCCGGCACCGCTGTAACGGACTTGTGCCATGCCGGGAGGGCGGGAGTGCGCCGGCGCCCGCGTGTTTTCGGCCGTTCCGGGCGCGGGCGGACCACCTCGGCCGCTCCGTCCGGGCGGGTCCCCCGATCCCGACCCGGACCCCGACCCTGGCCCCGACCTCGCCCGGGCCGGTTCCCGGTCACGCGTCCCAGGTGACCGGGAGGCTCTTCACCCCGTAGATGTCCGCAGCCTCCGGCCGCAGGCCGACCTCCTCCGCCGGTACGGCCAGGCGCAGCGTCGGGAAGCGCTTGACGAGCGCGGTGATCGCGACGCTCAGCTCGACGCGGGCCAGCTGCTGCCCCAGGCACTGGTGCACGCCGTGGCCGAAGGCCAGGTGCCCGGCGTACTGCCGCCGGAAGTCGAGCACGTGGGGATCGGCGAAGCGCTCGGGGTCACGGTTGGCGGTGTTGTACGACAGGATGACCGTCGTGCCGGCCTTGATGGTCTGGCCTCCCAACTCGACGTCCTCCAGCGCCGTCCTCATGAACGACTTGGCGACGCTCAGGTACCGCAGCAGTTCCTCGACGGCCCGGCCGGTGAGCGTCGGGTCGGCGCGCAGGTCGGCCAGCTGCGCCGGGTTCTGCAGGAGCGCGAAGGTGCCCAGCGCCAGCATGTTCGCGGTGGTGTCGAGCCCGGCCGCCAGCAGGATCAGGCTGACGCCCCTCAGCTCCTCATCGGTGAGGTCGCCGTCCATGAGATCGCTGAGCACGTCGTCGGTGGGGTTCGCGCGCTTGGCGGCCACCAGCTCCGCGAGGTACTGCTGGGTCGCCGTGTAGGCCGCGATCAGCTCCTCGTCGCTCGTCTCCCCGTTCACGAACGAGTCGATCTGCTCCTGGAAGGAGCCGCGGTCCTCGTACGGCACCCCCAGCAGCTCGCAGATCACGATGGCGGGGATGGGCTTGGCGAACGCGGTCACCAGGTCCGCCGACGGCCCGGCCGCCTCCATGGCGTCCAGGCACTCGGCGGTGATCTGCTCGACGCGCTCGGCGAGCAGCCGCATCCGCCGCACGGTGAACTTGCCCACCAGCGGCTTCCGGTAGCGCCCGTGCTGCGGGTCGTCCATGAGGAGGAACTCGCCGGGCGGAGCCGGAGGAATCTCGAAGTCGCCCACGTTGATGAGCTCCTTGCGCGAGCTGAACCGAGGGTCGGCCAGGACCGACCTGACCAGCTCGTACCCGGTGATCAGCCAGCCGGCCGCCCCGCCGGGGTGGGTGTAGCGGCTGATGGGGCCGTGCCGTCGGGCGTCGGTCAGCTCGGCCGGCGGGTCGAAGGGGCAGCCGGGCGGGCGCGCCGTCGGCAACGTGGTGACGGTGTGGACGGATTCACCCATGACCGTTCCTCATCTCGCGGAAATGCGTCTTCGGGACTCTTCGAAAGCTACGTTGCATTCAGCATGGTCGCAATCGGTCGAAGAAGTTATCCCAGGTGAACAGCGGTAAATTGATGCAATGACGCTGAAGTCGAATGCAATGCTGCATTGCAATGAATGAATGCGAAGGCAATACTGGCGGCATGCCAGGAGGACGACTGACCCAGCAGGACCGCCAGCGCATCGCGGCCGGACTCGCCGACGGGCTCTCCTACGCCGAGATCGCCAGGCGGCTCGACCGGCCGACGTCGACGATCAGCCGGGAGATCGGGCGCAACGGCGGCCCCGGCGGCTACCGGCCCGAACAGGCGCACCAGGCGACGGTCCAGCGCGCGCGGCGCGGCACCCCGGCGCCGCCGCCTGCGGACGGGCCCTCGGACAGCCCGACGGGAGAGGAGATCATCGAGATGGCGGTCAGAACGGGGCTGCCGAGGATGACGGCGCGCGTGCACATCGACCTGCTGCTGTCCGAGGACGGCAGGCGCACGGCGGCCGAGCTGACCCGCAGGCTGAACGTCAGTGCGGCCTCCGTCTCAGTGGCCGTGAACTACCTGGTCCAGCACGGGTACGTCCGGCGCGAACGCGATCCGCAGCGGCGTCGCGACATCTACGTGGTCGACGACGAGGCCTGGTACCACTCGATCATGATCGGCTCGCGGGAGACGCTCGGGACGGCGCGGATCGCGATGACGGCCGCGGCGGAGTTCGGGCCCGACAGCCCCGTGGGGCAGCGGCTGGCCAGGGGCGGGACGTTCCTGGAACGCGTCATCCGGGACACGATGGAGTCCGCCGACCGCTGGCGTCACCTCCTGACGTGACCTCGTGGCGGTGCGTCAACTCGCCCTTCCCGCAGGCCAGGTGCCCGTCCGGCCCGGCCTGGTCCAGGCGAGGGGGAGTGCCGGCCCGGCCGACTCGGCGCGGGGGTAGATTCCCGGGCATGACGACCACCGACCCGCTGAGCCCGGTCTCCCGTACGGCCCTGTCCGTCGCGCTGGTGCGCGCCTACGAGAGCTCCCGCCCCGAACCGCTCTTCACCGACCCCTACGCCGCCGCCTTCGTCACCGCCTCCGGCATGCCGATGCCCACCTCGGGACCGGCGAGCGGCCTCGCCAAAGGTCTGGTGGTCCACGGCATCCTGCGCACCCGCTTCTACGACGACCGCCTGCTCGCCGCCGGCGCGGACCAGGTCGTCCTGCTCGCGGCAGGCCTGGACGCCCGCGCCTACCGGCTCGACTGGCCGGCCGGCACCCGCCTCTTCGAACTCGACCTCGCGCCCGTCCTGACCTTCAAACAGCAGGTCCTGGACGAACTCGGCGCCGACCCGGCCGGCGAACGCACCACGCTGCCCGGCGACCTGCTGGACCCGGACTGGCCGCGCCGCCTCGTCGAAGCCGGCCTCGACCCGGGGCGGCCCACCGTCTGGCTGGCCGAAGGACTGCTGGTCTACCTCACCGCCGACCAGGCGGCCGGCCTGCTCACCGCCGTCGGCACCCTCTCCGCCCCGGGCAGCCGACTGCTGCTCGAAAAGGGCCGGGACGTGACCAGTACCCCGCAGGACCCGGCCCTCGCCCACATCACCGACCTGTGGCAGGGCGGCCTCGGCCCCCACACCCACGAGTGGCTCGACGCCCACGGCTGGAACACCCGGCTCACCCTGCTCGACGAGGTCGCCGCCGTGTACGGCCGCCCCTTCCCGCCCGGCTCGGGCCCGAGCACCACCGGCTTCATCGAAGCGGTGCGCACCGGCGACAACGGCCGGGACAGCTCTGCCCGTTGAGGACGAAGGCCCAGGTGGGGCAGACGGGGCAGGCGGCGGCGTCGGCGATGAGCGTGAGCGTGTGGGCCAGTGCCATGGGCCGGGTTCCTTGCCGGTCGGGTGGTCCCTCTGACCGATCCGTCGACTGTCCCCTCGGTGCTGCGGTGCTGCGGTGCTGCGGTGCCGCGGTGCTGCGCGCTCAGCCGGTCGTGGTCCCGTGCGGGATGGTGAGGGCGGTGAGGAGGACGGCATCGGTGCTGGTCCAGCGGCCGTGGCAGCGGCCGGGCAGGTGGGGGTGGTGGGCGGTGAAGGTGCGGTCGGGGTGGAGGCGCACGGAGATGCCGGCCAGCCCGGTCCAGCGTCGGGTGAGCGGGTAGCAGGCCTTGTAGGTGGCCTCCTTGGCGCTGAAGAGCAGTCGGTCCCAAGGGACTTGGCCGTGAGGTAGCCGGCCGATCCGGTGACGCTCGTCCTCGGAGGCGGTGAGGGCGAGGACCCCGTCGGGGAGCGGCAGAGCAGGCTCGGCGTCGATCCCGAGCGAGATGACATCGGCCGCGTGCGCCGCAGCGCAAGCGGTGTAACCGTCGCAGTGGGTGATGCTCCCGACGGTCCCCGACGGCCACTCGGGGGCCCCGCCCGGCCCCGGGAGCAGCGGGACCGGAGGGTGGCCGAGCTGGGCGAGAGCACGACGGGCGAGCGTGCGGGCGGCGGTGAACTGCCGCTGCCTGCGGGGCGATCGGCCACTGATGTGGGCGCGCTCCGCAGGAAGGAGCGCGCCCTGGGGCGGCGGCCCGAAGGCCTCGGTGCAGTGGACAGTTGGTGGCAGGAGCCTGCCCAGCTCTGTGGTGAGGGAGGTGGTGGTCACCGCTGCGATGTGAGTGTGAGCTGGTGGATCTGGCGGGCGATTTGGTGAGGGGCTTCGAGCGGGAGGATGTGGCCGGCGTCGTCGAGGGTGTCGACGGTGGTGTTGGGGAGGTGGGTTTGGAGGGTGCGGATGTGGGTCTGGCCGACAGAGGTGTCGTGGGTGCCACGAAGGATCGTGGTGGGGGTGGTGATGTTCCGGAGGTGGGGGGTGTGGTCCATGGTGCTGGTGGAGGCGAAGGTGGTGAGACGGGTGTGGGGGTTGGTGTTGGCGAAGAGACGGCGGTTGGTCTCCTGGGTGTGAGCGGGGGTGTTGGGGTGGAGGGTCTTCTTGAGGAGCTGGCGGCCGAGCCGGGGGCTCTTGAGGGCGCGCTGGAAGGCCTTCGTCTTCATGATGCGGAGTTCGCCCGGAGGGGTCTGCTGGTCGTCGGCGGCGCTGGCGGCGAGGAGGAGGCCGACGAGGCGATCGGGCGCGGTGCGGGGGGCGTCGGCGTAGAGCTGGGTGGCGTAGGCGAGCGCGGCGTAACCGCCGCCTGAGTGGCCGGCGATGACGACGGGGCGGTGAGGGGCGAGGGCGTCGGCGACGGTGGCGAGGTCGCGCCCGAGTTGCTGGATGGTGAGGGCCTTGTCGCCAAGGGTGCTGGTGCCGTGGCCGCGCTGGTCGTAGGCGACGACCGTGTGGCCCTGCGCGGCCAGCAGCCGGGCCGTGGCGTGCCAGACGGTGTGGGTGGCGCCCCAGCCGTGGGCGAGGACGATCAGGGGCGTGCTGGTGGGGGTGGTGTCGTGGGGGTCGATGTGGGCGGGGTGGTGGATGGCGACGGTGAGGCGGGCGCCGTCGGGGGTGGTGGTGGTGAGGTCGGTGATCGTGATGTCAGTGGTGGTGGTCACGAGGTGCTCCTGCCTGCGTCTGTGGTGTTTGTGTGTTGTGTGAGTTGGTGGTTGAGGTTGGTGAGGGCGTTGTGGGTGGCTTTGGTGTGTTGGTTGGGGATGGTGTGTTTGGGGAGGAG
>NZ_JBFBFU010000070.1:0-10426 GCF_040684355.1 Kitasatospora sp. NPDC091276 | reverse complement strand
CGGGCGTCCACCACCCCGTCGGCGGGCAGTCCGGCCGAGGTCTGGAAGGCCGTCACCGCGGACCGGGTGCCGGGGCCCCGTTCGTCGAACGGCGCTGTCAGGCCAGGCTGGTGAGCACCGCCGGGTCGTACGGGACGGTCCGGGAGAGGTCGCCGCGCAGCGCCCTGGCGGCCCAGTCCGGATTGGCGAGCAGGGTGCGGCCGACGGCGACGAGGTCGAACTCGTCACGCTTGAGGCGGGCCAGCAGTTCGTCGATGCCGGTCACGCCGGCCCGGCTGGTGTAGCCCTGGGCGAACTCGCCCTCGCCGTACTGCTGGTCCAGGCCGACCGAACCGACCGTCACGGCGGCCTTGCCGGTGAGCTTGCGCGCCCAGCCGGCCAGGTTGAGGTCGCTGCCGTCGAACTCGGGCTGCCAGTAGCGCCGGGTGGAGCCGTGGAACGCGTCGACCCCGGCGTCGGCCAGCGGGGTCAGCAGCTGCTCCAGCTCGGCCGGGCTCTGCGCGATGCGGGCCCCGTAGTTGCCGACCTTCCACTGGGAGAACCGGAAGAAGACCGGGAAGCCCGGGCTGACGACCGCGCGGACGGCCTGCACGATCTCGGCGCCGAAGCGGGCGCGGGAGGCCGGGTCGCCGCCGTAGCGGTCGGTGCGCCGGTTGGTGCCGCCCCACAGGAAGTCGTCGATCAGGTAGCCGTGCGCGCCGTGCAGTTCGACGCCGTCGAACCCGAGCCGCTCGGCGGTCGCCGCGGCCTCGGCGAAGGCGGCGACCGTGTCGTCGACGTCCCGCTGGGTCATGGCCCGCCCGGCCGGGGCGCCGTCCAGGCCGATCCCGGACGGGCCTTCGGCGGGCGGCTCCGTCCCGGTGCGCACGACCCCGGTGTGCCAGAGCTGCGGGATGATCCGGCCGCCGGCCTCGTGCACCCGCCGCACCACGCGGGCCCAGCCGGCCAGCGCCTGTTCGCCGTGGAAGTGGGGCACGTGGTCGTACGCGCGGGCGGCGGCGCGGTCGACGTAGGTGCCCTCGGTGATGATCAGTCCGACCTGGTGGGCCGCCCGGCGGGCGTAGTACTCGGCCACCTCCTCGCCCGGCACGCCGCCGGGGGACTGCATCCTGGTCATCGGGGCCATCACGATGCGGTTGGGGACCGTCAGATCACCCACGACGAACGGCTCGTCCAAGCTGGACATGCTTTTCTCCCGAGTTCTCGGCACTCATGGTGTGAACATTCCGTGTGCGCCCTCTCCGTCGCTCCGGCGAATCGCCGCCGGGCCGCGCGGAATATGGTGTGGGCGGCCGCACATAGGTAACGCACGATTATCGACCCTGTTGATCGCGGCGTCCAGCGGGTGCCGTCGTCCGCCCTGCATTGCCTCAGGCGATGCAGGGCATCGACACAATCATGTTGACCGTGTCCGGGAGATCACGGATAGTGGTGCAGGTGGTTCCGCGTCGCCTTCTGGGTCGCAACTGGAGAATTGATTCCCTTGCCGACCAGTGCCGCGGAAAGGAATTTCCCAGGAACGAAAGGTGGCGGAACCCAGGGTGAGCGAGAGTCGCCTTACCGCGCAGATTTCCCACGACTTGGACGGCAAACGGGCCGTGGTCACCGGCGGCAGCCGGGGCATCGGCGCCGCGATCGTGCAGCACCTGCTCGACGCCGGCGCCACCGTCGTCACCTCCGCCCGCAACCCCACCGAACACACCCCGTCCGCGGCCAAGTTCATCCAGGCCGACCTCAGCTCGCCGGCCGGGGTACGGGCGTTCGCCGACGCCGCGCTGGACTCCCTCGGCGGGGTGGACATCGTGGTCAACAACGCGGGCGGCTGCCGGGCCTTCCAGACCGCGCTGGAAATCGAGAACGACTGGCAGTACACGGTCGACATCAATTTCCTGGCCGCCGTCCGGCTCAACGCCGCACTCGTGCCGGCCATGCGCGCGGCCGGCGGCGGGGTGATCGTGCACCTCTCCTCCATCGCGACCATTTCCTCCTACCCGATGATCCTGCACTACGCCGCCGCGAAATCCGCGCTGGAGGTGTACAGCAAGGGCCTCGCGGTCGAGTTGGCGCCGGACGGAATCCGGGTCGTCGCGATCTCCCCGGGAAACGTGATGACTCCTGGGGCGGATGAGGCGCGCGAGAAGATCGTCGACTATCTCGGCATGGAATCGGAGGGGGACTGGGCCGACGAGGTCCCGCTCGGGCGGATCGGCCAGACCGAGGACATCGCCGAGGCGGTCGGCTTCCTGGTCTCCCGGCGCGCCTCGTGGATCACCGGCAGCAACCTCGTCATCGACGGCGGCAAGAGCGCGTCCCTGTGACCGCCCGCCAGGACTGGAAGGACTGACACGATGACCGCGACAGAAGAAGGGCCGCGGGCCTATCCGTTCGGTCCGGCCGAGCAGCTCGACGTGGACCCGAAGCTGGCCGAGGCCTGCGGCGAGCAGCCGGTGCTGCGGGTGAGCCTGCCCTACGGCGGCGACGCCTGGCTGGTCACCCGCCACGCCGACGTCAGGACGGTGCTGGCCGACCCCCGGTTCAGCCGGGCCGCCGCCGCGGGCGAGGACGTGCCCCGCATCGTCTCGGCCGGCCTGCCCCGCACCTCGATGCTGAGCATGGACCCGCCGGAGCACAGCCGGCTGAGGCGCAGGGTCGCCAACCCCTTCACCGTGCGCCGGGTCGAGGCGATGCGCCCGCGCGCCCAGCAGATCGTCGACGGGCTGCTCGACACCATGATCGCCACGGGCTCGCCCGCCGACCTGACCCAGATGCTCACCTGGCCGTTGCCGATCACGATGATCTGCGAACTGCTCGGCGTGCCCGTCGAGGACCGCGACCGGTTCAACGCCTGGGTGGACGGCCTGCTGATGCTCTCCGACCCGGCCCGCTCCGCACGGGACCGCGGGCACCTCAACGAGTACCTCGCCGGGCTGGTCGCCGAGCGCCGCGTCGAGCCCACCAGCGACCTGCTCGGCGAACTGGTCGCCGTGGAGGACGAGGAGAACCGGCTCACCGAGGAGGAGTTGGTCAGCCTCGGGGTCAGCCTGCTGTCCGCCGGCCAGGAGGCCACCGCCAACCAGATCGGCAACTTCGTCTACACGCTGCTGACCAGGCCCGAGCTGTGGCACGAGCTCGTCGCCGATCCCGGCCTGATCCCCGACGCGGTCGAGGAACTCTCCCGGATCATCCCGATCAGCGCCACCGCCGGCTTCACCCGGATCGCCACCGAGGACGTCGAACTGGGCGGGCAGACCGTCCGGGCCGGCGACGCGGTGGTCACCGAATTCTCCCTGGCCAACCGGGACCCGGAGGTGTTCGACCGCCCCGAGGAGATCGACTTCCGCCGGAAGAACATCCCGCACGTCACCTTCGGACACGGCATCCACCACTGCCTCGGCGCGGCCCTGGCCAGGATGGAACTGCGCGTCGTGCTGGACACCCTGGTGCGCCGCCTGCCCGGCCTGCACCTCGCCGTGCCGGCCGACCAGGTGACCTGGCGGACGGAACGGCTCATCCGCGGAGCGGACGCGCTGCCGGTCGCCTGGTGAGACGCGGCCGGCCGGAACGACCGCCTGACGTCAGGGAGTCGGCGGTCGCTCCGGCCGGGCCCCAGCCCGCACTTCGACATCACCCGGACACTACGGGAGGACTCAGCATGGCCGAACCACCGGAGGCGATCACCGCGGCCGTGCGTGATCCGGGCAAGGGACTCGCCGAGGTCATGGCGGCCATCATGGAGGGCTACGCCGACCGGCCCGCCCTCGGCGAACGCGCGCGGGAGCCCGTGACCGGGCGCCTGCTGCCCGGCTTCGAGACCGTCAGCTACCGCGAACTGTGGGCCCGGGTACGCGCCGTCGCCACCGAGTGGCACCACCACCCGGACCACCCGCTGAGCGCCGGCGACCGGCTCTGCATCCTGGGCTTCACCAGCACCGACTACGCCACGCTCGACCTCGCCTGCCTCCACGCGGGCGTGGTGGTCGTGCCGTTGCAGTCCAGCGCGCCGCTGTCCCAGCTGGCGCCGATCGTCGCGGAGACCGAGCCGCGCGCCCTCGCGGCGAGCATCGAGCGGCTGGACACCGCCGTCGAAGCCGTCCTCGGGGCGCCCTCGATCCGGCGCGTGATCGTGTTCGACTACCGCCCCGACATCGCCGAGCAGCGCGACGCCCTCGAATCCGCCCGGCGGCGCCTGGCCGGGGCCGGCCGCCCGGTGGCCGTCGACCCGCTGGCCGCCGTGGTCGAGGCCGGAGCCGGGCTGACGCCGGCGCCCCTGTTCGTCGCAGACCCGGGTGACGACCCGTTGGCGCTGCTCATCTACACCTCCGGCAGCACCGGCACCCCGAAGGGAGCCGTCTACCCCCAGCGGCTGGTCCGCACCGCGTGGAACGGCTTCAGCTACGGTGCGGAGGACGCACCCCCGGTCAGCGTCCACTACATGCCGCAGAGCCATCTCGCCGGCCACTGGGCGCTGATGGGCTCGCTCTCCCGGGGCGGCGTCGGCCACTTCACCGCCAGGAGCGACCTGTCCACCCTGCTCGACGACATCGCGCTGGTCCGCCCCACCGAGCTGACCATGGTCCCGCGCATCTGCGACCTGCTCTTCCAGCGGTACCGCAGCGAACTGGACCGGCGCTCCGGCGAACCCGGCGACGTCGACACGGCGGTCAAGACCGACCTGCGGGAGAACGTCCTGGGCGGGCGCGTCACCAAGGCCTTCTGCGGCACCGCCCCGCTCTCCGCCGAGGTGGCGGCCTTCGTCGAGTCCTGCCTGGGCTTCCACCTGTACACCGGCTACGGCTCCACCGAGGCCGGCGGGGTGCTGCTCGACTCGGTGGTGCAGCGCCCGCCGGTGATCGACTACAAGCTGGTCGACGTCCCGGAACTCGGCTACTTCCGGACCGACTCGCCGCACCCGCGCGGGGAACTGCTGCTCAAGACCGCCACCGCCATCCCCGGCTACTACAAGCGGCCCGAACTCACCGCCGAGATCTTCGACGCGGACGGCTACTACCGGACCGGCGACATCATGGCCGAGACCGGGCCGGACCGGCTGGTCTACGTCGGCCGCACCAAGGACGTCCTGAAGCTCTCCCAGGGCGAGTTCGTGGCCGTCTCCCGCCTGGAGACCGCCTTCGTCGCCAGCCCGCTGATCCGGCAGATCTTCGTGTACGGCAACAGCGAGCGCGCCTACCCGCTCGCCGTGGTCGTCCCCGCCCCGGAGGCGCTGGCCAGGGCCGGCGGGGACGCCGAGTCGCTCAAACCGCTGCTCATCGAGTCGCTGCAGCGGATCGCCAAGGAGGCCGAGCTCAACTCCTACGAGATCCCGCGCGACGTCCTGATCGAGACCGAACCCTTCAGCGCCGCGAACGGCCTGCTCGCCGACAGCCACAAACCGCTGCGCCCCCGGCTCCGGGAGCGCTACGGCGAGGCCCTGGAACGGCTCTACGCCGAACTCGCCGACGGGCAGGAGCGCCGGCTGCGCGACCTGCGCCGGGCCGGGCCGGACCGGCCGGTGCTGGAGACGGTCGGCCGGGCCGCCCAGGCGCTGCTGGGCTGCGCGGGCGCCGAGCTGAGCGCCGACGCGCACTTCACCGACCTGGGCGGGGACTCGCTGTCCGCGCTGTCCTTCGCCGCCCTCATGACGGAGATCTTCCGGGTCGAGGTCCCGGTCGGGGTGGTGATCAGCCCGGCCAACGACCTGGCAGGGGTTGCGGGTTACATCGAGGAGCGGCGCCGCACCGGCGCCGCGCAGCCCACCGTCGCCTCCGTCCACGGCGAGCACGCCGTCGAGGCCCGCGCCGGCGACCTCACCCTGGACAGGTTCCTCGACGCGGCGACGCTCGCCGCCGCCCCGACGCTGCCCCGCCCCGACGGCGCCGTCCGCACCGTCCTGCTCACCGGGGCCACCGGCTTCCTCGGCCGCTTCCTGTGCCTGGAGTGGCTGGAACGGCTGGCGCCCGCGGGCGGCAGGCTGGTCTGCGTGGTCCGTGGCGCCGACGCGGCCGTCGCGGCGAAGCGGCTGGAGGCCGCCTTCGACAGCGGTGACGCCGAACTGCTCCGGCGGTACCGGGAGTTGGCCGACGGAACGTTGGAGGTGCTGGCGGGCGACATCGGCGAGCAGCGGCTGGGCCTGGCCGAGGACACCTGGCAGCGGCTGGCCGACACCGTGGACCTGATCGTCCACCCGGCCGCCCTGGTCAACCACGTGCTGCCCTACGACCAGCTGTTCGGGCCCAACGTCGTCGGCACGGCTGAACTGATCCGGCTGGCGCTCACCACCCGGCTCAAGCCCGTCACCTACGTGTCCACCGTCGCCGTGGTGGCCGGCGCCGCGGCCCTCGACGAGGACGGGGACATCCGCGTCACCAGCCCGGTGCGCCACCTCGCCCGGGGCACCGGCAACGGAGGCGCGCATGGATCCGAGCACGAGGACGGGCACGACGACGCGCACGGGTACGGCGACTACGCGCACGGGTACGCGACCAGCAAATGGGCCGGCGAGGTGCTGCTCCGCGAGGCCCACGAGCTGTGCGGACTGCCGGTCGTCACCCTGCGCTCGGACATGATCCTCGCGCACGGCAGGTACCGGGGGCAGCTGAACGTGCCCGACGTGTTCACCCGCCTGCTGCTCAGCCTGCTCGCCACCGGCATCGCCCCGGGCTCCTTCTACCGGGGCGGCGGGCGCGCCCACTACGACGGCCTGCCGGTCGACTTCACCGCCGAGGCCGTCACCGCGCTGGGCGCGCGGGCCACCGAGGGCTACCGGACCTTCAACGCGCTGAACCCGCACGACGACGGCGTCAGCCTGGACACCTTCGTCGACTGGCTGATCGAGGCCGGCCACCCGATCCGGCGGATCGACGACTACGACGACTGGCTCACCCGGATCACCACCGGGCTGCGCGCCCTCCCGGAGAAGCAGCGCCAGCACTCGCTGCTGCCCCTGCTGCGCGCCTTCGCGCGGCCCGGGGAAGGCGTCCCCGGGTCGGCGATCCCCGCCGCCGGGTTCCGGTCCGCCGTGCGGGCCGCCAAGGTCGGCGCCGACCAGGACATCCCGCACCTGTCGGCGGCCCTCGTCCGCAAGTACGTCACCGACCTGCGCCACCTCGGCCTGCTTCCCCACTGACCGCAGCACCGCACCACCATCCCCGCATTCGACCCGACGGACACAGGAGTTCGGCATGGCACAGAGCATCGGCGAGACGGTCATCTCGGGTCTGCGGCTGCTGGAGGCGAACGACTTCGCCGGCTTCCGGGCGCTGTGCACCGAGAAGGCCACCGTGTGGCAGAACGACGGCAAGGACGAGCAGGCGATCGACGAGCGGCTCGTGCACTTCAAGGCCTTCGCCGCCGGTGTCGAGTCGCTGCGGTTCGAGGTCCTCCGCCAGTTCGAGAAGCCGGACGAGGTGCTCCAGCAGCACGTCATCCACCTGCTGTCGGCCGAGGGGGTCGTCCAGGAGGTCCCGACCGTCGTCTACTTCCGGTTCGAGGGCGGCCTGATCGACCGGATCGAGGAGTGCCTCTACACCGTGCCGAAGGCCGGCACGGCCTGACCGCCCGCCTTCCTGAACCCGAACCGTCAGGCGGGCGCTGCGGCGCGGGAGTCCCGGAGGCTGCGGCGGGCGGCGGCGGTGACGAGCAGGACCCAGAGCAGGCTGAGGGCGCCCAGGGCGTAGACGCCGCCGTGCAGGAAGGCGAGGTCCAGGTCCGTGCCGGCCGGCGGGGCCCAGCCGTCGGGGTCGACGAGGACGGTGGTGGTGGTGCCGGCGGAGGACGACCCGGAGCAGCCCGAGCCCTGGAACTCGGGGTGCGGCAGCGGCTTCCCGTCCGCGCGGCGGATCGCGCAGGACCAACTGGTCCGGCCGCTGCGGTCCTTCGAGCTGTGGGCCTCGGTGACGACGACCTCGGTCCGCTCCCCGCGGTGCGCGAGCACCTCCGCCCGGATGGTGGTGGGTGGCAGGGCCAGCAGCAGGACCCCCAGCAGGACGCCGGGCCAGAGCACCCAGCCGGCGGCCCGGACCACCATCAGCCCGCCCAGCGAGGTGATGAGCACCAGCACGGCGAGGATCGTGAACAGGGCGGAGTAGTCCGGGTCCACGGCGAGCGCCATCAGGCCGACGAGCAGCAGCGGGGCGAGCACCGCGACCAGGCCCGCCGCCCGGCGGATGGTGCGGGGCGCGAGCGGGTTGTCCTTCCGGGGTCTCCGCTTGGCGGTCTTCGGCCGCTGGGCGGCGGCCGCCGCGCTCAGTGGTCTCTTCTGCTTCTTCCTGCCCTGTGCCATGTGGCCCCCCGTTCGGTGCTGCGTCGGACTGCTCGCGACAGTCTGACCTGCGGTGCGGAGGTGCGGAAGACCGGGGCCGCAAGCCGTCACGGCCGGCCGGGTCGGGCCGGTCAGACCCGCCCGAGTCCGGCCTGCTCCAGGTCGAGGTCGCGCTGGAGGCGGCGCAGGGTGGTGTCGCTGATGAGGTGTTCCTCGTAGAGGCGGTGCAGCCGGGTGTTCTGCACGGTGATGACCTCGTGCCGGAGTTGACGGTAGGCGGCGTCGGCGGTGATGCCGTCGGGGGTCTCGGGGGTGCGGTCGAGGCGGGCGGCGAGGCCGCGCCGGACCCGGTCGATCGCGGTGTCGGGCATGACCTCCAGGGCGGCGAGGTGGTCGACGTGGTCGAGGGCGGCGCGGTTGAGTGCGTCGCGGGCGTCGTCCTCCTCGCGGGCGGTGTGCTCGGGCTCCAGGGCGAGCCCGGAACGGTGGACCACGGCGGCGAGGGTCAGGCCCTGCACGACCAGGGTGAGGACGACCACCGCCGTGGTCAGCACCAGGACGAGCGGGCGCCCGGGTATCCGGTTGCCGTCCGCGGTGAGCAGCGGGATGGACAGGGCCGCCGCCAGCGGCATGACGCCCCGGGTGCCGGCCCAGGTGACGACCCCGGCGACCCGCCAGGACAGCCGGCCGCGGGCGGGCTTGACCCCGCGGGTCAGCGGCAGCGTCCACAGCACCCGGACGGCGATCAGCACGGCCGCCAGCGCGAGCGCCTGGAGCGGCCACCAGCCGGTGCCGGCCGGCAGGTCCCGGACCAGGGCGGGCAGTTGCAGGCCGACGATGCTGAACACGACGCTCTCCAGCAGGAACACCACCACCGCGGAGACGGCGTGCAGCTGGAGACGGATGCGGGCGTCGGTGAGGCGGTGGCCGGAGCGGCCGAGCAGGACGCCGGCGACCACGACCGAGGTCACCCCGGAGGTGTGCGCGGACTCCGCGAGCACGTACGCCGCGTACGGGGTGACCAGGGCTATCACGGTCTCCAGGACGGGGTCGGCGGTGCGGCGCCGGATCAGCCACACCAGGCCGGCCACGGCGGCGCCGACCAGGCTGCCGCCCCCGCCGAGCAGCAGGAGCTCGCCGCCCGCCGCAGGCAGGTCAACCGTGCCGCCCACGGCCACGGCGACGCCGACGGCGACCTTGAACAGCACCAGCGAGGTGGCGTCGTTGAACAGGCTCTCGGCCTGCACGAGCACCTGGACGCGCCCCGGCAGCGCCAGCCGGCGGCCGAGCGCGGTGACGGCCACCGGGTCGGTGCTGGACAGGACGGCCCCCAGCACGAACGCCATCGCGGGCGGGAGCCCGGCGACGGCGACGGCGACGAAGCCCACGGCGGCGGCGGAGGCGAAGACCAGGCCGAAGGAGAGGATCGTCACCGGGCGCCACACCGCGCGCAGATCACGCAACGACAGTTCCTCGGCGGAGGAGTAGAGCAGGGGTGGGAGCACCACCAGGGCGATGGCCTGCGGCGGTACGTGCAGCGCGGGCACACCCGGGACCATCGCGACCGCGAGGCCGACCAGGACCAGCAGGGAGGGCGCGGGCACCCGCAACCGCCGGGCGAAGGTGGCCACGCTCGTGGCCAGAACCACCAGAACCAGAACGATCCCCACGGCGTGCATCTGCGGAAACGACCCATCACGACGATCGGGGTCGCCGCCGCCCGAGCGCTGCGGTCGTCCCCCGAGCCGACCAGACTTCCCGGCACACCGTCAATCATCTTATCGGGTCGTTTGCGCGGGACGGCAGGGTGCCCGGCAGGTCGTGCCCCTCAGCGGCGCCCGAGCAGCCTCGCCAGGAAGCCGCCGCTCTTGCGCTTCGTCCGGTCGCAGGCGCAGCGGCCGGACTCGGGCACCCCGGCGAGTACCTGGTCGACGTGCATGCCGCACCCCGCGTAGCTTGCCTTGCCGCACGTCCGGCAGGTGGTTCGTCGACACATCGCGCTGCTCCTCACGTCGCACCCCCGGATGGGGTGGCCAGTCCTTTCAGGATACCCCACCCGGTATTTTTGGACGCGCGGCGTCGGCGTCGCCCTGCTCCACGATCCGCCCGGCCCGCATCACCGCGACCCGGTCGCTCACCTGCCGGACCACGGCGAGGTCGTGGGCGATG
>NZ_JBFBFU010000069.1:0-13793 GCF_040684355.1 Kitasatospora sp. NPDC091276 | reverse complement strand
TCCACCGTCGTTCGCTCGGTCTGGCCGCCGTCTCGCTCGCCTGGGGTCCCTGGTCCGGCGTGGCCGGCATGACCGGCACCCTCACCGACACCGAGGCCGAACGCATCGCCCGGCTCGGCCTGCCGGCCATTGCCCCGGACCAGGGCGTCGCGCTCTTCGACGCGGCGCTCGCCACCGGGCACCCGGCCGTGCTGCCGGTCCGCCTCGACCCGGCGGCGATGGCCGCGCACGGCGAGGTACCCGCCCTGCTGCGCGGACTGGTGCGGGGCCGCGTGCGCCGCGCCGTCGTCGCCGCTTCGGCCGTGACGAAGGGCCTCGCGCAGCGCCTGTCGGGCCTGGGCGGCGACGGGCGGCGTGAGGCCGTCCTGGAGCTGGTGCGCGATCAGATCGCGCTCGTGCTCGGCCACGAGGGCCGGTCGACGGTGGATCCGTCGAAGGCGTTCCAGGACCTCGGCTTCGACTCGCTGACGGCGGTCGAGCTGCGCAACCGGCTCAAGTCGGTGACCGGTCTCCCACTGCCGGCCACCGTCGTGTTCGACTACCCGACGGCGAGCGCGCTGGCCGCCTTCCTGCTGGAGGGCCTGTTCGGGGCGGAGAGCGACGTCGACGTCCCCGAGGCCCTGCCGTCGCTGTCGGACGACCCGATCGTGCTCGTCGGGATGGCCTGCCGCTACCCGGGTGGCGTCGAGTCCCCGGAGGACCTGTGGCGGTTGGTCGCGGACGGCGTGGACGCGGTCTCCGGCTTCCCAGCGAACCGTGGCTGGGACGTCGAGGCCCTCTACGACCCGGACCCGGAGCACATCGGGACGTCCTCCACGTGCTCCGGCGGATTCCTGCACGCCGCTGGGGAGTTCGACCACGAGTTCTTCGGGATGAGTCCGCGCGAGGCGTTGGCGACGGACGCGCAGCAGCGCTTGCTGCTGGAGACGTCGTGGGAGGCGTTCGAGCGGGCCGGCATCGATCCGGTGTCGCTGCGCGGCAGCCGGACGGGCGTGTTCGCGGGCGTGATGTACGCGGACTACGCGAGCCTGCTCGGCGGTGGCGAGTTCGAGGGCTACCAGGGCAGCGGCAGCGCCGGGAGCGTGGCCTCGGGCCGCGTCTCGTACACCCTGGGCCTGGAGGGTCCGGCGGTGACGGTGGACACGGCGTGCTCGTCGTCGCTGGTGGCGATGCACCTGGCCGCGCAGGCGCTGCGCGGCGGCGAGTGCACGCTGGCGCTCGCGGGCGGCGTGACGGTGATGTCGACACCGAACACCTTCGTGGAGTTCTCGCGCCAGGGCGGCCTGTCGGTGGACGGCCGGTGCCGTTCGTTCGCGGACGCGGCGGACGGCGTGGGCTGGGGCGAGGGCGTCGGCATGGTGGTGCTGGAACGGCTGTCGGACGCGCGTCGCAACGGGCACCGGGTGCTGGCGGTCCTGCGCGGCAGCGCGGTGAACCAGGACGGTGCGTCGAACGGTCTGACGGCGCCGAACGGTCCGTCGCAGCAGCGGGTGATCCGGCAGGCGCTGGCGAGTGCCGGACTGTCGACCGCCGACGTCGACGCCGTCGAGGCTCACGGTACGGGGACGACGCTGGGCGACCCGATCGAGGCGCAGGCCCTGCTGGCGACCTACGGTCAGGACCGTGAACTGCCGCTGCTGCTGGGCTCGATCAAGTCGAACATCGGCCACGCGCAGGCGGCGGCCGGTGTGGCCGGCGTGATCAAGATGGTGCTGGCGATGCAGCATGGCCTGCTGCCGCGCACACTGCACGTGGACGCACCCTCCTCGCACGTGGACTGGACGGCGGGCGCCGTCGAGCTGCTCACCGAGTGCACCGACTGGCCGGCCACCGGCCACGCCCGCCGCGCGGGCGTCTCCTCCTTCGGGATCAGCGGCACCAACGCCCACGTCATCCTGGAGCAGGCCGAGCCTGACGTGGTGCAGGACGCCACGGTGACGGCGGGGGCGATGCCCTGGGTGGTGTCCGCCAAGTCCGAGGCGGCGCTGGACGCGCAGCTCGCGCGACTGACGGGACTCGGTGAACTCCGTTCCGGGGATGTGGCGATCACCCTTGCGGGGCGGTCGCTCTTCCCGCACCGCGCCGTGGTCGTCGACGGGGCCGAGGTGGCCCGAGGGGTCGCGTCGGTGGGCAGGAGCGCGTTCCTCTTCTCCGGGCAGGGGTCGCAGTGGCTGGGGATGGGGCGGGAGTTGTATGGCCGGTTCCCGGTGTTCGCTCGGGCTTTCGACGAGGTGTGCGCCGCGCTGGAGCTGCCGCTTCGGGATGTCGTGTGGGGTGCGGACGAGGAGCTGCTGAACCAGACTGCGTATGCCCAGGCCGGGTTGTTCGCCGTCGAGGTGGCCCTGTACCGGCTGCTCGAATCGCTCGGTGTGCGGCCGCAGTTCGTGGCCGGGCACTCGATCGGTGAGATCGCGGCCGCGCACGTGGCCGGGGTGTTCAGCCTGGCTGACGCGTGCGCGCTGGTGTCCGCTCGCGGTCGGTTGATGCAGGCGCTGCCGTCCGGCGGCGCGATGCTGGCGGTGCAGGCGACGGAGGGCGAAGTCCTGCCGTTGCTGGGTGAGTTCGTGTCCATCGCCGCCGTGAACGGCCCGCGCTCGGTCGTCGTCTCCGGGACGGAAGAAGCCGTCGCGGAGATCGAGGCGCACTTCGCCGACCGCAGGACGACGCGGTTGCGGGTCTCGCACGCGTTCCACTCCCCGCTGATGGACCCGATGCTGGAGGACTTCCGCGAAGCCCTCAGCGGGCTCACCTTCAGCGCGCCGTCGATCCCGGTGATCTCCAACCTCACCGGCAACCTCGGTGAGGACCTCACGACCCCCGACTACTGGGTGCGCCATGTCCGCGAGGCCGTCCGCTTCGCCGACGGCATCCGCACGCTGGAGGCCGCGGGCGTCACGCGGTTCCTCGAACTCGGCCCCGACGCCGTCCTCACCGCGCTCACCGTGAGTGCGCTGCCCGACGGCGAGGCCGAAGCCGTCCCGGCGCTCCGCCGCAACCGGGCCGAGGAGCACACCCTCGTCGAGGCCCTGGCCCGTCTCCACGTCCACGGCACCACGGTGGACTGGACCGCGTTGTTCGCCACCACCGGTGCCGGGCACGTCGACCTGCCGACCTACGCCTTCCAGCGCCGCCGCTTCTGGCCCGCGCCCCTCGCCGCCCGCAGCGGCGACGTCCGGTCCGCCGGCCTCGGCGCCACCACGCACCCCATGCTCGGCGCCGCCGTCGAACTGGCCGACGAGGACGGGCTGGTGCTCACCGGACGCCTCTCCACGGCCGCGTTCCCGTGGCTGGCCGACCACGTGGTCCAGGGTACGGTCCTGGTGCCCGGCGCCGGCCTGCTCGAACTCGCGCTGCGCGCCGCCGCGGAGGTGGGCTGCGAGCAGGTCGAGGAACTGACACTCGCCGCACCGCTGGTGCTGCCCGAGCACGGTGCGCTCCAGCTCCAGCTCCGCGTCGGATCGCCGGACGCCACCGGCCGCCGGGAGCTCACGATCCACTCCCGGCCGGACGGGGACCCGGACGCCGGATGGGTCCAGCACGCGGCCGGTTCGCTGGCCACTGGTGGAGTCGGGAATGTAGAGGCCTTCGACGTCTGGCCGCCGGCCGACGCCGAGGCTCTGTCCGTGGAGGGTGCCTACGAGCGGATGGCCGAGGCCGGGTTCGGCTACGGCCACGCCTTCCGGGGCCTGCGGGCGGCCTGGCGGCGCGGGGCCGAGCTGTTCGCGGACGTCGAGCTCCCCGAGGGCGTCGACGCCGACGGCTTCGGCGTGCACCCGGCGCTGCTCGACGCGGCCCTGCACGTCGCGATCGTGGACGCGGGGAGCGACGACACCGTGGTCCCGTTCGCGTGGACGGGCGCTGCGCTGCGCGCCGTCGGGGCTTCGGCGGTACGGGTGCGCCTGGTCCGGTTCGACGGGGGCGGGCTTCGGCTCGACCTCGCCGACCCGACCGGTGACCCCGTGCTGACGGTGGCCTCCGTGAAGGGGCGGGCGGTCTCGGCGGAGCAGTTGAGCCCGGCCGACCCGCTCTACGCGGTGGAGTGGTCGGAGCTCCCGGCTGCCCCGGGTGAGGAATGGACGGCCTGGGACGCCCTGCCCGCCGAGGGCCCGGCCCCCGAGATCGTCGTCCTGGACTGTTCGACCGTGGCTGCCCCGGGCGACGACGTTCCGGCGGCCGTGCGCGAGGTGACGCAGTACCTGCTGCGCGCGGTGCAGGCGTGGCTGGCGGAGGAGCGGCTCGCGGTGTCGCGTCTGGTGGTGGTGACGCGGGGTGCGGTGGCGGTGCGTGACGGTGAGCCGGTGGATCTGGCGCAGGCTCCGATCTGGGGTCTGGTCCGGGCCGCGCAGGCGGAGAACCCTGGTCGCTTCGGTCTGCTGGACACGGACGGCGAGGTGCTGGTCACCGCCGAGCCCGAGTCGGCCGTTCGCGCCGAAGCCGTGTACGTCCCGCGGCTGTGCCGGCTTCCGCAGCCGGAGGGAGCGCTGTCGGTCGGCGCGGGCGACACGGTGCTGATCACCGGTGGCACGGGTGGTCTGGGGGCCGTCGTGGCCCGGTACCTGGTCGCCGAGTGCGGTGTGCGGAGTGTGGTGCTGACGAGCCGTCGTGGCCCGGAGGCGCCGGGTGCGGTGGAGCTGGTGGCGGAGTTGTCCGCCCTCGGCGCTGCCGTCGAGGTCCGGGCGTGTGACATGGCGGACCGCGGGTCCGTGGCGGCTCTGGTCGACGCGATCCCCGGCCTGTCGGCCGTGATCCACGCCGCCGGTGTGGGTGACAACGGGCTGGTCGGCGCGCTGACGCCGGACCGGATGGACGCCGTACTGGCGCCGAAGGCGGACGGTGCCTGGTACCTGCACGAGCTGACGAGCCACCTCGACCTGACCGCGTTCGTCCTCTTCTCCTCCGCGGGCGGGCTGGTCCTGACCGCTGGTCAGGGCAACTACGCGGCGGCGAACGTCTTCCTCGACGCCCTGGCCGCCCACCGCCGCGCCGCCGGCCTGCCGGCCACCTCCATGGCCTACGGCCTCTGGGACGTCGGCGCCGGCCTCGGCCGCGACCTCGCGGACGTCGACCGGGCGCGGATGGCCACCCAGGGCGTTCCCGTCCTCGACCGCGCGACCGGCCTCGCGCTCTTCGTCACCGCGCTGCGCAGCGATCGCGCCGCCGTCGTCCCGATCCGGGTCGACGCTGCCGCCCTGCGCGCCCGCACCGACGAGGTCCCCGCGCTGCTGCGCGGCCTCGCCGCGCCGCGCAGGCGCGCCGAGCTGCCCGCGAGTGGGCGTGCGACCGGGACCGGGCTGGCCGCGCGCCTCGCCCGGGCAACCGGGAGCGAGGGCCGACGTCTGGCACTGGAGCTCGTGCGGACGGAGGTCGCCGCGGTCCTCGGCCACGCCTCCGGCGAGGCGATCGCGCCCGAGCGGGCGTTCCAGGAGCTCGGCTTCGACTCACTCGCCGCGACCGACCTGCGCAACCGCCTCAACAAGCGCACCGGCCTGCGCCTGCCCGCCACGCTCGCCTTCGACTTCCCCAACGCGCGGGCCGTCGCGGAGCACCTCCTCGCCCTGGCCGGCGCGGGCACGGAGGCGACGCCGACGACCGGCACCGACGTCCGCCCGCACACCTCCGACGAGCCGATCGCGATCGTCGGCATGGCCTGCCGCTACCCCGGCGGCGCGGCCACGCCCGAGGAGCTGTGGCGGCTGCTGGCGGACGGCGTCGACACCGTCACCGGACTACCGACCGACCGCGGCTGGGACATCGAGCACCTCTACGACCCCGAGCCCGGCAAGGAGGGGCACAGCTACACCCGCCACGGCAGCTTCCTGCACGACGCCGGCGACTTCGACCCCGGCTTCTTCGGGATCTCCCCGCGCGAGGCCCTCTACATGGACCCGCAGCAGCGGCTCCTGCTGGAGACCTCGTGGGAGGCGCTGGAGCGGGCGGGCATCGACCCGCTGTCCCTGCGCGGCAGCCGGACGGGCGTCTTCGCGGGCGTCATGTACCACGACTACGCGCTCAACACGAATCCCTCGGGCACCAGCGGCGGCAGCGTCGTCTCCGGCCGCGTGTCCTACACGCTGGGCCTGGAGGGCCCGGCGGTGACCGTGGACACGGCCTGTTCCTCGTCCCTGGTCGCCCTGCACCTGGCAGTCCAGGCGCTGCGCACCGGGGAGTGCTCGCTTGCCCTCGCGGGCGGCGCGACGGTGATGTCGACGCCGGGCATGTTCGTCGAGTTCTCGCGGCAGCGAGGGTTGTCCGCGGACGGTCGGTGCAAGGCGTTCGCTGGCGCGGCGGACGGCGTCGGCTGGTCGGAGGGCGTCGGGGTGCTGCTCGTCGAGCGGCTGTCCGACGCGGAGCGGAACGGGCACCGGGTGCTCGCGGTGATCCGCGGCACGGCCGTCAACCAGGACGGCGCGAGCAACGGCTTCTCGGCGCCGAACGGGCCGTCCCAGCAACGGGTGATCCGCCAGGCGCTGGCGAGCGCCGGACTGTCCCCGGCGGACGTGGACGCCGTCGAGGCTCACGGTACGGGGACGACGCTGGGCGACCCGATCGAGGCGCAGGCCCTGCTCGCCACCTACGGCCAGGACCGCGAACTGCCGCTGCTGCTGGGCTCGATCAAGTCGAACATCGGGCACGCGCAGGCGGCGGCCGGCGTGGCCGGCGTGATCAAGATGGTGCTGGCGATGCAGCACGGCGTGCTGCCGAAGTCGCTGCACATCGACCGGCCCTCGCCGCACGTCGAGTGGTCGGAGGGCGCGGTCGAGCTGCTGGCCGAGGCCAGGGCCTGGCCAGCGACCGGCCGTCCGCGCCGGGCGGGCGTGTCCGCCTTCGGGATCAGCGGGACCAATGCGCACGTGATCGTGGAGCAGGGCCCCGAGCCGGTGGTCGCATCTGCCGCTGGTGGACGGGATCCGGGCACGCTGCCGTGGCTGCTCGCCGCGGCGACGCCGGAGGCCCTGCGGGTGCAGGCCGGGCGGCTCGCGACCTTCGTCGGCGCGCGGCCGGAGCTCGACGCGTTGGACGTGGCCCACTCGCTGGTCGAGACGCGGGCGACGCTGGAGTACCGCGCGGTGCTGCTCGGTGCGGACCGGGAGGAACTGCTGGCCGGGCTGGACGCACTGAGCCGGGGCGAACTCGCCCCAGGCGCGGCCACCTCGTCCGCCCGGTCGGGCGGCGGGACGGCGTTCCTGTTCTCGGGGCAGGGGTCGCAGCGGTTGGGGATGGGGCGGGAGTTGTATGCCCGGTTCGCGGTGTTCGCTCGGGCTTTCGACGAGGTGTGCGGGGTTCTGGATCTTCCGGTTCGGGATGTCGTGTGGGGTGTGGACGAGGAGCTGTTGAACCGGACGGAGTATGCCCAGGCGGGGTTGTTCGCGGTCGAGGTGGCGCTGTACCGGCTGGTGGAGTCCCTGGGTGTGCGGCCGGAGTTCGTGGCCGGGCACTCGATCGGTGAGGTCGCGGCCGCGCACGTGGCCGGGGTGTTCTCGCTGGAGGACGCCTGTGCGCTGGTGTCCGCTCGTGGCCGTTTGATGCAGGCACTCCCGTCGGGTGGCGCGATGCTGGCGGTGCAGGCGACGGAGGACGAAGTCCTGCCGCTGCTGGGCGAGTTCGTGTCGATCGCGGCGGTGAACGGCCCGACGTCGGTCGTGGTCTCGGGGACGGAAGAAGCCGTCGCGGAGATCGAGGCGCACTTCGCCGACCGCAGGACGACGCGGTTGCGGGTCTCGCACGCGTTCCACTCCCCGCTGATGGACCCGATGCTGGAGGACTTCCGCGAAGCCCTCAGCGGGCTCACCTTCAGCGCGCCGTCGATCCCGGTGGTCTCCAACCTGACCGGCGAACCGGCGGAGGGCCTGGCCTCGCCCGACTACTGGGTGCGCCACGTCCGCGAGGCCGTCCGCTTCGCCGACGGCATCCGCACCCTGCACGAGGCCGGCGTCCGCCGCTACCTCGAACTCGGCCCCGACACCGTCCTGTCCGGCCTGGTGCAGGGCGTCCTCGACGACCCGACGGCCGCCGGTACGTGCGTCGTGCCCGCCCTGCACGCGGATCGGGACGAGGAGGCGCGGCTGGTCGGCGCGCTCGGCCGGCTGCACACGGCCGGGGCCGAGGTGGACTGGTCCGTCCTCTTCGCCGGTACCGGCGCCCGGACGGTGGACCTGCCCACCTACGCGTTCCAGCACCGCCGGTTCTGGCTCGACGCGACGAGCCCGCTCGGCGACCTGGGCGCGGTCGGAGTGGGTGCCTTCGCGCACCCGCTGCTCGGCGCGGCCGTCGACCTCTCCCACACGGACGGGTTCCTCCTCACCGGCCGGGTGTCACTGGACTCGCACCCGTGGCTGGCCGACCACCAGGTCCTGGACACCGTCCTGGTCCCCGGCGCGGCGCTGGTCGAGCTCGCGCTGCGGGCCGCGGCCGAGGTCGGGTGCGAACTGGTGGAGGAACTGACGCTGGCCGCACCGCTGGCCCTGCCCGAGCGCGGCGCCGTCCAGCTGCACGTGCGGGTCGGTGGCCCGGACGCCTCGGAACGGCGCGTGGTCACGATCCACTCGCGGGCGGACGGGGGCCCGGACGCCGGGTGGGTCCAGCACGCGGCCGGTTCGCTGGCGGTCTCCGGAGCCGTCGGGGCGGAATCGTTCGACGCGGAGGTGTGGCCGCCGGTCGGCGCGGAGCCGCTGCCGGTGGAGGGCGCGTACGAGCGGATGGCCGAGGCCGGGTTCGGCTACGGGCCGGTGTTCCAGGGCCTGCGTGCGGCCTGGCGGCGCGGCGACGAGCTGTTCGCCGAGGTCGCGCTGCCGGAGGGTGTGGCGGCCGACGGCTTCGGCGTGCACCCGGCGCTGCTCGACGCGGCCATGCACGCCGCGATCCTGGCAGGCGGGGGCGAGCGCGAGACCATGATCCCCTTCGCGTGGACCGGCGTGACCCTGTCCGCCGTCGGCGCCTCGGCGGTGCGGGTGCGGATCGTCCGGCTCGGCGATGGCGGGCTGCGGCTCGACCTCGCCGACCCGGCGGGCGGCCCGGTGCTGACGGTGGCCTCGATGGTGAGCCGGGCGGTCTCGGCGGAGCAGCTGGGCTCGGTCGACCCGCTGTACGGGATCGAGTGGGCGGAGCTGCCCAGCTCGGCTGCTGCGGATGACGCCTCGGCGCGGTGGCAGGACGTCTCGCAGTCCTCGGAGGCGGCGCCAGGCGTGGTCGTCCTCGACTGCGGCGCCTTCGTGAGCCCCGAGGACGTCCCGAGCGGTGTCCGCGTGAACGTCCACGCCGTGCTGGAGGTCCTCCAGACGTGGCTGGCGGAGGAGCGGTTCGCGGCGTCGTGTCTGGTGGTGGTGACACGGGGTGCGGTGGCGGTGTGTGAGGGCGAGCCGGTGGATCTGGCGCAGGCTCCGGTGTGGGGTCTGGTCCGGGCGGCGCAGGCGGAGAACCCCGGACGCTTCGTCCTGGTGGACACGGACGGGGAAGTGGTCGTCACGTCCGAGCCGGAGTCGGCCGTGCGCGCCGGGGCCGTCTATGTTCCGCGTCTGAGCCGGCTCCCGCAGCCGGAGGGTTCGCTGCCGGTGGGCGCGGGCGACAGGGTGCTGGTCACGGGTGGTACGGGTGGCCTGGGGGCCGTGGTGGCCCGCTACCTGGTGTCCGAGTGTGGCGTTCGTAGTCTGGTGCTGGCGAGTCGTCGCGGTCTGGAGGCGCCGGGAACGGTGGAGCTGGTGGCGGAGCTGTCCGCTCTCGGTGCTGCCGTCGAGGTTCGTGTGTGTGACATGGCGGACCGTGAGGCCGTGGCCGGTCTGATCGCCGGGATCCCGGGTTTGTCGGCCGTGGTCCATGCCGCCGGTGTCGGTGACAACGGTCTGGTCGGTGCGCTCACGCCTGGGCGTATGGATGCCGTGCTGGCGCCGAAGGCCGACGGCGCGTGGTACCTGCACGAGCTGACGAGCCACCTCGACCTGACCGCTTTCGTGATGTTCTCCTCCGCCGGTGGTCTGGTCCTGACCGCCGGCCAGGGCAACTACGCGGCCGCGAACGTCTTCCTCGACGCCCTCGCAGCCCACCGCCGTTCCGCCGGCCTGCCCGCGACCTCGATGGCCTACGGCATGTGGGACGTCGGCGCCGGCCTCGGCGAGCAGCTCCTGGAGCTCAACCGCAACCGCATGGCCGCCCAGGGCGTCCCGCCGCTCACCCGCGAGGCGGGTCTGGCGCTGTTCGCCGCCGGTCTGCGCAGCGAGCGTGCCACCGTCGTCCCGATCCGGGTCGACGCGGGCGCCCTGCGGGCCCGCACCGACGAGCTCCCCGCGCTCCTGCGCGGTCTCGTCCCGGCCGCCCGCCGCACGGCGGCCCACGCTTCGGCGTCGGCCGCACCGGCCGAGGGTCTCGCCGCGCGGCTCGCCGGGCTGACGGAGGCGGAGCAGCGGCGGACGGTCCTCGACCTCGTCCTGGCCCGGGTGGCGGGGCTGCTCGGCCACGAGTCGGGCGACGCGATCGAGCCGGAGCGCGCGTTCCAGGAGCTCGGCTTCGACTCCCTGGCCGCGACCGACCTGCGCAACCAGCTCAACACGCTCACCGGCCTGCGCCTGCCCGCCACCCTCGCCTTCGACCACCCGAACGCCGAGGCCGTGACGGACCTCATCGTCACCGAGCTGGGCGTGCGGACCGCCGCCAGCGGCGAGGCGTCCCGCGCCGAGGCCGACCTGCGGGCCGCGCTGCAGTCGATCCCGACCCGGCGGCTCCGTGACGCGGGCTTGGTCGATGCCCTGCTCGACCTGGCCGACGACCGCGTCGTTCGTGTCGACGAGGCAGCGGACATCGCGGCGGCGGCCGAGGTCCGCCACGACCCGATCGCGATCGTCGGCATGGCCTGCCGCTACCCGGGCGGGGTGACCACGCCCGAGGAGCTCTGGCAGCTGGTGACGTCCGGCGCGGACGCGATCTCCCCGTTCCCCACCGACCGCGGCTGGGACCTCTCGACGCTCCGCACCGAGGACTCGTACTACACCCGCGCGGGCGGATTCCTCGACGGCGCCGCCGAGTTCGACCCCGGCTTCTTCGGGATCTCCCCGCGCGAGGCCCTGGCGATGGACCCGCAGCAGCGGCTCACGCTGGAGCTCTCCTGGGAGGCGCTGGAGCGGGCCGGCATCGACCCGAGCGGCCTGCGCGGCACCCGCACCGGCGTCTTCACCGGCGTGATGTACCACGACTACCCGGGCAGTGACGGCAACGGCAGCGTCGTGGCCGGCCGCGTCTCGTACAAGCTCGGTCTGGAGGGCCCGGCTGTCGCGGTGGACACCGCCTGCTCGTCCTCCCTGGTCGCCCTGCACCTGGCCGCCCAGGCGCTGCGCCAGGGCGACTGCTCGCTCGCGATCACCGGCGGCGTGACGGTCATGGCCACGCCGGGGGTGTTCGCCGAGTTCGGCCGCCAGGGCGCGCTCGCCCCCGACGGGCGGTGCAAGTCGTTCGCGACCGCGGCCGACGGCACGGGTTTCGCCGAGGGCGCGGGCTTCCTGGTCGTCGAGAGGCTGTCGGACGCGTTGCGCAACGGGCACCCGGTGCTCGCGCTCGTGCGCGGCAGCGCGGTGAACCAGGACGGCGCGTCGAACGGCCTGACGGCGCCGAACGGTCCGTCGCAGCAGCGGGTGATCCGGCAGGCGCTCGCCAACGCCCGACTCGGCGCCGACCAGGTCGACGTGGTCGAGGCGCACGGGACCGGGACGACGCTGGGCGACCCGATCGAGGCCCAGGCGCTGCTTGCGACGTACGGTCAGGACCGCGAACGGCCCCTGCTACTCGGCTCGATCAAGTCGAACATCGGGCACACCCAGGCCGCCGCTGGTGTCGCCGGCGTGATCAAGATGGTGCTCGCGATGCACAACGGCGAGCTGCCGTCGACGCTGCACGTGGACGAGCCGAGCGCGAACGTGGACTGGTCGGAGGGGGCCGTCCGGCTCCTGACCGAGCCCCGCCCGTGGGCCCCGGGCGAGCGTCCGCGCCGCGCCGGCGTCTCCTCCTTCGGGATCAGCGGCACCAACGCCCACGTGATCATCGAGGAGGCCCCGGCGGCGACCCAGCCCACGGAGGTGCCGGAGGCCGAACCGGGGGTCGTGCCGTGGCTGCTGTCCGCCACGTCCCCGGAGGCCCTGCGCGCGCAGGCCGAGCGGCTGGTTGCGGCCATTGACGACGCCCGTCCGGTGGACGTCGCGTACTCGCTGGCGACGACCCGTGCCGCGCTCGAACACCGCGCGGCCGTGGTCGGCGACGGGGCCGGGCAACTCCTCGCCGGCCTGCGGGCGGTGGCGGACGGCGAGGCGCCGACCGGCGTCGCGACCAGCGGGCGGGTGGCGTTCCTGTTCTCGGGGCAGGGGTCGCAGCGGTTGGGGATGGGGCGGGAGTTGTATGCCCGGTTCGCGGTGTTCGCTCGGGCTTTCGACGAGGTGTGCGGGGTTCTGGATCTTTCGGTTCGGGATGTCGTGTGGGGTGCGGACGAGGAGCTGTTGAACCGGACGGAGTATGCCCAGGCGGGGTTGTTCGCGGTCGAGGTGGCGCTGTACCGGTTGGTGGAGTCTCTGGGTGTGCGGCCGGAGTTCGTGGCCGGGCACTCGGTCGGTGAGGTCGCGGCGGCGCATGTGGCCGGGGTGTTCTCGCTGGAGGACGCGTGCAAGCTGGTGAGCGCTCGTGGCCGTCTGATGCAGGCACTCCCGTCGGGTGGCGCGATGCTGGCGGTGCAGGCGGCGGAGGACGAAGTCCTGCCGCTGCTCACGGACTTCGTGTCGATCGCCGCCGTCAACGGCCCGACCTCGATCGTCGTCTCGGGTACGGAGGAGGCCGTCGAGGCGATCGAGGCGCACTTCGCCGACCGCAGGACGACGCGGCTGCGGGTCTCGCACGCGTTCCATTCGCCGCTGATGGACCCGATGTTGGAGGACTTCCGTACGGTTCTCAACGGGCTGGGCTACAGTGCGCCGTCGATCCCGTTGGTCTCCAACCTGACCGGCGCACTGGTCGATGGTTTGACGTCGCCCGAGTACTGGGTGCGTCATGTCCGCGAGGCCGTCCGCTTCGCCGACGGCATCCGCACCCTGCACGAGGCCGGCGTCCGCCGCTTCCTCGAACTCGGCCCCGACACCGTCCTCACCGCCCTCACCACGAGCGCGCTGCCCGACGGCGAGGCCGAAGCGATCCCGGCGCTGCGCCGCGGACGCGAGGAGGAGCGGACCGTCGTCGAGGCGCTGGCACGCCTGCACGTGCTCGGCGTCCCGGTGGACTGGTCCGCCTTCCACGCCGGGACGGGCGCCCGCCGGGTCGCCCTGCCGACGTACGCCTTCCAGCACCGCCGCTTCTGGACGGACGCATCGGCGTTCTTCCCGACGGCCGAGTCCGCCGGGCTCCGGAACGCCGAGCACCCGCTGCTCACCGGCTCGCTCGAACTGGCCGGTACCGCCGATCTGGTGTTCACCGGCCGGTTGTCGGCCCGGTCGCACGGGTGGCTCGCGGACCACGTCGTCATGGGTTCGGTCCTGGTGCCGGGCACGGCGCTGGTCGAGCTGGCGGTGAGGGCCGGGGACGAGGTCGGCTGTGATCTGGTCGAGGAACTGACGCTGGCCGCGCCGCTCGTCCTGCCCGAGGACGGATCGGTCCGGATCCAGGTGCGCCTGGCCGAGCCGGACGACTCCGGGCGCCGCGCGATCGGCATCCACTCCACGGCGGACACCGGCTCGGAGCCGGTCTGGACTCTGCATGCGAGTGGTGTGGTGGGCTCGGGCGCGGTGCCGGCGGTGTTCGATGCCTCGGTGTGGCCGCCGGCCGGTGCCGAGGCG
>NZ_JBFBFU010000068.1:0-14299 GCF_040684355.1 Kitasatospora sp. NPDC091276 | reverse complement strand
AGACACCGGTCAGGATGATGATGACGAACGTGTAGAGGCAGATCTCGCCCAGCATGAAGGACCAGTGGTCCGGGAAGATCTTGCGCAGGTTGGCCCTGGCCAGGGTGTGGATCCCCAGCCGGCCGTCCGCCCAGTCGACGGCCCGCCGCCCCCGTCCTGGGTTCTGATTCCGGGTCATGTGCACGCACCTCGGTCGGAAGGAAGTGGGGATAGTTCCCCGCTTCTCGCTGGGGCCACCATAATCGGGGAGCAGTCCCCACTTCCACCCGGGGTCGCTGTGATCCAGACCCCGAATGGCCGACCCCGGAACCGCCGGACCCGGAAACGGCGAGCGGCCCGCCCGGAGCCCCAGGAAGGGGACACCGGACGGGCCGCGTACGCACCCGAGCAACCCGCAGGCGTCAGTGCACCAGCACCGGCACCTCGTCGTTCTTCGCCGCACCGGCACCCGACGCCGACGCCGCGTCCGGGCGACCGGCGTTCACGAGGGTGAAGGCGATCGCGGAGGCCGCCACCAGGATCCCGAAGGACACCCAGATCGCGGTCGTGAAGCCGTGCACCATGCCCTGGAACTGCAGGGCCTGGGCGGCCGCCGGCGACGAGGCCGCCGCGGCGGTCGCGTGCGAGGCCAGCCAACTGGTGGTGGCACTGGCCGCGATGGTGTTCAGCAGCGCGGTGCCGATGGCGCCGCCGACCTGCTGCGAGGTGTTGACCATCGCCGAGGCGACGCCCGCGTCGCGCGGCTGGACGCCGTGCGTGGCCAGGCTCATCGCCGGCATGAACGCGGTACCCATGCCGAGGCCCATCAGGACCAGGCCGGGCAGGATCAGCATCGGGTAGGAGGTGTCCAGGCCGATGTTGCTCAGCAGTAGCATGCCGATCGAGGCGACCAGGAAGCCGGGGGCCATCAGGAACCGCGCCGGGACGCGGGTCATCAGCCGGGCGCCGATCTGGGTCGAGCCGGTGATCATGCCCGCCACCATCGGCAGGAACGCGACGCCGGTCAGCACCGGGCTGTAGCCGCGCACGAGCTGCAGGTAGTAGGTCAGGAACAGGAACAGGCCGAACATGCCGATCACGGCCAGGCCGAGCGACAGGTACACCCCGCCGCGGTTGCGGTCCAGCACCACGCGCAGCGGCAGCAGCGGGGCCTTGACCCGGCGCTCCACCAGGACGAACGCGGTCAGCAGCACGGCGGCCGCGACGAACAGCGCCAGCGTGCTGGCAGCCGTCCAGCCGCTGGACTCGGCGCGGGTGAAGCCGTACACCAGCGAGACCAGGCCGGTGGTCACCAGCAGCACGCCGGGGACGTCCAGCCGGTTGCGGTTGCGGCCCTCGGCGGGCTCGCGGATCACCAGGACGGCGCCCACGGCGGCGACGATGGCGAACGGGACGTTGACGAAGAAGGTCCAGCGCCAGTTCATGTACTCGGTCAGCAGGCCGCCGAGGATCAGGCCGATCGCGCCACCGCCACCGGCGATCGCGCCGTAGATGCCGAAGGCCTTGGCGCGCTCCTTGGCCTCGGTGAAGGTCACCGCCAGCAGCGACAGCGCGGCCGGGGCGAGCAGTGCGCCGAACACGCCCTGGAGGGCGCGGGCGCCGAGCAGCATCGCGGTGTTGGCCGCGGCGCCGCCGAGCGCGGAGGCGAGGGCGAAGCCGGCCAGGCCGACCACGAAGGTCCGCTTGCGGCCCCAGAGGTCCGCGATCCGGCCGCCGAACAGCAGCAGGCCGCCGAAGGCCAGCGCGTAGGCGGTGATCACCCACTGGCGGTTGCCGTCGGAGATGCCCAGGTCCCGCTGGGCGGACGGAAGGGCGATGTTCACGATGGTGGCGTCCAGGACGACCATCAGCTGGGCGAGGCCGATGAATATCAGCGCCTTCCAGCGCCGGGGATCGGGCAGCGTCGCCGGTCGGGCGTCGGTTTCAGGCATGGGGGTACTCACTTCACGGTGCGTGGCGTGCGACAAGGGTCGACCGCCGTACGGGGACGGCTGGTCGCCGTACGGGGCGTCGGTGCGGGGCGTGCGGGGATCGGCTCCTGGCGGGCCGGTGGTCGGCCTGGTCCGGAGGGCGGGTCGGTCGGTCGGGGTACCGCTGGTGGGTCAGTGGTGGGGTTGGAAGTCCTCGAAGGTCGCGGCCCGGCCGGGCAGCACCGAACGGGCCGGCGTGCGCAGCCCGTCCAGGAACAGCTGCAGGTGCCGGTGGACGAAGTCGTCGAGCAGCTGGCAGGACGTCCCCGGCAGCGGCCGGGTCAGCTGGCTGATCGCGATGAACAGGTCACCGTGGTCGACGTCCGCCCGCAGTTCACCCGCCGCCCGGGCGCGCTCCATCAGACCGCCCACGGCGGCCGTCAGGCGCTCGCGGGCCTCGGTGAGGTCCGGGTCGAACGGGTCGACATGGCTGGTGAACATCGGGCAGAGCGCGCCGAGCTTCTCCGCGACGGTCGCGTGCGCGAACCGTTGCAGGGCGTCGAACGGGACGCCGTCAGGGGCGTCCGCCTCGACCGTCGCCGTCTCGGCGAGGGCCAGGATACGGCTCTTGACGAGCAGCGCCACCTCGCGGACCAGCGCCGAGCGGTCCGGGAAGTTCCGGTACAGCGTGGCGTTGCCGACCCCGGCCCGCTTCGCGATCTCGTCCAGCGGCACGTCCGCGCCGTGCTCGACGAAGGCGTCGCGAGCCGCCAGGACGATCCGCTCCCGGTTGCGGGTCGCGTCAGCGCGCAGCTTGGGCGCACGGACGGTCTCCACGGGTCGGACCGGCTCGGTGGCGGCGGTGGTCACGGCGACTGCTCCTTCAGGATACCGGGGAAGTTCTCCCCGCTTCTGCCTACGAAAGACCAAACGGGGATTCCCTCCCCGGAAATTTCGCCTTTCCATGTGACCTGGGTCACATTTACCCGCTCTGGGGTGACTCGGAGGGCCGGGCGGTGGGCGCTATCGTCGGAATCCAGACGGCCCGTGACCACTTGCCGGTGTGTTCGTTGCCCCACGGGGTGCCCAGGCGAAGGAGGAAAGCCCGTGACCGCGACCTCCGACCGCCCGCAGATGCAGCCCGAGGAGTTCGAGGAGTTCGCTCGTCTTCTGGCTCGAACCGCCGAACGCATCCGGCCGGAGCTCATCAACGGGAAGCTGGGGGTCAAGCCCGTGCCAGGCGGCGACCACGGCCGCATGATTCAGTGGCTGCTGCGGAGCTGCATTCAGGCTCGGCCTGAGCTCTATCTGCACGATCAGGGGCTGAAGATCCAGGGCTACCGTGGCAGTTTTGCCCGCCCGGACGGCACGTTGGCGCATGCAGACGCCTTCGTCGGCACGGTGGAGTGGGCCGAGACCAGCGACGTGCTGATGGTCGCCGAGGTCACCTCCTACGACTCCGATACCGATCAGCGGGACCGTGTCGAGAAGCCTCGGGCCTATGCAGAGGCCGGCATCCCCGTCTACCTGTTGATCGACCGCGACTCCGCCGAGGTCACCGTCCACAGCCAGCCCGACGGCGTCCGTTACGAGACCGCGCAGATCCTCCCGTTCGGCAAGACCGTCCACCTCCCCGAGCCGGTGGGGATCTCGCTGGACACCGAGCCGCTCAAGAACTGGGTGCGCTGATCCCGGCCATGCCTCCCGGAACGCGCTACGCCCTTCGGCCTAGGCTGTGGGCGTCCCGGGCGGCCGGTGGGCCGTGGGAGTCGGGAGGGGCCCGGCGGCCGGGTGGCGAGGAGGTCCGCGATGGGCAGCGGTGAGACCGCCGAGGTGCGCTGCGTGGCGGCCGTTCCGTGCTGGGTGAGCCTGACGGCCCGGGACCTGGAGGGGGCGAAGGCGTTCTACGGGCCGCTGCTCGGCTGGGAGTTCGAGCCGGGGCCGGACCGTTTCGGCCCGTACCTGCACGCGGTGACCGGCGGGGAGGCGGTGGCCGGGCTGGGGGTCGCGGGCAGCGACTGGGCGATGCCGGTGGCGTGGACCAGCTACTTCGGCACGGAGAGCGCGGACGAGGCCGCCGACGCGGTGCGCGAGCGCGGCGCGACCCTGGCGGTGGGCCCGTTGGCCTTCGACGCCGGGCGGGTGGCCTTCGCGGCGGACCCGGCCGGGGCGGTGTTCGGCATCTGGGAGGGCCCGCTGGGCCGGGCCCGGCGGCTGGACCTGCCGGGCGCACCGGTCTGGATCGAGCTGCGCACGCCGGACCCGTTCGCGGCGGCCCTGTTCTACGGGCAGGTGTTCCGCTGGGACGGCCGTGACCCGGAGCGGTTCGACGTCCGCTGGGAGCACGACCGGGTGGTGCTGCGGGCGGAGGGCCACAGCGTGGCCGCGCTGGCGCGGGAGCAGGCGGGCGGTGCGGCGGGGCTGCCGCCGCACTGGGAGGTGTCCTTCGCCGTCCCGGACGCGGACCGGGCGCTGGCCCGGGCCGTGGAGCTGGGCGGTTCGGCGGTGGGATCCGCCTTCGACTCCCCGTACGGGCGGGTGGCCCGGTTGCAGGACCGGGAGGGCGGCCGCTTCGCGGTGATCAGCCCGAAGAACTGAGGCTCACGGCTCGGCGCTGCCTGCCTCGGCGGGCCCGGTGGCCTCGGCGTCTTCGGCGGTTTCCGCGCGTTCGGCCCGCAGCCGGTCGCCGAGCGCGGCTCGGGTGGTGGCCGGCAGGGCCTTGCGGGCGGCCGGGAAGAGCTGCTTCTCCTCGACGGCGAGGTGGCGCCGCAGGGTGTCGGCGAGGCCGCGCAGCAGGGTGTCGAAGGCCGGGTCGGCCGGGCCGAGCCCCTGGAGGTCGGAGAGGTACTGCCCGATCGCCAGGTGCTCGTGGATGCTGCCGAACACCAGCGCCCCGCCGTCCGGCACGTCGTGCTGCACGAGCGGGAAGAGGTGTTCCTCCTCGGCCGCGCAGTGGGTGAACAGCAGGTCGGTCAGCCGGGCCAGCAGGTCGGTGCGCTCGGCGGCGCCGGTGGGTGCCTGCTCGATCCGGTCGAGCAGCTCGGCGACCGCCCGGTGGTCGGCGGTGAACTCGCCGAGGATGTCCGGCCTGCGGCTCATGGCGTGCCCGCCTCTCGCACGGATCGCGGCCCCCGCTCCTTCCAGTATCCGGCGTCCGGCACCACGCCGGTCGCCGCAGGTCAGGGCCGGTCGCGCCGCCCGGTGAGGGCGAGCAGGCGGGTCTGCGGACCGGCGTCGTCGGGGACGGGCAGGGGCGGGTCGAACAGGCCGCTCCCGGAGAGGTCCCCGTAGCCGGCGAACTCGCCGAGGGCGAAGTCGACGAGTTCCGCCGGGAGCCGGGTGTGCCGTCCGACGGCTTCGGCGAGGTCCCAGCTGTGGATGACCAGGTCGGTGGTGAGCTGGTCCAGGTAGTACTGCCCGGAGACGTCCCCGAAGGAGAGGTGGACGGTGAGCTCGGTGGCGCCGGGGACGGCGAAGGCGTCCCGGGCGGCGTCGGCGGCTTCCGTCCAGGTGGTGACCGGGTCGTCGCCGAGGACGTCGCCGTCGAAGCGGCCGCCGACCTCGGAGATGGTGGCGCCCATCAGCAGTTCGGGGATCCACAGCTGTTCGCCGGTGAGGTGGTTGACGAGCTCGCGGACGGACCAGCCGGCGCACGGGGTGGGGGCGTCCCACTGGCGGGGGGTGATCAGCCGGACGCGTTCGCCGAAGGCGGCGAGGGCCTCGGGGTAGGGCGTGCCGGGTTTCGCGGTCCGCCGGTGCTGCCTGCGTTGAGCCATGTCTCCACCCTGCCCCGGGCGGGGTCCGGCCCGCGAGTTGTCCACGATGCGTCAGTTGTTCAAATTCGAACTCCAAGGTACGGTCGAGGAGTGGCCGGTTCAAATTTGAACAACAGCCGCGGGGCGACCCGCCCGGCCGCGCCACCACACCCCTACGACCGATCCCGATCGATGGAGACGCGCATGCCGAGCAGCAGCCCGAGCACGACCGCCCCCACCACCACCGTCCTCCCGGGCCGGGTGACCCCCGACTCCGCGACGACCTCCCCGCACGCCTACGACGCCGGACTCCTGCTCCTGCGCCTGGCCCTCGGCCTGACCATGGCCGCGCACGGCAGCCAGAAGCTGTTCGGCTGGTTCGGCGGCGGCGGGATCGACGGCACCGGTCAGTTCTTCACCATGAGCGGCTACCCGGCGGGCAACGCCATGGCCGTGGTCGCGGGCCTCACCGAGACGCTCGGCGGACTCGCCCTCGCCGTCGGCCTGCTGACCCCGCTGGCGGGCGCCGCGATCGTCGGCACGATGGTCAACGCGATCGCCGTCACCTGGGGCGGCGGCTTCTTCGCCCCGAAGGGCAGCGAGTACGAGCTGCTGCTCACGGCGGGTGCCGCCGCGCTCGCCCTGACCGGCCCGGGCCGCTACGCCGTGGACCGTTTCCTGCCGGTGCTGCGCGCGCACCGGCTGGCGTACGGCGCGGCGGCGGTCCTGGTCGGTCTGGTGACGGCCGGCGTGATCCTGCTGCTGCGGAAGTAGTCGAGCGGGGCGTCAACCCCCAAGCGCAGGGGCCGCGGTGGCGATTCGCCATCACGGCCCCTGCGTCGTTCCCCCGCCAATCGCTCACATGAGCGGGGCTATCCAACGTCATGTGATGTGTGCCATGGTACATGTCACACTCCCCACCGTGTGTACGACGGAGCCGCCCACGAGGCACCGTCGCCAACGGTCCTCACCACCCCACCGGCCGCACCCCCAATGCGGCCGACGACGGCCCGGAGGCCCCCACGTGAGTTCCGCGCGTCTGCTGCGACTCCCGCAGCTGGCAAGGCTGTTAGTACTCGCCCTGACCATGTTCCTGACGATCGGCCTGTTCGCCCCGCAGAGCAAGGCCGCCCCCGCCGCCGCCCCCGGCGGCGGCGCGTCCGCCCCCACCACCCCCGCCGGACCGGCGCCGCAGCCCGCCGCCGGCGCCCCCGAGCGCGGCCACACCGACCGGCAGTTCGCCTCTGCCGACCAGCGAGCCCCGCTCCCGCTCGACACCCGGCCGGCCGAGGCCCGGCCGACCGCCAAGGCCTTCGCCCTCGGCGCGGCGGCCGCACAGCCCTGCAATGTCGGCGACTTCACCGGCCGGACGGGCGGCGACCTGGTCCAGCACATCAAGGCCGCCGACATCCAGTGCATCAACGGGCTCTTCCAGCTCACCGGCGCGGACGCGAGGGGCGCGTTCCGCGAGGAGCAGATGACCACCGTGGCGTACGCGCTGCGCGACGCGTCCGGCAGCTACCCGGGCGACAACTCGACCTCCGTCGAGCAACTGGTGCTGTACCTGCGCGCCGGGTACTTCGCGCAGTGGTACCACAAGGACGACGTCGGCACCTACGGCACCGCCCTCCAGACGGCGATCCGCTCCGGGCTGGACGCCTTCTTCGGCGGCGCGCACGTGCGGGACGTCGCCGCGGGCAACGCGCCCATCCTGGGCGAGGCCGTCACCCTGATCGACAGCGCGCAGGAGAACATCCGCTACCTCCCGGTGGTCAAGCAGCTGCTGAACGACTACAACAGCGCCACCTGGAACCCGGCCGGCATGGCCTGGGCGGTGAACCCGGTCTTCACGGTGCTGTTCCGCGGCCACCAGGTGACCGGCTTCGACGCGGCGGTCGAGGCCGACCCGAGCGTGCTGGACGCGCTGTCCGGCTTCGCGACCCGCAACAACGACCAGCTCGGCGGCGACTTCGGCGTGCTGGTCTACAACGCGGCCAAGGAGCTGACCCGCTTCCTGAAGGACACGGCGCTCCAGCCCAAGGTCCGTCCGCTCGCCAAGTCGCTGGTCGCGCAGTCCGCGCCGAACGGTCGCACCGTCTACCAGTGGGCCGCGGTCGCGGACGGGGTCGGCTACTACGACGCCGCCAACTGCGCCTACTACGGCACCTGCAACGCCTCCGACCAGCTCAAGGCGGGCGTGCTGACGGTCAACTACACCTGCAGCCCGAGCATCAAGCTGATCGCCCAGGCGCTGGACAACACCCAGCTGGGCACTGCCTGCACCAGCCTCACCGGCCAGGACGCGTACTTCCACTCGGTGGTGCGCGACAACGGTCCGGTCAAGGACGACGGCAACACCACGATCGAGGTCGTGGTCTTCCACTCCTCCTTGGACTACCAGGTGCTGGCCGCGGCCATCTACGGCATCGACACCAACAACGGCGGCATGTACCTGGAGGGCGACCCGGTCAAGGCCGGCAACCAGCCGCGCTTCCTCTGCTACGAGGCCGAGTGGGCCCGCCCGTCGTTCGAGATCTGGAACCTCAACCACGAGTACACCCACTACCTCGACGGCCGGTTCGACATGTACGGCGACTTCAACGCCGGCATGACCACCCCGACCGTCTGGTGGGTCGAGGGCTTCGCCGAGTACATCTCGTACTCGTACCGCAAGGTGACCAACGACGCCGCCATCGCGGCGGCCGCCCAGCACACCTACAAGCTGAGCGACCTCTTCGACACCGCCTACGGTGACCAGGACCGGGTCTACCGCTGGGGCTACCTCGCCGTCCGCTACATGCTGGAGCAGCACCGCGGCGACCTGGACTCCGTCCTCGCCAAGTACCGCGTCGGCGACTGGGCCGGCGCCCGCACCCTGCTCAAGACCACCATCGGCACCCGCTACGACGCCGGCTTCGACAGCTGGCTGACGGCGTGCGCCAACGGCGCCTGCGCCTCCGGCGGTGGCACGCCCACCCAGCCGCAGCTGCCGGAGTGCGCCGGCACCGACATCCGCAAGCTGGACGCCAACTGCGCCCGCAGCAACATCGCGGCGACCACCGGCAACTACGCGCACTTCTACCTCCTGGTGCCGGCCGGCACCAAGCAGGTGAAGGTCACCACCAGCGGCGGCACCGGCAACGGCGACCTCTACTACAACCCGGCCTCCTGGGCGTACACCGACGCCAGCACGGCGCACTCGGCGGGGCCGGACAACTCCGAGACCCTGACGATCACCAACCCGCCGGCCGGCTACGTCTACTTCAGCCTCTACGCCCAGCAGGGCTTCAGCGGGGTGAGCGTCACGAGCGAACTCTGACCGGACGCTCGTCGAGCGACCGAACACGGACAGGTGACCGCCCCGGCGGAGCGCTTCGGCGCCCCGCCGGGGCGGGTCCGTGCCCACCGGCGGCCAGGTGTACTGACCACGGAAGTTGGTGACAGGGCCTATTCGCCGATCCGGACCAGCGCCAGGGTGATGTTGTCCGGCCCGCCGGCCGCGATCGCCGCCTTCCAGAGCTCGAACGCGGCCCTCCCGTCGGCGCGGTCGGAGCCGTCGTGCGGCCGGGCGAGCAGCGCGGCCAGCTCCTCCTCCGGCACCGGGTCGGTCAGGCCGTCGCTGCACACCAGGTAGCGGTCGCCGGCGGCCAGCGGTGCGGCGCGCACGTGCGGTTCGACGAAGGTCAGTCCGAGCGAGCCGCCCAGGGTCTGGGTGACCACCGAGGTGGTGCGCCGGCCGGGCGGCAGCGGCGGGCTGTCGTCCACGCTAACCCGGCGCAGCCCGTCCGGGGTGACCTGGTAGACCCGGCTGTCGCCCACGTTGAAGGCCACCGCCCGGTCGGGCAGCAGTACCAGGCCGGCCACCGTGGTGCCCATCGCGGCCAGCTCGGGTTCGCCGGCGGCGGCCGCGTACACCGCCCGGTTGCACTCCTGGAGTTCCTCCCGGACGGCCTCCTCGCCGTCCAGTCCGGTGCCGTCGGCGGCCAGCCGGCGGGCCACCAGGGCGCTGGCGACCTCGCCGCCGGGGTGGCCGCCCAGGCCGTCCGCCACGGCGACCACGCAGGGCGGGCCGAGCGGGAACAGCAGGGTCTGCGGGTTGCCGGTCACGGTGGCGCAGAGTGTCCACGGCCCGACCGTGAGGCTGTCCTCGTTGTGCTGCCGCACCAGGCCCTCGTGGCTCAGCGCGCTCACCGCGATGTACGTCGCCATCGGTTCGCCGCCCTTCCGGAGCTCCCCCCTCAATTGTGGGCGGGAATAACGATCCGCACCCGGGTGCTAAGGTGGTTGAAAGTTTAACGATCCGCCCCGAGAACCCCGTGCGCCCCCAGCGCCCGGGCGAGGGGCCGACCTGGAGTGTGGTGAGCAGCATGCAGTTCGGAATCTTCACCGTCGGCGACGTCACCCCCGACCCGACCACCGGCCGCACCCCGAGCGAGCACGAGCGGATCAAGGCCATGGTGGCCATCGCGCGCAAGGCCGAGGAGGTCGGCCTCGACGTCTTCGCGACCGGCGAGCACCACAACCCGCCGTTCGTCCCGTCCTCGCCGACGACCATGCTCGGCTACATCGCCGCGCAGACCGACCGCATCATCCTCTCCACCTCGACCACGCTGATCACCACCAACGACCCGGTGAAGATCGCCGAGGACTTCGCGATGCTCCAGCACCTCGCCGACGGCCGGGTGGACCTCATGATGGGCCGCGGCAACACCGGCCCGGTCTACCCGTGGTTCGGCAAGGACATCCGCCAGGGCATCCCGCTCGCGATCGAGAACTACGCGCTGCTGCACCAGCTGTGGCGCGAGGAGGTGGTGGACTGGCAGGGCCGCTTCCGCACCCCGCTGCAGTCCTTCACCTCCACCCCGCGCCCGCTGGACGGCGTCGCGCCGTTCGTCTGGCACGGCTCGATCCGCAGCCCGGAGATCGCCGAACAGGCCGCCTACTACGGGGACGGCTTCTTCGCGAACAACATCTTCTGGCCCAAGGAGCACTTCCAGAAGCTGATCGCCCTCTACCGCGAGCGCTACGCCCACTACGGCCACGGCACGCCCGAGCAGGCGTACGTCGGCCTCGGCGGGCAGGTGTTCATGCGGCGCAACTCGCAGGACGCGGTGCGGGAGTTCCGCCCGTACTTCGACAACGCGCCGGTGTACGGGCACGGGCCCTCGCTGGAGGAGTTCACCGAGCAGACCCCGCTGACCGTGGGCAGCCCGCAGGAGGTCATCGAGAAGACGCTGGCCTTCCGCGAGTCCTTCGGCGACTACCAGCGCCAGCTGTTCCTGATGGACCACGCCGGCCTGCCGCTGAAGACCGTGCTGGAGCAGCTGGACCTGCTCGGCGAGGAGGTCGTACCGGTGCTGCGCGAGGAGTTCGCCAGGAACCGCCCGGCTGCGGTGCCGGACGGGCCGACGCACGCCGCGCGGGTCGCGGCCCGCGACGAGGAGTCCGCCGACGGGAAGTCCGTCGACGGGGAGAGCGTGGAGGTGGCCAAGTGACCGCGTACCGGCTGGTGGTGGTGAGCGCCGGGCTGAGCGAGCCGTCCTCGACCCGGCTGCTGGCCGACCGCCTCTCCGAATCGACGATCCGTCAACTGTCCTATGGTGGGCGGCAGGTGGACGTCACGGTGGTCGAACTGCGCGACCTGGCCTCGGAGATCGCCCACCACTTCGTCACCGGCTTCCCCGGCGCGGCGCTGCGCGGGGCGATCGACGCGGTGACCGGCGCGGACGCGGTGATCGCGGTGACACCGATCTTCACCGCCTCCTACAGCGGCCTGTTCAAGTCCTTCTTCGACCTGGTCGACCACGACGCGCTCACCGGCAAGCCGGTGCTGATCGCCGCCACCGGCGGCACGCCCCGGCACTCGCTCGCCCTGGAGCACGCCGTCCGGCCACTGTTCAGCTACCTGCGCGCGGTGGTGGTGCCGACCGCCGTCTACGCGGCCACCGACGACTGGGGTACGGCGGGGGACGGGCTCACCGACGGCCTCCCGGGCCGGATCGACCGCGCGGCGGGCGAACTGGCGGCACTGCTGGCCGGCCGCGGCCCGGCGGCGCCGGCGCTGCCCGAACAGGTGGTGCCGTTCGCCGAGCAGCTGGCGGCCCTGCGCGTCTGACAGCCGGGGTGGAAGGGGCGGGCGCGTGACGGCGCGTCCGCCCCTTCCGCGTGCCCACCGGCTGTGGGCGTCCCCCGAACGGCCCCGGCGGACGGCGCGTCCGGGAGGGCCGTTCGGGGGAGTGCCGCCCGCGCCGAATGGTCCGCTATGGGGTGTAATCGTACGCATGATCAGATGTCCGCTGGTCCGTCGCGCCGCTGGTCCGTCACACCGTCGGCCCGCCCGGTCGGCGGCAGCCGCGGCACGCTGACCACCGGCCATGAGCGGGACGCCGCCCGGCCTCCTGCACCACCGTGGAGGAACCCTCGCCATGCAGGCCGAACCGCAAGCCGTGCTCTCCCCGCTGACCAGCGCGGCGGTCTTCCTGGTCCTCACCGTCGAGCCCGGCGGCGAGGACGCCGTCCGCGACCTGCTGCCCGACCTCGCCGGGCTGCGCCGCGCGGTCGGCTTCCGGGCCCCCGAGGGGGGCCTCACCTGCGTCACCGGCATCGGCTCGGACGCCTGGGACCGGCTCTTCGACGGCCCCAGGCCGACCGGCCTGCACCCCTTCCGAGAGGTGGCCGGCACCCGCCACCGGGCCCCGGCCACCCCCGGTGACCTGCTGCTGCACCTGCGGGCCGCCCGGATGGACCTCTGCTTCGAGCTGGCCGGCCAGCTCACCGGCCGGCTGGCCGGGGCGGCCACCGTGGTGGACTCCGTCCAGGGCTTCAAGTACTTCGACGACCGGGACCTGCTCGGCTTCGTCGACGGCACCGAGAACCCCGAGGGCCGGGCCGCCGAGACCGCCGCCGTGGTCGGCGCCGAGGACCCGGACTTCACCGGCGGCAGCTACGTCATCGTCCAGAAGTACCTGCACGACCTGGACGCGTGGAACGCGCTGAGCGTCGAGGACCAGGAGCGGGCGGTCGGCCGCACCAAGCTCACCGACATCGAGCTCGACGACGACGTCAAACCGGCCGACTCGCACGTCGCGCTCAGCACCGTGACCGGGCCGGACGGCGCGGAACGGAAGATCGTCCGCTACAACATGGCCTTCGGCTCGTTCGACCGCGGCGGCGAGTTCGGCACCTACTTCATCGGCTACGCGCGCGATCCCGAGGTGACCGAGGAGATGCTGCGCAACATGTTCGTGGGCCGCCCGCCCGGCACCACCGACCGGTTGCTCGACTTCTCCACCGCCGCCACCGGCTCGCTGTTCTTCGTCCCGACCGCCGACTTCCTCGACGCCCCGCCGCCCGCGCCATCGGCGCCCCCGGTGCGGACGGCTCCGCCCGCTCCGCCCGCGCCGAGTGCTCCCCCCGCGACCGGCTCGCTCGGCATCGGCAGCCTGCGCGGCACGCCCTGAACCGGACCTCCCGACAAGGACCCGCACCATGAACAACCTGCACCGCGACCTCGCCCCCGTCTCCGCCGCAGCCTGGGCGGAGATCGAGGAGGAGGCCCGCCAGACCTTCAAGCTCCACATCGCCGGCCGCCGCGTGGTCGACCTGAACGGCCCCGACGGCTCCACCCTCGCCGCCGTCGGCACCGGCCACCTGACCGGCATCGAACCGCCCGCCGACGGCGTCCAGGCCCACGCCCGCGCCGCCCAGCCGGTGGTCGAGCTGCGCGTACCCTTCACCGTCCGCCGCGAGGCCGTCGACGACGTCGAGCGCGGCTCCCGCGACTCCGACTGGCAGCCGGTGAAGGACGCCGCCCGCACCATCGCCCTCGCCGAGGACCGCGCCGTCTTCGAGGGCTACCGCGCCGCCGCCATCGAGGGCATCCGGGCCGGCTCCACCAACCCGCCGGTCCAGCTCCCCGAGGACGTCCGCGAGTACCCCGAGGCGGTCAGCCGCGCCCTCACCGCGCTGCGCCTGGCCGGCGTCGGCGGCCCCTACTCGCTCCTGCTCGGCGCGGACACCTTCACCGCCGTCAACGAGACCAGCGACCACGGCTACCCCGTCCACAACCACCTCGCCCGGCTCCTCGACGGGGACATCATCTGGGCCCCCGCCATCGAGGGCGCCCTCCTCCTCTCCACCCGGGGCGGCGACTTCGAGCTCTTCCTCGGCCAGGACGTCTCCGTCGGCTACCTCTCCCACGACGCCGACACCGTGCGGCTCTACCTCCAGGAGTCCCTCACCTTCCGCGTCTACACGGGAGAGGCCGCCGTGGTGCTGGCCGCCTGAGGGCGTCCTGAGGCCCAGCACACACCGGGAAGGGTACTGAGTTCCTTTACCAGGGGTACTGAGTGCCGTATCCTCTTCACGGAGCCTCCGACACCAGTCGAAGAGCGCCGACACGGTATGCCGGTCCAGGTGGCGCCCACGGCGCGCAGGGCGCGGCCGGGCCGGGATTGGCACTCAGTACCCTCGGCATGACGTGAGGCCATCGACCAGCGCGACCGTGACAGGAGAACCACTCATGAGCTTGAGGATCGTCGTCTGTGTGAAGTACGTGCCGGACGCGACGGGTGACCGTCGGTTCGCGGACGACCACACCACCGACCGGGAGGGTGTGGACGGCCTCCTGTCGGA
>NZ_JBFBFU010000067.1:0-14639 GCF_040684355.1 Kitasatospora sp. NPDC091276 | reverse complement strand
GATGGGCGAGGGCCTCGCGGCGTCCGGGAGCTACGGGGTCAGCCCCCGGACGGGTTCCTGGGAGCACCGCCACCGCCGAAGCCACCGCCGCCGAAGCCGCCACCGCCGAAGCCACCCGCGCCACCCGCACCGGCGGCCGCGCCCTCGACGAGCTGGCTGGCCGCGTAGCCGCCGTTGGCGTCGGGGGTGCCGACGACGGTCACGCTCTGGCCGGGCTGGAGGTCGGCGACCTTGCCCTCCTTGTTGAGCTGGACCTTCGTCGCGTCGCCGGTGGTGACCTTGACGGTGTTGCCGTTGGCGTCTGTCAGGTAGACGGTGGTGCCGTCGACGGCCTTGACCGTGCCCCGGGTGAGCCCGGCCTGCCCGCCCTGGCTCTGACCAGTGCCCTGGCCCTGACCACCGCCCTGACCACCCCGGCGGGAGCCGCCCTGCCCGTACCCGCCACCGCTCGCCCCGGCCGCCCCGGCCGCCCGCTGCTGCGGCACAGCCCCAGAGGCCGTCGCGTGCGAGGAGCCGCTCTTCGTCCCGTGGTTCTGCTGGTACCAGACCCCGCCCGCGAAGGCCCCGCTGGCGATGACGCCCCCCGCCAGCACCAGGCTGAGCCAGGGCAGCTTGCGCCGCGGCGGGGCGGCGAGCTCGGCGGTGACGTCGCGGGCGTCCGGCGGGGTGGCGAGCAGGGCGACCTGCTCGGCCGGCGTGCTGCTGCTGACCGTGGCGATCTCGTTGCTCATGGGAGTCCTACTCGTGCCGGAGGGCGTCGATCGGCCGCAGCGAGGCGGCCCGGTTGGCGGGGTAGCTGCCGAAGAACAGCCCGATGGCGACGGCGATGCCGAACGCGCCGATCACGGATTCGGGGATCACCACCGGTTTGATGCCGACGATGCTGAAGTGCGAGCCGGCGATCCCGGCGGCCACCCCTAGGCCGGCGCCGAGCACCGAGAGCAGGGTCGACTCGGTCAGGAACTGCCCGAGGATCACCGCGCGCGGGGCGCCGAGCGCCTTGCGGATGCCGATCTCCCTGGTCCGCTCGGTGACCGTCACCAGCATGATGTTGGTGATCCCGATCCCGCCGACGAGCAGCGAGATCGCCGCCACCGCACCGAGCAGCACGGTGAAGGTCTTCGTGGTGCTCTCCCTCGCCGTGAGCAGCGAGGACTGGCTGGTGATCCGGAAGTCGGCCTTGGTCGGGTCGGCGATCGCGTGGGTGCCGAGCAGCACCCGGGTGATCTCGGCCTGGGCCGCGGTCGTGCTGTCGGCCGAACTGGCCTGCACCAGGATCTGGTTGACGGCCCCGAAGCCGGTGAAGGCGTTCTGCACGGTCGGCAGCGGGGCGATCACCACGTCGTCCGGGTCGGTGAAGCCGCTGCCGCCCTTGGCCTGGAGCACGCCGACCACGGTGAACGGCGTGCCGCCGAGGACGATCTTCTTGCCGACCGGGTCCACGGTGTCGAACAGCTGCTTGGCCGTCGTGGCGCCGAGCACCGCGACCTTGCGCGAGCCGAGCACGTCGTCGTCGGTGAAGTACTCGCCGTGCGCGACCTTCTGGTTGGCGGTCTCGAAGTACGCCGGGTAGGTGCCGACGATCGAGCCGGGGCTGTACGAGATGTCCCCGTACAGCGCCGTCCCGCTGGTGGTGACCACCGGGGCGACCGACCTGATCGCGGTCGAGTCGGTGTCGGCGGCCAGCGCCTTGGCGTCGGCGACCGTCAGCTTCTTCACCGAGGAGGTGGCACGGGAGCCGCCGCTGGCCGAACCGGAGCTGACCGTGAGCGAGTTGGTGCCGAGCGAGGTGATCGACTCCTTCACCGCGACCGACGAGCCGTTGCCGACGGCCAGCAGCAGGATCACCGAGGCGACGCCGATCAGCACCCCGAGCATGGTGAGCGCCGAGCGCACCTTGTTGGCGGCCAGGCCGCCGACCGCGAAGCGGAGCATCTGCCAGAGGATCACGCCGACACCCCCAGTTCGCGCAGCAGCGGCGGCGGCCCGTCCACCGGGGCCTGCCGGACGTCGCTGACGATCCGGCCGTCGACCAGCCGGAGCACCCGCTTGGCGTGCCGCGCGACTTCGTCCTCGTGGGTGATCAGGACGACGGTGCGGCCGGTGGCGTTGAGCGCGTCGACGAGGTCGAGGACCTCCTCGGTGGAGCGGCTGTCCAGGTTGCCGGTGGGCTCGTCGGCGAGCAGCATCGCCGGTGCGGTGACCAGTGCCCGGGCGACCGCGACGCGCTGCTGCTGGCCGCCGGAGAGCTGGTTGGGCCGGTGCCCGGCGCGCTCGGCGAGGCCGACCAGGGAGAGCGCGGCCAGGGCCCGGCGGCGCCGCTCCGAGGCCCGGACGCCCGCGTAGGCGAGCGGCAGCTCGACCTGGGCGAGCGCGGTGGTGCGCGGGATCAGGTTGAAGGACTGGAAGACGAAGCCGATCTTGCGGTTGCGGACCAGCGCGAGCTGCCCCTCGTCGAGGTGGCCGACGTCGATGCCGTCCAGCAGGTAGCGGCCGGCGGTCGGGACGTCCAGGCAGCCGAGGATGTTCATCATGGTGGACTTGCCGGAGCCGGAACTGCCCATCACCGCGACGTAGTCGCCCTGGTGGATGTTCAGGCTGACGCCGAGCGGGCCGCCGGTGTCCGGGTCCTCCGGGCCGTGCAGCGCGTGCACGACGGCGTCGCCGTGCCCGTACGCCTTGGTGATCCGGCGCAGCTGGATGACGGGCGGGGGCGCCGCCGGGACGCGCTTGTCGATGACGTGACGCATGCTCAGCCCTTACCGCCCCGGCCGGCCCCGCCGCCGCCGGCGGCACCGCCGCCCCCGCCGACGCCCGCCAGGCCGGCGCCGCCGCCCTGGCCGCCACGGCCCTGGCCGCCGCCGATCCCCGGGAAGGAGGCGTTCGGGAAGCCGTTGCCGCCGCTGGTGGTGGGGAGTTCGACCTTGTCGCCCTCCTTCAGCCCGGAGACCACCTGCACCGTGCTGTCGCCCTCGACGCCGACCCCGACGCTGACCCGCTCGCTGGAGCCGTCCGGGTGCACCACGGTCGCGGTGCGGCTGGCGCCGGTGCCGGAGAGCGCGGAGGTGGGCAGTGACAGCGCGCTGTCCGCCTCGCCGGTGATCACCTGGACGGTGGCGCTGAGGCCGGTGCGCAGCGCGCTGGTGTCACCGCTGAGCTGGAGCGTGGCGGCGTACTGGACGGCCGTCGAGCCGACGCTGCCGCCGCTGCTGCTGGGCAGCGAACTGACGGACAGGACACTGGCGTTGAGCTTGGTGTCGGACTGCGCGTTCAGGGTGACGGTGGCCGCCTCGCCCTTCTTGAGCTTGAGCGAGTCCAGTTCGGAGAAGTTGGCGGTGACCTGCATCCCGGTCGGGTTGGTCAGCACGATGAAGCCGCTCGGCGCGCCGCCCGAAGCGGTGCTGCCGGTGGACGACTTGCCGGTCGACCCGGTCGACCCGGTGGAGCCCGACGAACCGGACGAGCCGCCGGAACCCGCGCCGCCCACGGTGTCGCCGACCTTCGCCGAGACGGACGCGACCGTCCCGTCCACCGAGGCGGTCAGGGTGGTGCCGGTCAGCGCCGCCTGGGCGTTGGCGAGGGTGGTCTGCGCGGTGGCGACCTGCTGCTGGGCCTGGGCGACGGCCGCGTCGTCGACCTTGGTGGTGGTGATGGTGGTGGTCTGCGGAGCGGGCGTGCTGTTCGCGCCCGCTCCGCGGTCCCCACCACCGCCGCCGTTGCCGCCGGCGCCGGAGGTCGCACCCGGCAGCGGCTGGGTGGTCGTGGTGGTGACACCGGCCTGCGCCTTGGTGAGGTTGGCGTTGGCCGTGGTGAGGGACGCCTGGGCGGCGTCCACCTGCTGCTGGGCGGCCGTGGTGTCGACGGTGGCGAGCACCTGGCCCTTCTTGACGGCGTCCCCCACCGCGACCTTGACCGAGGTGAGCCGGCCGCCGGTCGCGAAGTCCTGGGCCGCGTCGGTCGGTGAGACCAGGGTGCCGGTTCCGGACACGGTGGCCAGGACCGTTCCCTTGGCCACGGTCGCCGTACGGATCTGGGTCTTGCCGGCGGCGGCACTGGTGCCGCTGTTCACTGTGGCGTACACCAGGGCGGCACCGCCCAGGAGCGCCACGCCGAGCGCGGAGTTGACGAGGACGACGCCTCGCCGTCGCGGGAGCACCTTCATGCCGGACAGCTTTCCTGGGCGCTCTTGCGGAGCCCTGGGCGCGGGCTGGGAGAAGACTGACCGGGCGGATCCGGGCATTCCGGTCACACCGCCCGGTTCGCGCGGGCGCCTTGGCCGTGCCGTGGGCCGTCGTTGGCCGAACTCCCAGCGGGCTCCCAGTGAGTTCCGGTGAGTTCCGGTGATCTCCAGCCGTCCGGCAGCGCCCCGGGTCCCACCGCCGACCGGCCCCAGACCCCCGGGAACGCCGTAGGGGCGCACCGCGAACGGCGCGCCCCTACGAAGAAGGGAGGGATCAGAGCGACTTGCGGAACGCCTCGGCCACCGAGAGGAAGATCGAGTTGCCCTCGGTCTCACCGATCGAGATCCGGACGCCCTCCGGGAACGGCCGGACGATCACCCCGGCCTCGGCGCACGCGACGGCGAACTCCTGCGAGCGCTCGCCGAGGCCCAGCCAGACGAAGTTGGCCTGCGAGTCCGGGATCTCCCAGCCCTGGGCGCGCAGCCCGGCCACCACCCGGGTGCGCTCCTCGACCAGCGCGTCCACCCGTTCCAGCAGCGCCTCCTCGGCGCGCACCGAGGCGACGGCGGCGTTCTGGGCGAGCTGGCTGACGCCGAACGGGACGGCGGTCTTGCGCAGCGCGTTGGCCACCGGCTCGTGCGCGATCGCGAAGCCGACCCGCATGCCCGCGAGCCCGTACGCCTTGGAGAAGGTGCGCAGCACGCAGACGTTGGGGCGGTCCCGGTAGAGGTCGATGCCGTTGGGCACCTCGGGGTCGCGGATGAACTCGATGTACGCCTCGTCGACGACCACCAGGACGTCGGACGGGACGGCGTCCAGGAAGCGCTCCAGCTCGGCGCGGTGGATCACGTTGCCGGTGGGGTTGTTGGGGTTGCAGACGAACACCAGCCGGGTCTTCGGGGTGATCGCGGCGAGCATCGCGTCCAGGTCGTGGTCGCCGGCCTCGGTGATCGGCACCGGGACGGGGGTCGCGCCGGCGACCTGGGTGATGATCGGGTACGCCTCGAAGGAGCGCCAGGCGAAGACCACCTCGTCGCCGGGGCCCGCCGTGGCGAGGATCAGCGACTGGGCGACGCCGACCGAGCCGGTGCCGGTGGCGATGTGCTCGACGGGCACGCCGAAGCGCTCGGCCAGCACCTCGCTGAGCTCGCCGACGGCCATGTCGGGGTAGCGGTTGAGCGAGCCGGCCGCCGCGACCGCCGCCTCCAGCACGCCGGGCAGCGGGTCGTACGGGTTCTCGTTGGAGGACAGCTTGTACGCGTCGGCGCCGGCCGGCTTGCCGGGCTTGTAGGTGGGGATGCCGTCCAGGGTCGGCCGCAGCCGCGGGCCCTGCGCTGACGTACTCGTCACGGTCCTACTCCTTCTCGATGCTGTCCGCGCGCGTTCGGCACGCGTTCGGCGCGTGTTCTGCGCGTGTTCTCCGGTGCGGTCGCCCCCGCCACCTGTGGGATCGCCACCGTGCCCGGGATCTCGGAACGCGTCCGGGGCACCCCGGTCGGGTGCCTTGAACGATACCGACCGCGCTCACCCGTAGGGGTGAGATGCCCGGTCGGGTGACAGGCGCAGATCAGCCATTCTGCCGGGTTCCTTTGGCACATGTCAGAGGTAAGACGGCTGGTTTCGTGCGGGTATCGAAGGAGCGCACCCCGGCTCACTCTTGGAGAAACGTATCTCCGAGGGCTCCCGATGCGCCGGTCACAGACCCTTGTCAGGAGCCATACGATCGGTCCGCCATGACAGCAGCAGCCAACCAGAGCGGTCGGCGTCCCACCACCTCACGGCGTCTGGAGCGGGCCGGCATCCGGGATGTGGCAGCAGCCGCCGGAGTGTCGATCACCACCGTCTCCGACGCGCTGAACGGAAAGGGCCGCCTGCCCGACGAGACCCGCAGCCGGGTGCGCGAGGTCGCCGAGCGCCTCGGCTACCGGCCCTCCGCGGCCGCCCGCACCCTGCGCACCGGACGGTCCGGCCTGATCGGGCTGACCGTCACGACCTACGGTGAAGAACCGTTCACCTTCACGGAGTTCGCGTACTTCGCCGAGATGGCCCGGGCCGCCACCAGCGCCGCCCTCGGCCGCGGCTACGCGCTGGTGGTGCTGCCCGCCTCCTCCCGCCACGACGTCTGGGGCAACATCGCCCTGGACGGCACCGTGGTGATCGACCCGCCCGACCAGGACCCCCTGGTCAGCGAGCTGTACCGGTCCGGCGTCCCGGTCGTCAGCGACGGCAAGCCCGGCAACTGCCCGGTCACCGCCTGGGTCGACAACGACCACGAGGCCGCCGTGCTCGGCATCCTCGACCACCTCTCCGAGGCCGGTGCCCGCCGCATCGGCCTGCTCACCGGCACCAGCACCGACACCTACACCCGGCTCTCCACCGAGGCCTACCTCGGCTGGTGCACCAAGGTCGGCCAGGAGCCGGTCTACGAGGCCTACCCCGCGCACGACCCGGCCGCCGGCGCCGTCGCCGCCGACCGGCTGCTCGCCCGGCCCGACCGGCCCGACGCCGTCTACGGCCTGTTCGACCCCAACGGCACCGACCTGCTCGCCGCCGCCCGCCGCTACGGCCTGCGGGTCCCCGACGACCTGCTGCTGGTCTGCTGCAGCGAGAGCGACGTCTACGCCACCACCGAACCGCCGATCACCACGCTCTCCCTCAAGCCGCGCCGGATCGGCACCACCGTGGTCAACCTGCTCATCGACGCCATCGAGGGCGTCGACTCAGGGACGGGCGTCGACATCGCCCGGCTCTTCCCGCCGCGTTTCCGCACCGCCGGCACCGGCCCGCCACCGGGCACCCTGATGCCGACCGAGCTGATCGTCCGCGCGTCCTCCCAGCGCCGGAGCCCGCGCACCACCGTCAGCCCTCCCCGACTCCCGGGCGAGGTCTAGACCATACCGAGCCGGGACAAAACGGACCTTGCGGGACGGCCCGGCTGACGCTCCGGAGGATTGGATACCCACCAGGTGACGACGCCGGGAGAGTGGTCTTCCTATGATGGGCGAATGACACCCGAGGACCGCTTCCCCGGGCCTGAACACCCCGACTCAGGCCCCCGCCACCAGCCGGACCTCGACGTGCTGCCGTACGGCACCTACTACGAACCGGAGCCCGCCACCGGCTACCCCGGCACGCCGTACGAAGCGGAGACCTACAGCGGCTACGGCGGAGCCCGCTACCTGGAGCAGCACTGGCCCGCCGACGGGCAGGACCACACCGTGCACGCCCCGGAGAACGCCCCGCTCTTCTCCCACCAGGACCACGCCGGTTCCCACCAGGACCACCCCGGCTACGAGCCGGCCCTGCCCGACCAGCAGTCCCCCGCCCACCAGGACCACGCCCACCAGGCCCCCGGCCGCGACGACCCGCCGACCATCGAACTCGGCCCGCCGCTGCCCGACCCCTCCGCACCCAGCTACCCGTACCCCGCCCCCGGCCCCGGCGAGCCCCCCGGCCCGCTCTACGTCGTCGGCGACGTGCACGGCTACCTGGAGGAGCTGCGCGCCGAGCTGCGCCACCAGGGCCTGATCGACGCCGAAGGCCACTGGTCCGCCGGCCGCTCCCGGATCTGGTTCCTCGGCGACTTCACCGACCGCGGCCCCGACGGCATCGGCGTCATCGACCTCGTGATGCAGCTCGCCGCCGAAGCCGCCGCCGCCGGCGGCTACTGCCGCGCCCTGATGGGCAATCACGAGCTGCTCTTCCTCGGCGCCGCCCGGTACGGCGACGAACCCGTCCAGTCCACCGCCGGCACCGCCTCCTTCCTCGCCGCCTGGCGGCTCAACGGCGGCCAGCAGCACGACCTGGACCGGCTGGAGGGCCACCACATCAGCTGGCTCTCCCGGCTGCCCGCCATCGCACTGGAGGACGGCCACCTGCTGCTGCACTCCGACACCACCGCGTACCTGGAGTACGGCGAGTCCATCCCCGACGTCAACGACGCCGTCCACAGCCTGCTCGCCGACGAGGGCGTCGACGAGTGGTGGGACTGCTTCCGCCGCTTCACCAAGCGCTTCGCCTTCCGCGGCGACGCCGGCCCGACGGCCGTCCACGAACTCCTCGACACCTACGGCGGCACCCGCATCGTGCACGGGCACAGCCCCATCCCGTACCTCACCGGCGCGGTGCACGCCGACGACGGCCAGCCGCCGCACATCCCCGGCCCCTACGTCTACGCCGACGACCTCGCGGTGGCCATGGACGGCGGCGTCACCATGGAAGGGCGCCTGCTCGTCGCCCGACTCCCCGTCAACTGAGGCCCGCGGACCGGGGTCGGTCGAACGGGCGTTCCCGGCGCCCGGGCCACCGCACGCGCGCGGGCCGGGGCGCGAAATTCCGGAAACCGACTGTCAGCACGGCCGCGCCCGCCCCTAACATGAGGCACACCACACCCGGCCGCCCGTCCGGCGGCCCGCCTCCGCGCCCGTTTCGGCGCCCCTGAGGGTCCCGCGGCCCCTGGGGCGGAGCGAACCGGGGTCCGCATGAACGGGGTCCCCATGACCAACCCCCCGCCGCTGCTCGCCGAGGACCGCCCGGAATACGAGCGCCTCCTCGCCGAAGCCCTGCGCGACCACACCGTCCTCACCGCCCTGCGCGCCCCCGGCGCGCTCACCACCGACCAGCTGCGCGTCCGCGCCCTGCGCGACGCCGACGCCGTCGCCGCCGCGGCCGCCACCGAGTACACGCACTACACCCGGCTGCGCGAGACCCTGCGCACCACACCCCCGCCGCCCCCGGGCGCCGAACCCATCGCCCCCGGACTGCTCACCCAACTGCGCTCCGCCAACGGCGGCGCCGGGCTCTTCCCCGTCCTCACCGTGCTCACCCCGGTCCTCGCCTGGACCGCCGCCCTGGTCCTGCTGCTCATCGGCTACCTGCTGCGCGCCGCCAACCCCGACCTCACCCTCGCCCGCAGCCTCGTCACCGCCGGCTGGGTCGCCCTCGCCGCCGGAGTCGCCGCGATGGCCATCGGCATCATCGGACTCGTCCTCACCGCCATACGCGACGGCGGCGCCGCCGCCCCGGCCGGCACCGACCCCGAACTCGCCGCCGAACTCGCCGACGCCCGCCGCGAATGGCGCACCGCGCTGCGCGACCGCGGCCTGCTCCCCTACCTGCACACCCACCTGCCCGCCGTCCCCGCCGGCGCCCCCGAGTTCACCAGCCCGGGGTACACCTCACCCGACTTCACCAGCCCGGGCCCCGTCCCCACCGCCGACTACACCTCACCCGACTTCACCAGCCCCGGCGCCGTCCCCACCCCGGCCCCCGACTTCACCGCCCCCGGCTACACCAGCCCCGCCTTCACCAGCCCCGACGACGTCACCTGACACCCGAACCCCGGCCAGTCCAGCAGGAGTTCGGCCGCCGGGGTGCGGTTGCCGGTCGCCGACGCCGCCGCCATGGCCGTGGAGGCCGTCTCCGGGTCGGTGCGGGGCGGCACGACCAGGAGGAGGAAGTGGTCCTGGAAGCCGCGGGTGACGCTGATCGTCGCGCTGCTGCTGGTGAGCCAGTTGATCCTGATCAGGAGGCCGTTCACCACGACGGAACGGGGCACGCCGTCCCAGGCCGAGGTGTCCAGGCCCACCCGGATGATGCGCCCCAGGTGGGCGCCGAGCGCGGTGACCAGGTCCGGCAGTTCGGCCAGCACCCGGTTCGAACGCGGCCACCAGGCACCGTCGAACACCCCGCCCCGCGCCATCGTCGGCTCCAGCACCAGACGTGGCAGCAGCGGGACTCCGGGCACGGACCACGGCCCGGGAGTGGCGGGAACGGGGAGGGGGATCGGCAGCATCAGAAGCCGCCCGTCCGGTCCGCAAGGACCTGTCATGACCCAGGGCGACACCAGCGCCGGTACCGGTATGCGGAATGTCCTCGGTTGTCTCCCAACGGTACTCCGCGGCACCCTCCGACGGGCCTGCCGTCACGGGAGTAGGCTCGAAGACATCCAGGGCATTCCGCATCCCGGTACCCGTTCCGGCTTCGTTCTGGGTGAAGGGTCGTCCGGGCCGTTCCGGCCGGACACCCGGGGACGGGAAGCGGTGACCACCGTGACCACTCACACCCCGCAGGCGGCACGCACCGGCCACGGCCTCACGGTCGCCGACGCGATGGAGCCCTGCGAGTACCAGATAGCCGACGACAGCACCGTCGACCAGGCCAACGACATCCTGCGCGGCGCCCACGTCGAATACCTGCTCGTCCGCGGCCACGACGGCCGGTGCGAGGGGCTGGTCACCCGCACCGGGCTCCACACCTTCCTGGAACACCCCCGGCCAGGCGAGCGGACCTCGATCAGCGCCACGGCGCACCAGCGCGGCCCGTTCGCCTGGCCGGGCCTGGGCCTGGCCCTGGCCGCGATCGCGATGCGGGTCAAGCGCATGGCGGTCTGGCCCGTCGTCGACGACGACGGCTACATCCTCGGCATCCTCACCGCCGACCGCGCCACCGTCCTCCTCGAACCCGCCCCTGCCCCCGCCCTCGCCTGACCCGCCCCGCCCCGCCCCGCCGGACGCCGGGACGCCGCGCCACTACGAAGAGTTGCGTCAGTCAGGGATGGCTCGCGGCGAAGACCTCAACCTCGCACTTTGCCGCACCGCTGCGTTTGATCCTCGCGTCGCTCGTGACCAGCGGTGCACCGAGGGCTTCCGCCAGGGAAGGCCGTCGCCGACAGCCGGTCCCTCCTGCTCACGATGCTGCCGGCAGACCTCGCAGCAACGGCCGACGAGGGGCCCGAGCCGATCGTGACCGCCTGGGATGCCTGACACAACCGTGAGGGCGGTCGTTCCGAGGGTGCGAGGCACCTGGAACGACCGCCCTCACGGTTGTGGCCCTCTCCAGTTGAGGCAGGGACCGCACCTCAGCCGTGGCCGATCGGGATTACTCGCCGAACTCGTCGAACACGCCGCCGAGGTCGCTGGCCACTGCCTGGGCATCACGCCTCTCGATACGGTGGCGCGGCATGAAGTACACCAGCTCGCCATCCTTGAACACCGCGAACGACGGCTCGGACGGCGGGATGTCCGCGAAGTACGAGCGCATCCTCGCGGTGGCTTCCAGGTCCTGTTCGGCAAAGACCGTCAGCAGCCGGTTCGGGCGATTGGAGGTGTCTTCCAGGGCGATGCGGGCGCCGGGGCGGGCCAGGCCAGCCGCACAGCCGTTGACCGCGTTGATGGCCACGAGAGTCAGGCCCGTCTCCGCGTCCTTCATCGCGGCGTCCACATCGCCTGCGGTCAGCAGCTCCTTGAAGCCGATCGAAGTCAGCTCCTCTTTCATGGGCTTGATCAGCAGCGGCGAGTACGGCATACCAGCTCCTCACTGAGGGTGATTGGAACAGCGCTCAGCGTAGTACGCCGGATGTGCCCGCGTCCGAAGTCCGGACAAGTGTGTTGCCGTCCGCCTTCCGTGCGCAGACACGGTGCCGCCCCGGCAAGCGTCGAAGCTCACCGGGGCGGCAGCGAGGTGCAGCTGGACGTCAGTCGGCCAGCGGGAGGTAGACCCGGTTGCCCTGGGCGGCGAACTCGGCGGACTTCTCCGCCATCCCGGCCAGCGCCTCGGCGTCGAACTCGGTCTCCACGGCACTGGACCCGTCACCGTGCTCGGCGCGGATCTTCTGGCTGATCTTCATCGAGCAGAGCTTCAACCCAGAACCAGCACATTCACGCTGGCCAACCACACTGGCGCACCGCCCGGACCGGACGAGACCGTCAGTACGGGAGCAGAACCGTGGTGTCGAGGGTGAAGCCGAACGGCTCGGGGATGTGGATGACCTCCCCGAAATCGGCGTCTTCCCTCATCCGATAGCGACCGGCCTCGGGCTCCCTGAAGAGCGTGACGGTCTTCTGCGCGGCGTCCACCAAAAGGTAGAGCGGGATCTGCATCAGCGGGTAGTCACGGAGCTTGCCGACCCAGTCGTTCTCCGGGTTCGACGGCGAGACGATCTCGACTGCGATGAGAGCCAGCTCGGCCGGAACCCTGTTCTCCGTGGTCGTCATGGCGTCTTCGGGGAGATACGTGAGGTCTGGGTTTCGCAGCTTCGACACCTGAGGAGAGGTCAGGTCCATGTTTCCCGTGGAGAGGTATCCAGCCGGAGCACGGGCCTCGAACTGTCGGCGGACAACGGAGAGGTTCCGCTCGTGGATGGCCGAGGGCGACGCCTGCATGATGACGATGTCACCAGAGAACTCGATCTTGAAGTTCGCCGGGGCGGACCTGCGGAACTCCTCGATCAGGGCGAGGTGCTCAGGGTTCATCTGTCCTCCTGGGGTATGGCCCAGCACCACGCTACCGGCTGATGAGGAGACGCTGCCCCAGGACAGCCTCTTCGGTGTCAAGGGACAGCGCCATCGTCAGACCTTCGTCAGTCGGCCAGCGGGAGGTAGACCTTGTTGCCCTGGGCCTTGAACTCCTCGGACATGGCCTTCATGCCCTCGACGGCTTCCTCGTCGTACTCGGGCGAGGCCGCACCGTTGCCGAACTTCTCATTGATGCTTTTGCTGATCTTCATCGAGCAGAACTTCGGGCCGCACATGGAGCAGAAGTGGGCCGTCTTGGCGGGTTCGGCGGGGAGGGTCTCGTCGTGGAAGGCGCGGGCGGTCTCCGGGTCGAGGGCCAGGTTGAACTGGTCCTCCCAGCGGAACTCGAAGCGGGCGTCGGAGAGGGCGTCGTCCCAGTCCTGGGCGCCGGGGTGGCCCTTGGCGAGGTCGGCGGCGTGGGCGGCGATCTTGTAGGTGATCACGCCGGTCTTGACGTCGTCGCGGTTGGGCAGGCCCAGGTGCTCCTTGGGCGTGACGTAGCAGAGCATCGCGGTGCCCCACCAGGCGATCATCGCGGCGCCGATGCCCGAGGTGATGTGGTCGTAGCCGGGGGCGACGTCGGTGGTGAGCGGGCCGAGGGTGTAGAACGGCGCCTCGTCGCAGATCTCCTTCTGGAGATCCATGTTCTCCTTGATCTTGTGCATCGGGACGTGGCCCGGGCCCTCGATCATCACCTGGACGTCGCGCTCGCGGGCGATCCGGCCGAGTTCGCCGAGGGTCTGCAGTTCGGCGAACTGCGCCTCGTCGTTGGCGTCCGCGATGGAGCCGGGGCGCAGGCCGTCGCCGAGCGAGAAGGTGACGTCGTAGCGCGCGAGGATGTCGCAGAGCTCCTCGAAGTTGGTGTAGAGGAAGTTCTCCTGGTGGTGCGCCAGGCACCAGGCGGCCATGATCGAGCCGCCGCGCGAGACGATGCCGGTCTTGCGGCGGGCGGTCAGCGGGACGTACCGGAGCAGGACGCCGGCGTGGACGGTCATGTAGTCGACGCCCTGCTCGCACTGCTCGACGACGGTGTCCCGGTACACCTCCCAGCTCAGCTCCTCGGCCTTGCCGTCGACCTTCTCCAGGGCCTGGTAGAGCGGCACGGTGCCGATCGGCACGGGGGAGTTGCGCAGGATCCACTCGCGGGTGGTGTGGATATTGCGGCCGGTGGAGAGGTCCATGACGGTGTCGGCGCCCCAACGGGTGGCCCAGGTCATCTTCTCCACCTCCTCCTCGATCGAGGAGGTGACGGCGGAGTTGCCGATGTTGGCGTTGATCTTCACCAGGAAGTTGGTGCCGATGATCGCCGGCTCCACCTCGGGGTGGTTCACGTTGACCGGGATGACGGCCCGGCCGCGGGCCACCTCGGCCCGCACGTACTCGGGGGCGAGGCCCTCGCGCAGCGCCACGAACTCCATCTCGGGGGTGACCACGCCCCGCTTGGCGTAGGCGAGTTGGGTGACGGCGGCACCGCCGCGGCCGCGCAGCGGGCGACGCGGGCGGCCCGGGAAGACGGCGTCCAGGTTGCGCAGGTTTCCGCCGCGCGGCGAGGTGTGCTTGATCCCGTCGTCCTCGGGGCGCGCCTCGCGGCCGTCGTACTCCTCGACGTCGCCGCGCTGGCGGATCCAGGCGTCGCGCAGGGCGGGCAGGCCGCGCCGCACGTCGGGTTCGTAGGCCTGGTCGGTGTACGGGCCGGAGGTGTCGTACAGCGGGACGGTCCTGCCGTTGGTGAGCTGCACCTCGCGGTACGGGACCCGCAGGTCGGGCCGGGACCCTTCGCGGTAGGCCTTGCGCCAGGCCGGGGTGGGGTAGCCGGTGCCGGCGCTGGTGACGGTGGCGGTGGCGGCCTCGGTGCCGCCGGCCTCGGTGCCGCTGTTCCCGGTGCTGCGGGCAGGCTGCGGCTGTGCTTCGAACGTGGTCATCTGACCTCATACTCCCTACGCCGGCATTACCCGGTCAGGTTCCTGCGGTCGACGCAGCCGTCGGTCCGTCCGTCGACGTCCCGGTCAGCGCCCTCTCAGCCCGGTGCTCCGAGCTCCCGCGTCGGCAGGCGGTGTTGCCTGCACATGACGCCCAACACCGTAGCGAGCCGATCGCCGCAGGTCCAGCACGCCTCCGGCCGACCGGACCCCGCGCCAGGAACGCCGAAGGCCCGGCCCCCCGT
>NZ_JBFBFU010000066.1:0-14747 GCF_040684355.1 Kitasatospora sp. NPDC091276 | reverse complement strand
GGGGACCCTGTGGGAGAGTAGGACGCCGCCGAACAATCATTCACAGAGAACCCCCATCCGGGAAACCGGATGGGGGTTCTCTGCATTTCCGGGGTCTGGGGCCTTGGAACTCCAAGGCCCCAGAGTTGGAGCTTGAATCCGACGTGTGACGGGACGAAGCCGAGCTTCTCGTAGAAGCGGTGGGCGTCGGAGGCCATCGGTGCGGGTCGACGCTGACGTAGCCAAGGCCGCAGGTGTGGCGGCCAGTGACATGGCGCCAGGGGGTCATCGTGTCGTACGGGCGGGCTTAGCCGCCGGCCTCCGTGGCGGCGCGGCCGGGGGGCCGTGGGCGCCGAACAGGGGCTCTAGGAGGAGGAGCTGGAAGGTCCCGGTGCCGGGCCCTGTAGGCCCCCACCCTGCGAATCGGCTCGGCTCGCTTGGCGGCCGTCCGGGTATGGCGAAGGCCGTTGGCTCCCCCATGGGGAGCCAACGGCCTTCGCGTGGTGGTGCCGGTTGACCGTCAGCCAGTCAGCTGTGCAGTGTAGGTCCACCGCTGGTTGGCCCCGCCGTGGCAGTCCCAGATGTCGAGCTGGGTGCCGTTGGTGGTGGTCCAGCCGGGGAGTTCCAGGCAGCGGCCGGACTGCGGGTTGAAGAGGCTGCCGTCGTAGCGCCGCAGCCACTGCTGCCCGCCCTCAGCGGGGTTGCAGTCGCGCAGGACGACCTTGGCCCCGTTACCGGCGGCGTTGTCCTGGGTGCCGACGCACTTGCCGTTGATGGTCATGGTGTTGTCGGGAGTGAAGGTGAAGTGCTGGTTCGCTCCGTTCCAGCAGTCGTAGATGGCGACCGTCGCACCGGTTGAGCCGCCACCCCAGTCGTCGACGCACTTGCCGTAGGCGTAGGCGCTCTGGACGTGGACGCTGGCGTTGCCGGTGGCGAGGTTGTTGGCCTGCTGGTCGGTGACGGCGTACGGGTAGAGCCGCACGTCGCTGACCGCACCGTCGAGTCCGGCGGTGTCGGGGATTTGGTGCGTGGTCTCGGCACCGATGGTGACCGGGCCGTCGGCCGTCCAGCCGTGCCAGTCGGCGTCGACCTTGGTGGTGCCGACGGCCTGCCCGTTGACGTAGAGGGTGATGGCCTGGGTGTCGGCGTTGTAGGTGCCGACGAGGTGGGTCCAGACACCGACCTGGGGCGCTGCGGTGTCGTTCACCGTGTAGTACTTGGCCGGCGGGTAGCGGTCCTCACTGGCGAGGGTGAACGACCAGCGGCCGAAGGAGGAGGAGTACTGGAGGTAGAACGGGCTCCGCTGGTTCCCGGCCTGGGAGACGATGGTCCGGAAGCCGTTGGTGTTGTTGATCTTCGCCCAGGCCGCGACGCTGTAGCTGCGGGTGGTGTCGATGCCGGGGCTCTGCTTGGTCTTGTAGTAGCTGCTGCCGTTGAGGGCCGTGGCCGCGCCGGCGACGTTGTTGTGGTCGGCGGTGCGGGTGGGGGCGCCGCTGGGGCTCAGCGGGTTGTTGATGCTGCTGTCGACGATCTTCTCGGTCCGGCCGTCCATGGCCCACCAGCTCGGGGCGGCGGCGGCCTTGGCGGCGTTCTGGGGGCCGGCGTCCCAGGTGAAGGTGGGATTGGTGGGGTCGCCGCTGCGGTGTCCCCACCAGATCTGGATCTGCCCGTCGGCGTTGCGGCCCCAGAGGGTGGGGGCGCCGTTGCCGGTCAGGTCGCCGTCGGAACCGAGGACGGGCCACGTCGTGGCGGAGACGTTGCCGATCGGGACGGCGGCGGAGATCGCGGTCACCGTGGGCACGCTGATCGGGTTGCCGAATTCGTCCCGGACGGGCTCGCCGTTGTGGGTTGGGGCGTAGGTGCCGGTGGTGAAGGTGTAGGCGCGTAGGTCGCCGGTGGCGCGGTTGCGGGTCCACAGGCCGGGGTGTCCCTGGCCGGCCCAGTCACCCGGGGTGAGGAGGTCGAGGTCCTTCCAGCCGGAGGCCGCCAGTTGCACGGGGGCGCCGAGAGTCTGGGCACCGGTGGCCGGGTAGAACCACAGGCCCGCGTCGCTGCCGTTGCTTTCGACAGTCAGCAGGCCGGTCTGGTTCTTGAACTGCAGCTTGGTGTCGAGGTCGCTGTGCGCGGGGTCACCGAGCGAGGCGACCTGCAGGGTGGTGGACCAGTCGGCGGCGTACGCCCCCGGTGCGCACCGCGGCGGCGGGTTGTCGGCGTCGCTGCAGTTGGGCTTGGCGAGCACCGCCTTGCTGTCGAAGCGGCCGGAGTAGCCGGTGTTGCCGGGGTTGCCGTAGAGGTAGATGTCCTTGTCGCCCGCCGGGTGGACGATGAGGTCGTCGACGTTCTTGCCGCCGGTCAGGGTGCCGCGGTGGGTGAACTGGACGCCGTTGGTCCAACTGCCGGTGGGGGAGTCGGCCGGCAGCGCCGCCAGAGCCGCGGTGGGGCTCTTGGCGAGGGAGTTGCCGGGCACGTTGTACGCGCGGAGGTTGCCGGCCCCGTCGTAGGTGACGATGTCGGGAGCGCCGTCTCCGGTGATGTCGCCGAAGACCGGAGGCGGGCCGTCGGGGTTCCACGGGACGTAGAAGGCGTACTGGGTGACCGGGGAGACGTTCCCGGCGTCGTCCTGGGCCTGGATGAACAGGACGTTGGTGCCCCAGCGGCCGGCCATGACCGGGATGCCGCCGGTGGGCATGGCGCCGCCGCACTGCCAGCCGGCGCCCGCAAGCTGCGGGTCCCAGCTCCAGCGAAGGCACTTCACCCCGGAGGCGACGCCGCCGTTGGGGGTGGGATCGGTGAGGGTGACGGGGACGTACCCGGTCTGCCAGGTGCGGATCTTGGTGGTCTGCCCGTTGCCGGAGGGTGGGAACTGGGTGGCCAGTGCGTCGTCGGAGAGCTGGTCGTAGACGCCGGGAACGGAGACCTGCGGAGGGGTCAGGTCGACACCGAAGCGGCAGGTGGGGGTGGAACCGGAGAGACCGACCAACTGGTCGCTGGCCATGATGCCGTAGCCGTAGAGGTGGCCGTCCTTGATGACGTTCGGACTGACGGTGAAGGCTGCGTTGCCACCATTGTTGACAAGGGGTGAGTAGCCGCCGTCGACGTCGGGAACGCCGGAGAGGGTGTAGTCCCAGATGTGGGACCAGGAGTAGAGCTGGCCCTGGACGGGGCTGCTGACGGTGGCGTTGAGGGTTACGGCGCCGTTGAGGTCCGAACCGGCACCGAGCCAGCCCCAGTTGTCGCCGTTGCAGCCCTGGGTCTGGCGGGCGGGGTCGGCTGTGTGGGGGACCGGGTAGGTGTACGGGTTGGTCGGGGTGTTGGGGGTGCGGTCGTAGGTGACGGTGAGCGTGGCGCCGTAGTCGAAGCGCTTGAACGCGTAGGCGTTGTTCTCGTCGGAGGCCTGGAGACCGAAGGTCAGCCAGGGTTCGTTGACCCACTGTGCCACGGTCGGGCCGGCGTTCCAGAACGTCACCGGGACGTTGTCGTGGCAGGCGCCGCGGCCGGAGCCGGCGACCTGGGCGGTCTCGATCGGACCGCCGACCGGCTGGGGCCGGTTGTTCCAGTTGGTGCCCGTGTTGATGGGGCGGTCGACGAGGTAGAGGTCGACGCCGTAGGTCTTGTTGCAGTCCCAGTCGGCGGAGATGTATTCGGCGAAGTCCAGTCGCGCGGAGTTGATGGCCGCGCCGTTCAGACCGCGGGTGTCGATCTGGAAGTAGGTCCGCTCGATGTCGGCCGGGTTGCAGCTGGGCGCGCTGGGGTAGCTGCCGCACTTGCCGACGCCCAGGTGGTCGCTGTCCGCCGGGCCGTTGACGTTGTAGTGCGTCGCGGTTGGGTGCTGGGACTGGACGAAGGTGGAGCCGTAACTGCTGTTGGCCCAGGGGATCCAGGCCGGGTCGATGAAGTACGGGGCGGTGCCTGTGGCGAGGATGGACTGGTCCGGGGTGAGGTCGATGCCCGAGGACGTGGTGGCCACCGGCACCGTCGCGACCTTCGCGCCGGCGCCGGGGCTCTCCGGGGTGCTCACTGAGGGGACCACCTCGCGGCCGCCCGCGCCGGAGGAGGTGCTGGGGGCCGGTGACGGCGAGTGCGTCGTGTCGGCTGCGGGCATTGCCGCAGCCGCAGCGTGGAAGCTCGCGGCCTTGACACCCGGGGTGCCCGTCCGGGCGGCGTCGGCGGCGGGGGTGCTGTCCCACATCCGGGGCGCAGGCGCGTGCCAGCGGGGACCGTCGGCGGCGGAGGCCGTTAGGTCGTGGTTCTCGTCGGACGTGATGGTGACCCCGTCCGTGACGGTGCCGAAGTGGAGGCTCTTCAGCGCCGGGTCCGCCGCCGCCTTGGCGGTCTTGACGATCAGCACCGTGCTGACGCTGCCGGCCTTTCCGACCGTGACCTTCAGGTCGGTGTCGGCTCCGAGGACCGCTGGGTAGAGCAGGCTGTCGCCCTGGACCTGGGGTGCAGGCAGCGGGAACGGCGCGGTCAGCGCCAGCTTCTTCCCGTCCGTGCTGGTCATGGTGGCCAGCGGCCCGTCACCACCGCCGGACAGGACCACACCGGACGGGGTGGCCTTGGGGGCGAAGCCGCCGCCCGGTCGCGCGGCCAGGGTGGCGTCCAGCGGGTGCCATTGGCCGTCGGCCTTCATCCGTTGCTGCTGCGGGTGGCGCGACTCCTGCAGCTGGCCGTCCGGGGTGGCGTAGGTCTCGGTGAACTCGGTGGTCAGACGGTCGATCAGGACGCTCTTGCCGGTCGCCTTGGCTTGGGCGAACGCGGTGTTATCCGCCGGCCGGTCCTTCGGGCGGTCCTTGGCGTGTGCGGTATCTGCGGCCGCCATGAGCTCGGCCAGGGTCTTGCTGTCGGTGCCGCTCGGCGTGGTGCCGGCGAAGGCGGGCATTGCGGAAGACAGGGCGAGGACGAATCCGGTCGCGGCGGCGGCGAAGCGAAGCCGAGACGCGGCTCGCCCCCGGGCTCTCGGGTGCTCTCTCGGTGGGCGTTCGGGCATGACGGGGCCTCCCCCGGAAGTGATGGTTGGTGCGGACACCGCCGGGATCGGGCAATGCGCACAGGACATGCGGAATTTCGCCCAAAAGTGAAGGTGCGTCAAGTCATTAACAGGGCTATATGCCCCTTTAGTGAGGCTAGCTGACGATTTGTCGGTCAACGTGATGCATGCCACTTATAAAAAATTGATATTGGGCTCGACGTTGATGTGAACAAGTTCGTAGGGTCGCCGACGTTAATTTCGGCTGTTCCATGCCCAGGGGCATGGTCAATTCCCATAGGGGGCAGTGGTGGCGTCCACCCGTCGTGCTCGGTCAACCAGGGGAAGAACCGCCCAACGGGCGAGAAAACCCAGAACAGCCCTGCTCAGCACATTGGCTATGATGGCGGGACTCGTCGTACCGGCGGCTGGGGTTCCCGCATTCGCCATCGGTTCGGACGAGAACAGGATCTGGTCCCCGACGACCACTCAACTGCCGTCCACACCGTCCGTCCCCGGGAAGGACGCGAAGCCGGACTCCCCGGCTCCTCCACGAACTCCGACTCCTGACTGGGTGCCGCCAAAATCCCCGGTGGTCCCCCCTCGCGGTGCGTCCACCGTCGAGCTGGCGGCCGTGCCGCCAGTCGGCAGCCGGGCGGCCCGGCTGGACGAGGCCGGCCAGACCGTGATCGAGCCCTCCGCCGGTGCCTCCACCAAGGCGGGCGCCCTTCCGGTGTGGCTGGCGCCCGTGGCCGCCGACGGCCAGGAGGCCACGCGGAAGGACACGACCGTCGAGCCCGGTGCGAAGGCCTCGGTGCACGTCGAGGTCACCGACGCTAAGACCGCCGCGTCCGCGGGATCGCGCACCAACCTGGTGGCGCTCACGCCGACCGACCCGTCGAACGCGGCCAAGCTGCGAGTCAGCCTGGACGCCTCCGCCTTCGGAGCCGGGCTCGGCGGTGACTGGTCCCAACGCGCCCGCCTTTACACCCTGCCCGCCTGCTCCCTGACCACCCCCCAGGCCGAGGGCTGCCTGGAGCGCAAGCCCGTCGAGTCGCACTACGACGCCCAGACCGGGAAGCTGGTCGCCGACGTCGACCTGCCGGCCGCCACGGCTGCCCCGAAGGCAAGCGTGACGCAGGCCGCGTTCCGCACCGGGCTCACCGCCGCCGCGGCCGCACCGACCGTGCTCGCGGCCGACGCGCCCGCCACCGGCGGGGCCGGTACCTACAGCGCCACCAGCCTGGCGCCCAGCCAGTCCTGGACTGCCGGCGAGGCCTCGGGCGCGTTCAACTACAGCTATCCCGTGCAGTCGCCCCCGAGCATCGGTGGCGGCGCGCCGAATGTCGCCCTGGGATACAGCTCGACCGCGGTGGACGGCAAGACCTCCTCGACGAACTCCCAGGCCTCCTGGATCGGCGACGGCTGGGACTACGGCCCGGGCTTCGTCGAGCGCTCCTTCCGCCCGTGTGCGAAGGACGGCATCACCGGCTCCGGCGACCAGTGCTGGGGCGAGGCCAACCTCACCCTGTCGCTGGCCGGCCACTCCGGTGAGCTGGTGCCCGAGGACGCCTCGTGCCCGAAGACGGCCGGCCCGGACGAGTGGTCCAGGTGCACCTGGCGGCTCAAGACCGATGACGGCAGCAGGATCGAGTTCCTGACCGGCGCCACCAACGGCACCTGGAACGGCTCGTACATCAAGCTGACCGACGCCGCCGGTGCCGCCTACTACTTCGGCCTGAACCACCTGCCCTCCGCCACCGGCAAGCCCACCACGATCGGTCCGGACGCCAACTCCGCCTGGACCGTTCCGGTGTACTCGCCCAACAGTGGCGACCCCTGCTACGACGCGGGCAAGGGCAAGGACTCCTGGTGCCAGACCGCCTGGCGCTGGAACCTCGACTCAGAGGTGGACGTCTACGGCAATCTGACCACCTACAGCTACACGCCCGAGACCAACTACTACGCGCGCGGCGGTGGCCAGAACCGGGGCAAGGGCACCAACACCGCCTACACCCGCGGTGGCGTGGTGGCCTCGATCGGCTACGGGCAGCTGCTGTCCGACCAGTTGAACGCCAACGGCGGCTACCAGCCCGCCGCCCGGATCGACTTCGACTCCGGTGAGCGCTGCGTCACCGGCGCCGCGGCCTGCGACCCGGCCCAGCGCACCGCCGCCAACGCGGCGAACTGGCCCGACGTCCCGCTGGACAAGCAGTGCGCGCAGAACGACGTGTGCGCCAACTACGGGCCCAGCTACTTCACCACGAAGTGGCTGAACACCATCACCACCCGGATCCGCTCCGGCAACGGCTACCGCGACGTCGACTCCTACGCGCTCAGCCATGTCCTGAAGCTGGTCCAGAACAGCACCGAGAACACCGCGGTCCCGTGGCTGGCCTCCGTCCAGCGCACCGCCAAGGACGAGTTCAACGGCCAGAAGCCGATCACCCTGCCGGCCGTTACCTTCGCCGACGTCCTGCTGCCCAACCGGGTGGACGGCGCGGGCCCCTCCCGCCCCGCCTACAACCGGCCGCGCATCGCCTCGGTGACCACCGAGACCGGCGGCGCCATCAACGTCGACTACTACCAGGCGTCCTGCTCCCGCACCGCCGGGGTGATGCCGACGTCGGCGGACGACAACAAGCTCGGCTGCTTCAACGTCAAGTGGTACCAGCCCAACTCCACTGCCGACAGCAACCCGGTGGACGACTGGTTCCTGCGCTACCCGGTCAAGACGATCACCGTCGACCCGCGCTCCGACCTCGTCAAGGGAGCGCTCCCGCAGACCACCACCTACACCTACGGCGACGCCGCCTGGCACCGCAACGACGGCCGGTTCGTCGAGGCGAAGGACCGCACCTGGGACGACTTCCGGGGTTTCGCCACGGTGACCACCGTGACCGGCACCGGCAAGGACGGCGCCCAGGGCCAGAAGTCGACCACCTACCACCAGGGCATGGACGGTGACCTCACCGCCTCCGGCGCCAAGCGCTCCCGGACGGTCGCCGGCCCGATGAGCGGCCCGGTCACTGACAGCGACTGGCTCTCCGGCCAGGTCCTGGAATCGGACACCTACGCCCAGGCGGGCGCGACCGAACCGGTCGCCTACAGCGTCAGCACCAGCTCCGGCCCGGCCACCACCGCGACCCACGTGCGCGGCGACGGCCTGCCCGACCTCGTCGCCCGTTACACCTCCACCAGCAGCGTCGTCACCGCCAAGGCCCGCAAGGCCGACGGCACCTGGCGCACCACCACCGACACCACCACCACCGACCCGGCGCACGCCAACCGGCCCGTCACCGTGCTCAACCAGGCCGAGGGCACGCCGGACGTCTGCGCCCGCACCACGTACGCCACCGGCACCGACTCGGTCATGACCGTGCTGGTCTCGGAGGCCATCTCGGTCTCCGGCCCGAACGCCTGCACCGCCGTCCCCACGGCCGCCAACACCCTCACGGGTTCGCGGACCGTCTTCGACGGCGCCGCCTTCGGCAGCGCCGGCGCCAAGGGCGAAGCGAGCAGCATCCAGGTCCTGGAGAAGTTCGACGACTCCGGCAAGGCCCAGTGGACCACCACCGGCCTCAGCACCTATGACACCTACGGGCGCCCGGTCACCGTGACCGACCCCACCACCACCGACTCCGCCCACCCGGGCGGCGCGGCCACCACCACGGTCTACAACTCCGCCAACCCCGGAGAGCTGCCCAACGGGACGACGATCACCTCGCCGGCCCCCGTCGGGGCTCCCGACGCGGCCACCGGCCGGATCTCCACCGCGACCCTCAACCCCGCCCGGGCCCTGCCGATCACCGGCACCGACGCCAACGGGCGCACCGTCACCCAGGCCTACGACGCCCTGGGCCGTCTCACCGCCGTCTGGCTCGCGGGCCGGACGACCAGCGACAAGGCGAACTACACCTACAGCTACGCGGTCGGCAACGGTGCTCCCAGCAGCGTCACCTCCGGCCGCCTGCGCGCCAACAGCAGCTACGCCCAGTCCGTCCAGATCATGGACGGGCTCGCCCGCGTGGTACAGACTCAGGCCGACCCGGCGATCTCCGCCTACCACGGCCGGATGATCACCGACACCTACTACGACTCCCAGGGCCGCGCCAACCGCGTCAACAACACCTACTACAACGACCAGGCCGGCCCCGCGACCACGCGGTTCGAGCCCGAAGACGCCAAGGTCCCGAACCAGACCTACAGCGTCTTCGACGGCCAGGGCCGCGCCACCAGCGTCCAGTTCCGCGCCTACGGTGTCGCGCAGAACGCCACCACCACGTCCTACCCGGGCGCGGACCGCACCGACGTCACCCCGCCCGCCGGCGCCACCCCGACCACCACGGTCAACGACGCCCGCGGCCGCACGACCCAGCTGTGGCAGTACCGGACGCCCGTCGCCACCGGCAACAGCGCCGACGCGGACGTCACCAGCTACGCCTTCAACCCCGGGGGCCAGGAAGCCTCCCGCACCGACGCCGCCGGCAACACCTGGTCCTACACCTACGACCAGCGCGGCCGCCAGACCGGCGCCAGCGACCCGGACGCGGGCAACAGCTCCGTCACGTACGACGCCGCGGGGCGCGTGGCCTCCAGCACCAATGCCGGCGGCCAGACCATCGCCACTGCCTACGACCTGCTCGGTCGCAGGACCGGTACGTACCAGGGCACGGTCAGCCCGGAGAACCAGCTGACCGGCTACGCGTACGACACCGTCGCGAAGGGACAGCAGGACAGCTCCACCCGCTACGTGGGCGGGGCCAAGGGCGCCGCGTACACCAACGCGGTCGTGTCCATGGACATCGGCTACCGGCCGACCAAGACCACCCTGACGATCCCCGGCAGCGAGGTCGGGCAGAGCGCCCCGGTCACCTACACCACCAGCGCCAAGTACGACCCGATCACCGGGGCCAAGGCCGAGGAGACCCGCCCGACCGTCGGCGACGTCTACTCCGAGACCATCGTGTACACCTACGAGGTCTACGGTCTGCTCTCGAAGTTCGGGGCGTACGGCGGCAAGATGTACGACCTCCAGTCGGACTACGACGCCTACGGCCGCAACATCCGTTCCACGATGAACCCGTGGGGCACCCAGGTCGTCACCACCGCCACCTACGACGAACCGACCGGCCGCACCCTCACCCAGTACGTCGACAAGCAGACCTCGACCACCGGCACCGTCCAGAACACCACCTACGCCTACAACCAGGCCGGCCGGATCACCGCGATCCGGGCCATCCCCGACAACACGCCGAGCGCCACCGACCTGCAGTGCTTTAGCTACGACCACCTCGGTCGACTGAGCACCGCGTGGACCGACACCGGACGCCTCGACCAGGCCCCCGACCCGGCCGTGGGCGGCCAGGGGGCCTGCGCCAACTCCACGCCCACCAGCGGCGCCCAGGCGCCCACCCGTACCACCGTCGGCGGCTACGCGCCCTACTGGCAGAGCTACCAGTACGACCTGACGGGCAACCGCACCCAGTTCGTCGCGCACGACGCCGGCGGCGACACCGCCAAGGACACCACGGTCACCCAGACCTTCCCGTCCACCGGCACCCGCAATGCCCCGACCAGCGCGCCCAACAGCGGCGGCGGCACCGGCGGGCCGCACGCCCTGCTGAGCTCCACCAGCAGGACGGGCAACAACGCGCCCACCACCAGCACTACCCAGTACGACGCGGCCGGGCGCACCACCGCCATCACCGACACCAACGGCACCGCCAAGCTCACCTGGAACGGTGAGGACCGGCTGGAGTCGCTGGCCAAGACCGACGGCGGCACCACCACCTACCTGTACGACGCCGAGGGCAACCAGCTCGTCCGCCGCAACCCCGGCAAGACCACCATCAACATGGGGGGCGACGAGCTCACCGTCGACACCGGCACCAAGCAGCTCGCCGGCGCCCGCTACTACGAGATCCCCGGCGGCACCACCCTGGTCCGCCAAGGTGGCGGCAAGCTGACCTACCAGATCGCCGACCACCACGGCACCGGCGTCCTGGGCATCGACTCCGCCACCCTGACCGAGACCCGACGCCCCAACGACCCCTTCGGCAACCCGCGTGGCACCCAGCCGAGTACCTGGGCCGGGGACAAGGGCTTCGTCGGCGGCACCAAGGACGACGTCACCGGCCTCACCAACCTCGGCGCCCGCCAGTACCAACCGACCACCGGGCGGTTCCTGAGCCTCGATCCCATCCTCGACCGGGCCGATCCCCAGCAGTGGAACGGCTACGCCTACGGCAACAACGACCCCGTCAACCGCGCGGACCCCAGCGGTCTGTTCTCCATCGCCGACTTCATCAAGCCGCTCATCATCGCGGCCGCCACCGCGGTCGCGACGGCCATGGGCTTCGCCATCCCGAACGCCAAACCCGTCTCCCCGGCCCCCGTCTCCGTCCCGGCGGTCGACCAGGCAGAAGAGAGCGCACAGCGGGCCGAAGCCGCGAAGCAGAAGGTCGAAGCGGCGCACCATAGGGAAAACCAGGCCAAGCAGAAGGTGATGGGCGCCGGCAAGCAGCTGGCCAAAATCGCCGCCGACGAACTCGGCATCACGGACGCTTTCGACTGCGTCACCAAGGGCGACCTCGGTGCCTGCGGCGAGACCGTGCTCAACGTCGCCACCAGCCTCATCGGCGGCGGCCCGCTCGCCAAGCTCGCCAAGAAGTACGCGTTCCACTGGGGCAAGGCCTACGAGCTCGCCAAGACCATCAAGCGCCTCGCCAACGAGCTCTACGACGGCTTCAAGGCCTGGCGCACGGAGTCCAAGGCCGTTCGCGAAGCAGAGCAGGCCGCTGGAAGTTGCCTCATCGGCGGGAAGAACAGCTTCAAACCCGACACACCCGTCCTACTCGCCGACGGCAGCAGCAAACCCATCAAGGACGTGAAACAGGGCGACGAAGTCCTGTCAACCGACCCACAGACCGACAGCACCAAGCCCGAGGCCGTCGCCGCCACCATCGTCACCCCCGACGACCGGCAGTTCACCGACCTCACCCTTGCCGCCGACGCGAAGCCGGCCGCCGCCCTCACCTCGACCCAGCACCACCCGTTCTGGGACGAGACCACCCAGCGCTGGACCGACGCCTCCGACCTCCACGTCGGCGACCAGGTCCGCGCGGCTGACGGCACCTTCCTCACCGTCCAGGCCATCCGCAACTACGAGACCGATCCGCAGGAAGCCCGCAACCTCAGCGTCGCGGAGCTCCACACGTACTATGTGCTCGCGGGCGCCACGCCAGTACTCGTTCACAACTGTGGTGAGACCTTTGAGGGGTTCGCCGACAAGGCCGAGATTGCGCGCGCTGATTATGCGGCCGAATACACCTCGCCGACCGGGAAGGTATACCGGGCGCACAATGCCGAGGAGCTTGAGGTTCCGGACGAGATGAATAAGGTCTTCAAGGATCCGAAGAACGGCCATCATGGTGGCTGCGCCGAGACGAAGTGCCTGATCAAGGCGTACAACGCCGAGGGGATGGCGGCAACGCGTGGAGGTAAGATGGACGTTGTTCACGTGAGCGACGATCTCGATGGACAGTGGGAACATTTCGATAGGGCACGGCCTTGCGGTCGTTGCGCTCGACTGCAGGGGAACCTGGGAATTGGGTAACACTTTGGGATTCGGGTTGGGAGGCCTGCTCCCTGAGGTCCAGAATGCGCTTATGCAGTCGGGATGGAGCATAGACCGGAGTGTCGATGTGGCACCCGTCGTGGGCGCTCTCCGAGAGGCTGGATATCATCTCGGCGAGCAAGTTTCCGAGCTCTACCAGAACCTGTACGGGCTGTCCGTTCAGCCGGTGGATCATCCTGGCGCGTGCTTCATGAATTCTGACCCTATTCAATTCTCGGCAGGCTGGGGGGTTCGGCATCGTGCAGAAGCATTGCGGCTGGAGTCTCTCTACGGAGAAGATTTCTCACCTTTCTGTAGATGGCTGAGCGGCGCGCATATATACATCTCCGGATCGGGGCGCGTCTATTCTTGGTTCGATCGTCTGGTTTGGGAGATCGGAGCAGATGCGCGCGACGCTGTGGATTTCATGGTGCTTGCACATCGTCCTCTAGTGTGTGTCCACGCCGAACCCGGCCGGGCCCCATGGCCGGTTCCGTAACGCTGCTCTAAATGGCGCTAGAGCCCTATGTTGGAAATCGCCCGCCCGCCGGTCATTCGGCGGGCGGGTGTTGCGCATTTCCGGCCCCAGCTTCCGCGTAGCACACGTACTATGTGCTCGCGGGGGCCACACCGGTCCTGGTGCACAATACCTCCCCAGAGCTCTGCAAATACGTCGCGGGACTTCCTAAGGGTGGGAATATTGAGGTTGCATCGCGGCTGACTACCAAGGATAATCCCGCGGGGTATTACGGGCATAACATGCCGCGAGCAGATATCGGCGATGTTGATTGGGATGCCAGAACGGCAATCGATGCAGCAGGTGGTCATCACATGGGCTGCGCCGAAATCGGCCGCATTAGTGACGCTTTTGAAGCAGGGGATTCGATGAAGGGGGCCGTGATGGAAACGGTAAATGTGGCCCCCGGATCACCCAAGCATCTGACGCCACGAAAGCCTTGTTCGAATGAGTGTGCGCCGCTGCTTCCGCAGTTGGGAATCAGCGTTATGCATAACTAGTCCAGCTCGACCGGCGATGCGGTGCGGCATTTCGAGTAGAAGGATGGTATTCACTGTGAGCTCGTCGGGCGAGTTGGACTGGAGTGCCCTCAGCCATTCCCGCGGGGTGGCATCGGACCTGCCGGCCCTGCTGGATGCGGTTTGTAGCAGCGATCCAGCCGTGGCGTCCGAAGCGCTCGGTGAGGTTAGGTACCGGGTCTGCTATCAGGGGCTGTCCGTAAACGAGTCGACTTCGTACGCTGTTCCTATTCTGACATTGCTGGTCATGGAGGGGCGAACATCTCTGCGATCAGAGGTTCTGGCACTTCTGACGATCATCCGACGCGCCTCCGGAGCGTGGCGTCGATCAGAAGATCTGGCACTGCCTCAGTACAAGGACCGGTACGCCCACAGGGTCGCATGGGAGATTGCTGTGGATCGCGCATTCTCCGATATCGCGATGGACGTTGCAGGACTCCGAGACGATGCGGACGGCTCGGTCGCAGCCGCGGCGACCGAGCTGCTCCATGCATTGCAGAGGGGGCCGGGCTTCAGTAAGTAAGAAGTCCCTTGCGCAACAGCACCGCCCGTTGGCCATGCCGTCGGGCGGTGCTGTTGTCCGGCCGTCGTTCGCCCTGCGAGCAGTGCAGGCCCCAGAACTGCGTCTAGCGCTGGTATGTGCTCGTGGGGCCGCCAGCTCAGCGACCTCGCTGTGGGCGGCGGCGCCGCTCCGCGCTCCCCTGCCCACAGCGACCACCTGATTCTGAAACTGCCCTACCGGGACGAGGCAGCCCGCCGCTTGACCGACGGTTCTCAGCTCCAGTCCGGCGACAATCTCTGCACTGCCAACGGCGCGTGTTACGTTGGCGACTTCGCGCAACTACGAGGCCAATTCGCAGGTCGCACTTTAATCTCACCGTTGGCCAGCTCCACACGTACTATGTGCTCGCCGGTACCACGCCGGTGCTCGTGCACAACTCTTCGTGCCCGAGATTTGCGGTTTCTTCGAATGGCGCCATCGAGGACCTGCAGAATCCTCCCTGGATTGCTAATACGGGGGCAGGTAATGAGGTCGCTCGGTCGCTAATCGGCTGCTACTGAAGTTGAATTCGTGATGTCGGTCTGAGATCTGGTCAGCGATCCATGATCAGGCCGGTGGTGGCGAGGCATCCGTCGATGAGGTGAGGG
>NZ_JBFBFU010000065.1:0-15328 GCF_040684355.1 Kitasatospora sp. NPDC091276 | reverse complement strand
GGCCGATGGTCGCGGCCGGCACCAGCAACGACGAGATCCAGTTCGCCAAGGGCATCCGCCCCGACTTCGGCGACGACCTCGACTAACGCCCCCCTTCAACTCCAGAGCGCCTGAGGAACCCCATGTCCAAGCACACCCTCTCCGTCCTGGTCGAGAACAAGCCCGGCGTGCTCGCCCGCATCGCCGCCCTGTTCTCCCGTCGGGGCTTCAACATCGACTCCCTCGCCGTCGGCCCGACCGAGCATCCGGACGTGTCCCGGATGACCATCGTGGTCAACGTCGAGGACCTCCCGCTGGAACAGGTCACCAAGCAGCTCAACAAGCTCGTGAACGTGATAAAGATCGTCGAACTCGACCAGTCCGCTGCGATCCAGCGGGAACTGGTCCTGGTGAAGGTCCGCGCCGACAACGAGACCCGGTCGCAGATCGTCGAGATCGTCCAGTTGTTCCGTGCCAAGACCGTCGACGTGTCCCCGGACGCGGTGACCATCGAGGCCACCGGAAGCTCGGACAAGCTGGAGGCCATGCTCCGGATGCTGGAGCCTTACGGCATCAAGGAGTTGGTCCAGTCCGGCCTGGTCGCCATCGGGCGCGGCGCCCGTTCGATCACGGACCGCTCGTTGCGCGCCCTCGACCGCAGCGCCTGAGCACCCCTCGAGACGCCGACCGTCTCACACCCTGAAGCACCGCCCCACACCCCCGCCGGTACGCCTACCGTAGAGAGCGCGTACCCGGCAACCATCACGCAAGGAGATGTGCCCCCGTGGCCGAGCTGTTCTACGAAGACGACGCCGACCTGTCCATCATCCAGGGCCGCAAGGTCGCGGTCATCGGCTACGGCAGCCAGGGCCACGCCCACGCGCTGTCCCTGCGCGACTCCGGCGCCGACGTCCGGGTCGGCCTGAAGCCGGAGTCCAAGTCCCGTGCCAAGGCGGAGGAGGCCGGCCTGCGCGTCGTCACCCCGGCCGAGGCCGCGGCCGAGGCCGACGTCATCATGATCCTGGTGCCGGACCCGATCCAGGCCGACGTCTACGAGGCCGACATCGCCCCGCACCTGAAGGCCGGCGACGCCCTGTTCTTCGGCCACGGCCTGAACATCCGCTTCGGCTTCATCAAGCCCCCGGCGGACGTCGACGTCTGCATGGTCGCCCCGAAGGGCCCGGGCCACCTGGTCCGCCGCCAGTACGAGGAGGGCCGCGGCGTCCCCGCGATCGTCGCCGTCGAGCAGGACGCCTCCGGCAAGGCCTTCGACCTGGCGCTGTCCTACGCCAAGGGCCTGGGCGCCACCAAGGCCGGCGTCATCAAGACCACCTTCACCGAGGAGACCGAGACCGACCTGTTCGGTGAGCAGGCCGTCCTCTGCGGTGGCACCGCCGCCCTGGTGAAGGCCGGTTTCGAGACCCTGGTCGAGGCCGGCTACCAGCCGGAGATCGCCTACTTCGAGTGCCTGCACGAGCTGAAGCTCATCGTCGACCTGATGTACGAGGGCGGCCTGGAGAAGATGCGCTGGTCGGTCTCCGAGACCGCCGAGTGGGGCGACTACGTCACCGGCCCGCGGATCATCACCGACGCCACCAAGGCCGAGATGAGGAAGGTCCTCGCCGAGATCCAGGACGGCACCTTCGCCAACACCTGGATCGCCGAGTACAAGGCCGGTCTGCCCAAGTACAACGAGTACAAGAAGGCCGACGAGGACCACCTGCTGGAGACCACCGGCAAGAAGCTGCGCTCGCTGATGAGCTGGGTCGACGACAAGGCCTGAACCGGCCTCGGGCTCTGCCCGATTTTGTAACTTCCTTGTACAAGTAGGCTGCTCTCGTCCGGGTGATTTCGCCGGACGGGAGCAGCCTGGTACCCAGCCCGTCGATACACTCCGAGTGCGCGTCAGGCCCACAGCGTCGTGCGTCTACCTACGCGGCATGCCACCTTCCCCCCGCCGTCCACGCCACCCACGTGCCGGGGAGAACCGCAGAGTTAAGGACACACTGTCGTGAGCACTGTGACATCCAAAACCGCCGTCGTCCTGATCGCCGAAGAGCTGTCGCCCGCCACCGTCGACGCCCTCGGCCCCGACTTCGAGATCCGCCACTGCAACGGCGCCGACCGCACCGAGCTGCTCGGCGCGATCGCCGACGTCGACGCGATCCTGATCCGCTCCGCCACCAAGGTCGACGCGGAGGCGCTGGCCGTCGCCCGCAAGCTCAAGGTGGTCGCCCGGGCCGGGGTCGGCCTGGACAACGTGGACGTCGCCGCCGCCACCAAGGCCGGCGTGATGGTCGTGAACGCGCCGACCTCCAACATCGTCACCGCCGCCGAACTCGCCTGCGGCCTGCTGATCTCCGTCGCCCGCAACATCGCGCCGGCCAACGCCGCGCTCAAGCAGGGCGAGTGGAAGCGCAACAAGTACACCGGCGTCGAGCTGAGCGAGAAGACCCTCGGCGTCGTCGGCCTCGGCCGGATCGGCGTCCTGGTCGCCCAGCGGATGTCCGCGTTCGGCATGAAGATCGTCGCGTACGACCCCTACATCCAGGCCGCCCGCGCCGCCCAGATGGGCGTCAAGCTGGTCACCCTGGAGGAGCTGCTGGAGGTCTCGGACTTCATCACCGTCCACCTCCCCAAGACCCCCGAGACCATCGGCCTGATCGGCGACGAGGCGCTGCACAAGGTCAAGCCGACCGTGCGCATCGTCAACGCCGCCCGCGGCGGCATCGTGGACGAGGAGGCGCTCGCCAACGCCCTGCGCGACGGCCGGGTGGCCGGCGCCGGCCTGGACGTGTACGCCAAGGAGCCGTGCACCGACTCCCCGCTGTTCGGCTTCGACAACGTGGTCGCCACCCCGCACCTGGGCGCCTCCACCGACGAGGCGCAGGAGAAGGCCGGCATCGCCGTCGCCAAGTCGGTGCGCCTGGCGCTGGCCGGCGAGCTGGTGCCGGACGCCGTCAACGTCCAGGGCGGCGTGATCGCCGAGGACGTGCGCCCGGGCCTGCCGCTGGCCGAGAAGCTCGGCCGGATCTTCACCGCGCTGGCCGGCGAGGTCGCCGTCCGGCTCGACGTCGAGGTCCGCGGCGAGATCACCCAGCACGACGTGAAGGTGCTCGAACTGTCCGCGCTGAAGGGCGTGTTCGAGGACGTGGTGGCGGAGACGGTGTCCTACGTCAACGCCCCGCTGTTCGCCCAGGAGCGCGGCGTCGAGGTCCGCCTGACCACCTCCAGCGAGAGCGCCGAGCACCGCAACGTGATCACCGTCCGCGGCACGCTCGCGAACGGCGAGGAGATCGCCATCTCCGGCACCCTGGCCGGCCCGAAGCAGACCCAGAAGATCGTCGGCGTGGACGCCTTCGACGTGGACGTCGCGCTCACCGACCACATGGCCTTCTTCAAGTACGAGGACCGCCCCGGCGTGGTCGGCGTGCTCGGCCGCCACCTCGGCGACGCCGGCATCAACATCGCCGGCATGCAGGTCGCCCGCGACGGCGGCGGCGCGCTCGCCTCCATCACCGTGGACAGCCAGATCCCGCAGGACGTGCTGTCGGCGATCGCCGCCGAGATCGGCGCCCGCTTCGCCCGCTCGGTCGACCTGGGCGCCTGAGCCCGACGCCCCCCGGGGCCCGGACCGCCGTTCGCCGGCGGTCCGGGCCCCGCTGCGTTCCCCCGGATGGCTCCCGTCTCAGATACTAGGAAATCCAAGTATTCGTGCAGACACGGCCCGGGCCCGGTCGTACCGTGGAAGGGCGATACGGCGTGCCGACCCTGTAGACAGGGCGTTCGGCCCGTGTCCGCGTGCGCCTTCACGGGCAGGCGATCCCTGCCCCCGCGCGTACCCCTCCCCCTCCCGCGCCCTCTTCGGGGCGCCGCTTCCAAGGAGCCCGGTATGCCCCTCACCGTCGACCGCCACGCCACCCCCACCCCCGCCGCCACCCCCGTCCGCGCCCCGCGCCGCCGCCGGGCCGCCGAACGGAACCCCTTCGCCGCCGCCGCCCTGCAGCGGGCGCTGGACCGCCGCGACAACGGCGGCTCGACCGGGCACCTCTGACGGAACCGCTGGCGGGCGTCGCCGGCGGGGCCCGTCCGTCAGGTGTTGTCGGGCGGCGCCCCCGCGGCTTCGCCGGCCCGCCGCCGGCCCGGCCGTTCATCCGCCGAATAGGCCGCTCGGGCTGCCGTCAGGTCACCCGGTCGAGTGCAACCGGCGTCCGTCCGAGGGAAGTTGCTCGCGCTCGTCGGCGCGATCATCCTAATTTGGGGCCCCCGGAAGGGTGATCGACGTTCGCGCGGGCGGGCGTCAGCGACACGGTGTGCGGATCAGTCCCCCTGCCGGGGGAAGAGGGCCCAGTGCGCCTGCCATCCGTCCGCCGACCCATCACCCGGATCGGACTCACCCTGGCCCTGCTGGCCGGGAGCGCGGCGCTCGCCGCCACCCCGGCCTCCGGCGGGCCCCCGACGGAGCCGTCGAGGGCCGGCCGAACGGCCTCCGTCCTGCTCGAACTCGGCACCGAGCCGGCCGGGCCCGCCTGGCGGCGCGCCGCCGACGGGGCCCGGCGGGCCCAGCGCTCCCCGGAGGCCGCCCGCCGGGAGGCCGCGGACGCCGGCGCCGCCCAGCGGGCCAGGGCCGGCGAAGCCCTCGACCGGCTCGCCGCGGCCGTCCACCGGGCGGCGCCCACCGCCGGCGAGCTCTACCGCACCCGCACCCTGATCACCGGCCTCGCCGTCGACGCGCCCGCCGACCGGCTGCCCGCCCTGCGCGCGCTGCCCGGCGTCCGGGCCGTCCACCCGATCGTCCGCAAGCAGCGGGACAACGCCTACTCCGTCCCGCTGATCGGCGCCCCGCAGGTCTGGGCCGGTGCCACCGGCGACGGCAACACCGGCCAGGGGGTGCGGATCGGGATCATCGACAGCGGCATCGACTACACCCACGCCGACTTCGGCGGCCCCGGCACCGAGGCCGCCTTCCGCTCCGTCGAACGCGGCAAGCCCGCCCCGCCCGACCTGTTCCCCAACGCCAAGGTGATCGGCGGCAAGGACCTGGTCGGCGACGACTACGACCCCGACCCGTCCTCCCCGCACCACCAGCCCGTCCCGCACCCCAGCGACAATCCGATCGACTGCGACCGCAACGGGCACGGCACCCACGTCGCCGGCACCGCCGCCGGCTACGGCGTCACCGCCGACGGCCACCCGTACACCGGCCCCTACCGGCCCGGACTCGACCCCGCCGGGTTCAAGGTCGGCCCCGGCGCCGCCCCCGGTGCCCAGCTGTACGCGATCCGGGTCTTCGGCTGCGACGGCTCCACCGACCGGCTCGCCCAGGCCCTCGACCTCGCCGCCGACCCCAACGGCGACGGCGACCTCGGCGACCGCCTCGACGTCGTCAACCTCTCCCTCGGCAGCCGCTTCGGCAGCCCCGACGACACCGATGCCCTCGCCGTCGACCGGCTCGCCGCCCTCGGCACCGTCGTGGTCGCCGCCGTCGGCAACGACGGCGACGTCTACGGCATCGGCGGCAGCCCCGGCACCGCCGCCCGGGCCATCACCGTCGCCGCCTCCGTCGACCAGCACAGCGACACCGACGGCCTCACCGTGCTCGCCCCCGCCGACCTGGCCGGCGTCGTCCCGGCCCACTGGAGCGAGCGCTACCAGGGCTGGTCCAGCGCCGACGTCAGCGGCCAACTCGCCATGCCCGCCGACCAGTCCGACGGCTGCGCCGCCTACAGCGAAGCCGACCGGCAGCGGCTCGCCGGAAAGATCGCCGTCCTCACCTGGCGCACCCGCGACTCCGAACGGGCCTGCAACTCCGGCCCCCGCGCCGACCACGCCGCCGACGCCGGTGCGATCGGCGCCCTCTACGCCGCCGACACCGACCACCTCGCCGAGATCTCCGGCAACGACCGCATCCCGGCCGCCCTGCTCGCCCACGCCGACGGCGAACGGCTCCGGCAGGCCGCCGCGGCCGGGCCGGTCGAGGTCCGCCTCGCCGCCCCCGGCAACCCGCTGCACGGTTCCGTCTCCCAGAACCAGCCCGCCCGCACCGACACCCTCACCGACTTCTCCTCCCGCGGCATCGGCGTCCCCGGCATCGTCAAACCCGACCTCGCCGCCCCCGGCGAGACCATCTGGTCCGCCCTCGTCGGCAGCGGCAGCGGCGGCCAGCGCGAGGACGGCACCTCGATGGCCACCCCGCACATCACCGGCCTCGCCGCCCTCGTCCGCGCCGCCCACCGCGACTGGCCGGTCGAACAGCTCAAGGCCGCGCTCATGAACACCGCCGTCGACACCTGGCTCGGCGACGACCACGGCGGACCGGTCTACGGCCCCGAGCGCACCGGCGCCGGCCGCGCCCAGGTCGACCGGGCCGTCCACACCCCCGTCGTCGCCTACGCGGCCGGCGACGGAGCTGCCGAAGGCAGCGTCGGCGTCTCCTACGGGCCGGTCGAGATCGCCGGGCCGACCGCCCTCGGCCGCGACATCGAGGTGCGCAACCACGCGGATCGGCCGCTGAGCTACCGCACCGGCTACGCGGCTGCCACCGAACTGCCCGGCGCCACCTTCGAGGTGACGCCGGACCAGGTCGACGTCCCGGCCGGCGGCACCGCGCGGGTGCACGTCACCCTCGCCGTCCCCGGGGAGCTGGGCCGGGCTCCCGACCCCACCATCGACACCGTGCAGGACGGCAAGGCCCGCAGCTACCGCGCCGAACTCTCCGGCCGCGTCCTGCTCACCCCCGTCACCGACCCGGCCCTGCCCCAGCTGCGCGTCCCCGTCCTCGCCGCCCCGCGCCCGGCCACCGACCTCACCGCCACCGCCGCCGCCCGCACCACCCGGGACGGCACCGTCCTGATGCTCGGCGGCAGCGCCGCCCCCGGCAACCGGCCCGGACTCGTCACCGCCCTCACCCTCGGCGGCGAAGGCCCCCGCTGGGCCGACTGCCCGCCCGACAGCGAAGCCGCCGTCGGGCCCGGGGCCGGCGTCCGGCCCGACGACGACGCCGAGCCGGCCGACCCCCCGCAGGACGTCTGCGTCCAGCAGCCCGGCGACCGGGCCGCCAACCTGCGGGTCGTCGGTGCCGCCACCAGCTCCGACCTGCTGTACGTGGGCGCCCAGCTCTGGGCCCCGGCCGCCACCCCGGTCGGGCTCTACGGCGTCCGGGTCTCCCTGGACACCGACGGCGACGGCGCCACCGACGTCATCCTCGAAGCCGACCGGCTGCGCGGCAGCGACGTCCTGGTCTCCCGCGCCCTCGACGCCCGAACCGGCGCCGAACTCGACGTCCAGCCGCTGAACGGCCACTGGGGCGACACCGACACCGCCCTGCTGGACGGTGACGCCCTCGTCCTCCCCGTCCGGCTGAGCGCGCTCCCGGGCGTCCGGGAAGGCCACAGCACCGTCCACTACGGCGTCTGGACCAGCACCGTCGCCCCCGGCACACCCGACCCGGCCGAGTCCTACTCCGCCATCGGCCTGCGCGGCACCCGCCCCGTCCTGGCCCTCGACGTCCTGCACCCCGCCGTCGACATCCGTGCCGGCCTCGGCGGCCCCGCGGCCCTCGCCACCCCGGTCCGGCCCGGCACCGTCCTCGACATCCGCCGTGCCCCCGGCGACACCTCCCGCCTGCTCCTGCTCCACCACCTCAACCCCGCCGCCCGCCGGAGCCAGCTGATCACCCTGCCCTGACCGCACCTGCCCGAGGGGCGGCCCGCCGAGCTGGCGGGCCGCCCCCGTGCGTTTGCGCCACGCCTCGCCGTGGTGCCGACGGCCGTCGGCCGTGCCCGGCAGGGTCCGCCCTGGTTGTCTCAGGCCTGGTCGCCTCAGCCCCGGTCAGCGGCCTGGGCGGCCTGGGCGGCGAGCCGACGGGTGCGGCGGGGGGCGCGGGCCGGGCGGCGGGAGAAACGGGTGAAGACGGCGACCAGGGCGAGGGCGGCGGCGGTGGCGGAGCTGACGGTGAGGCCCTCGGTGAGACCGGGCGGGCGGAAGGAGCAGGCGACGCGGTCGGCGCCGGCGCCGAGCGGTACGCCGATCATGCCCAGGACGGGCGTCGGCGGGACGTACCGGCCGCCGCCCGCCGCGCAGGTCCAGCCCTCGGCGGCCGGGACGGACAGCAGCGCGGTGCCGGTGGAGCCGGCCGGGAGGGCCGCGGCGAGGGTGTGCCCGCCGGCCGCCACGCCGGTCGCGCCGGTGGCGGTGAGACGGGCGACGGCGTCGTCCAGGGCGCCGGGGCGCAGGCAGCCGATCGGGCGGGCCGGGATCTGGCCGACCGTGTCGGAGCGCAGGGTCACCCGGACCGTCCCGTCGGCGGGGACCGGCCCCAGCCGGTGGATCGCGACGGCGGTGGTGGGCTGTTCGCCGTCGCTGCGGTAGGTGGTGCCGAGACCGCTGACCGTGCCCCGGTACCAGACGCCGTGGAAGTAGGCCGTGCCGCCGGGGGTGCAGGCGGCGGTGAGGACGGTGCCCTCGGCGCCGCCGGGCAGCGACCAGCCGCTGGTGCCGTGCAGGGTGGGCGCGGGGCCGCCGGCCGGGACGGGCAGCGGGGCCTCGTACACCCGGCTGCCGAGCAGTGACTCCTGCCGGGACCAGACCGAGGAGGTGTCCGGCCGGGCGCCGGGCGGCAGGACGGTGACCAGTGGCGGCGCGGCGGCCCGCCCGGGGGTGAAGCCGGTCGGGGGCGGCCCGTCGTCGAGGTGGGAGCGGACGGCGAACAGGGCCTGCCCGACCGGATCGGTGACGCTGGCGGTCTGCCGCCCGCCCGCCGTCCAGCCCGCGCCGAGGTCGTGCAGCAGCAGGGCGGCGACGGTCGGCAGGTAGCCGCTGAAGTAGCCGCCGCCCTGGCCGTCGAGCAGCAGCGGATCGTTGGTGGTGAAGGCGTGCGGGCCGGGGTCGCTGCGGCCCCGGGGCCACGCGGCGCCGTCGCGCACCGCCGCGTACCCGGCCCGGACGGCGCTGGCGGAGGCGGTGTCGGCCGGGGCGGCGAGCGCCGCGTACCCGGACCAGACGGCGTTGCCGAGCACCGCGCCGGCCAGCACCCAGGTCGCCAGGGCGGTGGCCCGGCGGTCGGTGTGCCGGCGGTCGAGGGTCCAGAGCGCGGCGAGCAGGACGACCCCGCCGGCGGCCAGCAGTGTCCAGGTGGAGGCGCGGACCGAGTGCCGGCCCGCCGCCAGCGCGGCGATCACCGCGACCACGGCGGCGCCGCCCAGCAGGGTGAGCCGGTCCGGCCGGTGCGCCAGCGACACCCAGCCGGCCAGCACCAGCAGGCCGCTGAGCGCGAACGCGACCCGGTACGGCCCGCCGGCCGGGATCGCCAGACCGTGCCAGACCACCACGGTCGGGGTCCAGACGAAGCTGAGCACCACCAGCACCAGCGCCCCGCACCAGACCGCCCGCTCCCGCACCCGCACCCGCCGGTTGAACGGCAGCCCGCACACCAGCAGCAGCCCCAGCAGACCGATCGCGACGTCCGGCAGCGGCCGCCCGCCGTGGGTGGCGGGCAGCAGCTGCGCGAGGTGCCCGCCGAGCCCGGACGGGCCGAGCGGCTGCACCGGGGACTCCGGCTGGGCGCCGTGCGCGGCCCGGACGGCGACGAACAGCACGGGCGAGGCGAGCAGGACGCCGGTGGTGGCCATGGTGAAGGCCCGCCCGGCGACCCGGACCCGGTGGCGCAACGGCCGCGGGGTGGCGAACAGGCGGACGGCCAGCAGCAGCCCGGCCATCAGGGTGGCCAGCGCGGCGGTGTACAGGTTGCCGGCCCAGGCGAGGGTGACGCACAGCGAGCCGGCCACCCAGCGCCGCTCGCGCAGGCACCAGTCGGCGGCCAGGCCGAGCAGCGGCAGCGAGACCAGGCCCCAGAGCCACATCGGCGCCGCCCCGCCGACGTCGAGCACCCAGGCGCAGAGCCCGTACCCGACGGCGGCGAGCGCCCGCAGCCAGTGCGGGCCGGCGTGCAGCCGGCCGAGCAGGTGGGCCATCAGGGCGGTGCCGAGGCCGATGGTGGCGAGGGTGACCAGGAGGAGCGCGAACCGGCCCTGGTCGCGGGGGAGGAGGGCGGTCGCCCAGGAGAACGGGTTCATCAGGTAGGCGAAGAAGTCGGCGAGGAACGGGACGCCGTAGCCGCTGTTCCAGTTGAACAGGAGGTCCCCGGCCGCCCGTCCGTGCATCAGGTCCCACAGGTGGGCGTGGTACGGCAGGGCGGCCTCGCCCGCCCCCGTCGGCCACGCCCCGCGCAGCCCCACCGCGAGCGCGTACCCGCCCGCCGCCAGCCCGGCCGCGCTCCCGCAGACCAGCACCTCCCGCCGCCGCACGCCCATTGCTGCTCGACCCCGTTTCCGCGAGGGATTGCCGGACCCCGTCACCCTAAGCGCGCTCCCCGCGCGGATCAGGCCCCCCGCGCTCCCTCGTAGGGGTGATGAGGTGGCAGCCCGGCGGATCGGCCTGCGATGGTGCCCCCGTGGGAAGGAAACCCGACCTTGCGATGCCGGGGTGGCTGCGCCCTCCGGCTACCGGCTACACCGCGGACGACCTGGATCGGCTACGGGATCTCCCGCCCCACACCGAGCTGCTCTTCGGCGGCCTGGTCTTCTCCGCCCGTCAGACGACGTTCCATGCCCGGACGTCCGGATGGTGGACGCCGGGTGTCAGCCCCTGGGACACCGGAGTAGGGTCCGAGCATGTCTCGCACGATTCGTCTCGCAGTTGTCCCGGGTGACGGCATCGGCCAGGAAGTGGTGGCCGAAGGTCTCAAGGTCCTGGGTGCCGTGCTTCCCGCCGACGTGAAGCTGGAGACCACCGAGTACGACCTCGGCGCCCGGCGCTACCACCGGACCGGGGAGACCCTGCCGGACAGCGTGCTGGCCGAGCTGAAGTCGCACGACGCGATCCTGCTGGGCGCCATCGGCGACCCGAGCGTGCCGTCGGGCGTGCTGGAGCGGGGGCTGCTGCTGAAGCTGCGGTTCGCCTTCGACCACCACATCAACCTGCGTCCGGGCCGCCTGTTCCCCGGGGTGAAGTCCCCGCTGGCCGGCACTGAGTCCGACGGCGCGTCTCCGACACGACGAGCCATCGACTTCGTGGTGGTCCGCGAGGGCACCGAGGGCCCGTACGTCGGCAACGGCGGCTCGCTGCGCACCGGGACGCCGCAGGAGGTGGCCACCGAGGTCAGCCTGAACACCGCGTTCGGCATCGAGCGCGTGGTGCGCGACGCCTACCGCCGGGCCCAGGCGCGTCCGCGCAAGAAGCTGACGCTGGTGCACAAGAACAACGTGCTGGTGCACGCCGGGCACCTGTGGTCGCGGATCTTCGCGGAGGTCGGCCGGGAGTTCCCGGAGGTCACCACCGACTACCTGCACGTCGACGCGGCGACGATCTTCTTCGTCACCCAGCCGGAGCGTTTCGACGTCATCGTCACCGACAACCTGTTCGGCGACATCCTGACCGACCTGGCCGCCGCCGTCACCGGCGGGATCGGCCTGGCCGCGAGCGGCAACATCAACCCGGGCGGCGAGTTCCCGTCGATGTTCGAGCCGGTGCACGGTTCGGCGCCGGACATCGCGGGCCAGGGCAAGGCCGACCCGACGGCCACCGTGCTGTCGGTCGCCATGCTGCTGGAGCACCTGGGCTTCGCCGCCGAGGCCGCCCGGGTGGAGGCCGCCGTCGCGGCGGACCTGGCCGAGCGCACCGGCACCCGCAGCACCTCCGAGGTCGGCGACGCGCTGGTCACCCGAGTAGCCGGCTGACGGGCCGGATCCGCTTGACGGACTCCGGCCCACGGGCCGGGGCCGACAACGGTCGCGGCCCGGCGGGCCGCACCACATAACCGCAGCTTGCAGCTCCCCAAGGAGCGGGCAGCTGTTCGGCACGGCCCTCTGGATGCGAGTATCGACAGTGGGTCGTGCCGTTGTGCGTTCGTTCCGGTGCTGGTTGGCCGCGGCGGGCACCCGGCGGTGGCGGCCCGGACCTACCCCACGGTGAAGGAAACAGCCATGAGCACGCCCACCCAGGCGCCCATCACGTTCGACCTCAAGCCTTCCGCCCACCCGCTGCCCACCGCGGAGCGCGAGGCCCGGCTGACCAACCCCGGCTTCGGCCGGGTCTTCACCGACCACATGGTCACCATCCGCTGGACCGAGGGCGTGGGCTGGCACGACGCCCAGCTGGCGCCGTACGCGCCGCTGGAGGTCGACCCGGCGAACATGACCCTGCACTACGGCCAGTCGATCTTCGAGGGCCTCAAGGCCTACCGCCAGGCCGACGGCTCCATCGCGAGCTTCCGCCCGGAGGCCAACGCGGCCCGCTTCCAGGCCTCGGCCCGCCGGCTGGCGATGCCGGAGCTGCCGGTGGAGACCTTCGTCGAGGCCGTCGAGCTGCTGGTCCAGCAGGACCAGGCGTGGGTGCCGAACGAGCCCGAGCAGAGCCTGTACCTGCGTCCGTTCATGTTCGCCACCGAGGTCGGTCTGGGTGTCCGCCCGGCCAACTCCTACCTGTTCATGATCATCGCCTCGCCGGCCGGCGCCTACTTCCCGGGCGGCGTCAAGCCGGTCTCGGTGTGGCTGTCCAAGGAGTACGTCCGGGCCGCGCCCGGCGGCACCGGCGCCGCCAAGTGCGCCGGCAACTACGCCGCTTCGCTGATCGCCCAGGCCCAGGCCGCCGAGAAGGGCTGCGACCAGGTCGTCTGGCTCGACGCCGCCGAGCACCGGTGGATCGAGGAGATGGGCGGCATGAACCTGTACTTCGTCTTCGGCGAGGGCAAGGACGCGAAGATCGTCACCCCCGAGCTGTCCGGCGCCCTGCTGCCCGGCATCACCCGCGACTCGCTGCTCCAGCTCGCCACCGACCTCGGCTACGCCGTCGAGGAGCGGAGGATCTCCACCGACGAGTGGCAGCAGGCCAACGCGGACGGCACCCTCACCGAGGTGTTCGCCTGCGGCACCGCCGCCGTCATCACCCCGGTCGGCTCGGTGAAGTCGGCCGCCGCCGACTGGACGGTCGGCACCGGCGAGCCCGGCCCGACCACCATGGAGCTGCGCCGGGCCCTCCTGGCCATCCAGGGCGGCCAGACCCCCGACACCCACGGCTGGCTGCACAAGATCGTCTGAGGCGGCACCCGCTCCGGCCTGCTCCGTTTCGCATCGCGAGACGGGCGGGCCGGATGCCGGGACGTGTGCCAGACTGCGAACGTGTCCTCGCTGTCGCTGATTATTAACAGCAGGCGCGCCGGTCCGCAGTGACCGCTCCCGCAGGACCCGATGCGGAGCGACCACCAGCGTCCAGACCCGCGCGCAGACCTCTCGCACCCGCGAGGGGTTTTTTCGTTTTTCGGGCATCGCCCCGATCAACACAGCCTCCGGACCGGCCGGGAGCCCCCACAAGGGGCTCGGGGACACCGGAGCCGCGCGCGGGATGCTGGACAGTGGAGCCGGGACTCGCAATCCGGCAGAGCAGTACGAAACCTCCCCGAACGGAGAACCAGGGGTCATGACCGAGGTCAGCCGTACCGACGACAGTTTCCACGTGTTCGACACCACCCTGCGCGACGGCGCGCAGCGGGAGGGCATCAACCTGACGGTGGCGGACAAGCTGGCCATCGCGCGGTACCTGGACGAGTTCGGGGTGGGCTTCATCGAGGGCGGCTGGCCGGGGGCCAACCCGCGCGACACCGAGTTCTTCGCCCGGGCCGCCGCCGAACTGGACCTCCGGCACGCCCGGCTGGTCGCCTTCGGCGCCACCCGCCGGGCCGGCGGCAAGGCCGCGGAGGACCCGCAGCTGGCCGCGCTGGTCGCCTCGGGCGCCCCGGTCGTCACCCTCGTCGCCAAGGCGCACGACCGGCACGTGGAGCTGGCGCTGCGCACCACCCTGGACGAGAACCTGGAGATGGTCCGGGACAGCGTCGAGTTCCTGCGCGCGCAGGGGCGGCGGGTGTTCATCGACTGCGAGCACTTCTTCGACGGCTACCGGGCGAACCGCGAGTACGCGCTGGCCGTGGTCCGCACCGCGCACCAGGCAGGGGCGGACGTGGTGGTGCTGTGCGACACCAACGGCGGGATGCTGCCGGCCGGCGTGCGGGAGACCGTCGCCGACGTCCTCGCCGTCACCGGCGCCCGGTTGGGCATCCACGCCCAGGACGACACCGGCTGCGCGGTGGCCAACACGCTGGCCGCGGTGGACGCCGGCGCCACCCACGTCCAGTGCACCGCCAACGGCTACGGCGAGCGGGTCGGCAACGCCAACCTGTTCCCGGTGGTCGGCGCGCTGGAGATCAAGTACGACCGGCGGGTGCTCCCCGAGGGCCGGCTCGCCGAGATGACCAGGCTGTCGCACGCGATCGCCGAGGTGGTCAACCTGACCCCCTCCACCCACCAGCCGTACGTCGGCTACTCGGCCTTCGCGCACAAGGCGGGCCTGCACGCCTCCGCGATCAAGGTCGACCCGGACCTGTACCAGCACATCGACCCGGAGCGGGTCGGCAACACCATGCGGATGCTGGTCTCCGACATGGCGGGCCGCGCCTCGGTCGAGCTCAAGGGCAAGGAGCTCGGCTACGACCTGTCCACCGACCGGGACCTGGCCGGCCGGGTGGTGGCCAAGGTGAAGGAGCAGGAGAACCTCGGCTACACCTACGAGTCCGCCGACGCCTCCTTCGAGCTGCTGCTGCGCGACGAGGTGCGCGGCGGCCGGGACCGCTTCTACACCCTGGAGTCCTGGCGGACCATCAGCGAGCAGGGCCCGAACGGGTTCACCGGCAACGAGGCGACGGTGAAGCTGTGGGCGAAGGGGGAGCGCCGGATCGCCACCGGCGAGGGCAACGGCCCGGTGAACGCGCTGGACCAGGCGCTGCGCACCGCGCTGGAGGGGATCTACCCGCCGCTGGCCCGGTTCGAGCTGGTGGACTACAAGGTCCGCATCCTGGAGGGCCAGCACGGCACCGGCTCCAAGACCCGGGTGCTGATCGAGTCCACCGACGGCACGTCCACCTGGTCGACCGTCGGGGTGGCCGACAACGTGGTGGCCGCCTCCTGGCTGGCGCTGGAGGACGCCTACACCTACGGGCTGATCCGGGCCGGCCTGGAGCCCACCGAGTAGCTCACCGGGCAGCCCGCCGGGCGACCCGCCGCGGCCGTGGCCCACGGACCTCCGAACGAAGGTCCGTGGGCCGCGGCCGTGTCCGTCATCGGAGTCGGGCGAGGAGGGCGTGCTCGACGAGGGTGATGAGGGCGCTCTTGGCGCTGTCGCGGCGGCGGGCGTCGAGCGTGATGACGGGGGTCTCGGCGCTGAGCTGGAGCGCTTCGCGGACCTCGTCGGCGGTGTGGGGCTGGTGTCCGTCGAAGCCGTTGAGGGCGACGACGAAGGGGAG
>NZ_JBFBFU010000064.1:0-16482 GCF_040684355.1 Kitasatospora sp. NPDC091276 | reverse complement strand
CAAGACGCTCGGCTGGGATACCCCAGCCGAGCGTCTACGTGATCTACTCACCGTCTGAAACCAAGCGGTGTTGCGACGACCCCTTGAACCTAAGTCCGGGGGGGCCGGGCCTTCGACGGTTGCTCAGCCCTTGGCGGCCTTCTTCACCAGGACCACCACGGCGGCGGCGATGCCGGCGACGACCAGCACCTTGATCATGATGCTCAGCAGGGCGCCGACGACGCCGAAGACGAATCCCACGATGTTCCAGAGCAGCACCAGGACCAGCACCGGGATGACGATGTTCCGCACCCAGGAGGGCAGCGACTTCCAGAGCTCAGCCATGACCGTTCCTTCTCTCCCCGTGGGGTCGGCTGCCGTCCGGTGCCGCATCCCGCTTGCTTTCGGTACTTCGATCGTACGGGGACACGAGTGCCGGAACGAGGCCCGTCGGCCCGGAGAGAACCCCTAGATCACCCCGACCCGGGGCCCCGGGGAGACCCGGGTGCGGGCCTCGGGGACGACCCCCGACAAGGGCCCCGCACCCCCTGCGACCAGCGGTCAGACCGGCCAGCGCTCGCCGCGCCAGGCGGCGTCCCAGAACATCCACTCGTAGCGCGAGGTGGTCGTGAAGTGCTCGACGACCCGGCGCCGTTCGGCCGGGGAGATCTCCTCGCCGAGGCGGTCGGTGAGCGCCAGCACCCGGCGGACGACGGACTGGAACGCCTCGTCGCCGTAGGTGGCGATCCACTTGGCGTACAGCGGGTCGGGGGATCCCTGGGCGAGCAGCGCCTCGCCGACCCGGGCGTAGATCCAGTAGCAGGGCAGCACCGCGCCGACGGCCTCGGCGAAGGAGCCGCCGTAGACGGTGGCCAGCAGGTAGCTGGTGTAGGCCCGGGTGGTGGGCAGCACCGGTTCGGCGGCGGCCTGCTCGGCGCTGCCGCCGAAGGCGGTCAGGAACTCGGCGTGCATGCCCTGTTCCGCGGCCAGCGCGCCGACCGCGTCGTCCGCGAAGGCCCGCACGTCCTCCTCGCCGGGCGCCTTGGCGGCGCAGACGGCGAGCGCGCGGGCGTAGTCGCGCAGGTAGTGCGAGTCCTGGACGACGAAGTGGCGGAAGGCCGCACGCGGCAGGGTGCCGTCGGTGAGGCCACCGATGAAGGGGTGGGCGAGGATCTCGGCGTACACCGGCTCGATGGCCGCCCAGAGTTCTTCCGTCAGGCTCTTGCTCATGCCCAGGACCCTAGACGGTCGGTCCGCGGGCGGTCAGCCCTCGGGCGGGGAGAACACCACCAGGACCCGCAGTTCCTCGGTGACGTGGTGGAAGCGGTGCGGGGTGCCGGCCGGGACGTAGACGACGGTGCCGCGCCCGACCGTGGCGGTCTCGGCGCCGACGGTCAGTTCGGCGCGACCGCTGATCACCTGGTAGATCTCGTCCTGGTCGTGCGCGGTCTGCGGGTCGGTGTCGCCGGGGGAGAGCGCGTAGAGCCCGGCGGACATCCGCGGTTCGCGCAGGAAGCGCAGGTACGCGCCGTCGTTCGCCGCGCGTTCGACGTCCAGTTCGTCCAACCGGAACAGCTTCACCGCTACTCCCCTCCTTCGTCCATCCACCGTGCGGGCCACGGGCATTCAACACCACGGGCACCGGACCGGGGGCGCCAGGATGTCCGGAGGGAGCGCCAACATGTCCGAGGAGAGCTTCCCCCGGGACGGCGGGGCCTGCCAGGCTTGGGCGTCATGAAGGGTTTCCTCATCAAGACAGTGATCAACGCGGTGGCCATCTGGGTCGCCGCCTGGATCGTCAACGGTATCCAACTCGCGAGCGGCAAGGCCGACCTGGGCCACAAGGCCCTGACGGTGGTCGCCGTCGCCCTGGTCTTCGGCCTGGTCAACTTCCTGATCAAGCCGCTGGTCAAGCTGTTCTCGTTCCCGCTGTTCATCCTCACCCTGGGGCTGATCACCTTCGTGATCAACGCCCTGATGCTGTGGCTGACCTCCTGGGCCGCGGGGAAGCTGCACCTGGACTTCAACGTCACGGGCTTCGTGCCGGCGCTGCTCGGCTCGCTGATCATCAGCCTGGTCTCGTGGGGGCTGCACCTGGCCCTGGACGACGACTGACCTCGGCCGTGGCCGGGCACCGACTGGCCGAACCCGACCCGACCGAACCCGACCCGGCCGGTCACGAGGCGGCCGGACACGAGGCGGCCGGACACCATCAGGCCGAACACGAGAGGGGCCCGCGCCCGGGTGGTTCACCCGGCGCGGGCCCCTTCGTCGGTGGCGGCGGTGCGGCCACCGCTCACCCCGCGTTCTCACATCCCCGGAGGATGTCCGCGAGCTCGGCGTCGAGTTCCTGCCCGGTGATCTCCTGGCCCATCGGCACCAGCCGGTCGGTGCGCGCCAGGAAGGCGACCAGCGGCGGTGCCGAGGCCCGCAGCAGGGCGTCCCCCTCGGGGGAGTGCAGCACGATGCAGACCTCGGTGAGCTCCTCGCCGACCGGGTGGATGTGCACGTCGCCCTCGCCGGAGGGCCGGCTGATGCCGTCGAGCAGCAGCTCGCGCGCGAACACCCAGGTGACGGGTTCGTCGCCGGGCAGGTGGAAGGTGAACCGGACGGCGTACGGGTCGTCGGGCTCGTACTCCAGGTCCACCACGATGCGGAAGGAGAGCTCGTGCGAGACCACGAGGTTCATCACCAGGTGTCCCTGGACTGTGCTGTGCTGCATGGCGCCAGTACCTCTCGTGGGGCCGGCCGGGTGGGCCGTGGGGTGAGGAGCGGGGGCAGGGTTGGGGGGCGGGGGCAGGGCTGGGGGCTTCGGACGTGGTGCCGGGATCGTCAATCGCTGGGTGTGGGGCGTTTTCTGACGGTTTTGTGCAACCAATCCGTGTTAGGTCACCATCGTCCATGTTTGGGGACGTAGTGGACAAGGTGTGCTTTTTCAAATGGTGAACGAACGGGATCCGTCACGGCGCGAGGAGCGTCAGAGGACGAACGACGGGCCCATCGCGCCCACGCTGCGCCGCAGTTGGCCGGCGACGACGGTCAGCCGGTCGGCCTGTTCGACGGGCAGTGAGAGGGCCATGGTGGCGACCATCGGCCCGACGGTGATGGGGACGGCCGCGCAGACGGTGCCGAGCGCGTACTCCTGACGTTCCAGGACGGGCATGGTCGGTCGCAGGGAGGCGAGCCGGCGCAGGACGGCAGCCTCGCCGGTGACGGTGGAGGGGGTGAGCCCGACCGGCGGGTGGCGGGCGAGGTGGTCACGGCGCTCCTCCTCGGACAGTTGGCCGAGCAGGCACTGGCCGATGGCGTGCGCGTGGCCGGTGGCGCGGAGGTCGGCCCAGGGCTGGACGGCGGGGCGGCCGGGGTCGTCGGCGACGTCCACCACGTGGATCTCGCCGTCCCGGTAGAGCGCGAAGTAGACGGGGGCCCCGAGTTCGTCCCGTAACCGCTGCATCCGCGTGCGCAGGTCGTGCCGGTCGGACTGCCGGTCGTCGGCCCGGCCTATGCCGTTGACCGACTCCCCGTAGAAGAACCGGCCGTCGGAGCGCCGGAGGTAGCCCTCGTGGGTGAGGGTGCGCAGCAGGTGGTAGGCGGTGCCGAGCGGCAGTCCGGCGGCTCGGGCCAGTTGTTTGGCGGTGGCGCCCTGCCGGAATCCCCCGACGGCCTCCAGCAGCCGCAGCGCCCGTTGGACGGAGCCGATCAAGGTGGGGCCGCGGCCCTTGCCCGGCGAGGTGGACGGCGAGGTGGACGGCGGCGGGCTGCCGGGCGGCGAGGTGGGCGTCGGCGACCTGGCGACGCGCCCGGTGCGGACCGTCCTGGACGGCTCTGCGATCTGATCCATGGCCACGTCCATCCCCCAGCCCGAGTCAATGCACAGAAAGGGCATCCGGAGCGAAGCCCTCCGATCTGCCCGATAGTGGCTCATTGCAGCACAGGGATGACCTCCCTGCAATCACTCTTACACCGATCACTCGGCAAAATCCTTCGATTCGAAGGCAAGAATCAGAATCGACCGATATTTGGAAGATCAGTTCAAGATTCACCTTCGCTATCCAAGATCTATCCGCAGTTACTCCCCGCCCCCGAACGGACGCACCGGTTCGGGCGGGTTTCGGCCGGACCGTCCCGCGGGAGACTCCCGCACAACGCTCCAGCCCCGGAGGTCGCCATGGGCCCCGACAACCGAACCCCGCCGCCCCGCCCGGTGGTGAAGCGCACCGCGCGGGCGATCCTGCTGGAGCTCGACCCGGACGACCCGTACGGCCCGGCCTCGATCGTGCTGATCCGGCGGGTCCGGCCCGGCGCGCCCCAGCCGTACTGGATCACTCCCGGCGGCGGGGTCGAGCGCGGCGACCGCACCGTGGTCGAGGCGCTGCACCGCGAGGTGGACGAGGAACTCGGCGGCAAGATCGTCGACGTGGTGCCCGCCTTCGTCGACACCATCAGCCACACGCACCATGACGACGGCACCCTGCTCCACCCGCACGGGGTCAAGGTGCAGCACTTCTTCGCCTGCCGGCTCGCCTCGATGGACCTCAGCCGGCGGCACGGCCCCGAGGTGGACGAGCCCAACGGCGAGTACCAGGTGGTCCGGCTGCCGTTCACCCGCGAGGGGGTGACCTCCGTCAACGTCGTCCCGCCCCGGCTGCGGGCGTACCTGGCGGCCAACATCGAGGGCGTCCGCGCGCTGCTCGCCCCGGACCTCGGCTGACCCGCCGACCCGCCGACCCGCCGACCCGCTGGCCACTCCCGATCCCGGCTGACTCTCCCGCCGGGGCCGCCCGATCACCCCGCCGCCCGATCACCCCGCCGCGAGGTCGCCCACCAGGTCGTGCCGGATCCGCTCGGCCGCCACACCCGAGCGCAGCAGCACCCCGACGCCCCGGCGGACCATCGCGGGCGGCCCGCTGAGGAACGCCTCCCGCCCGGCCCACGGCCCGAACCGGCCCACCACCTCGGGGAGTTCGCCGGTCAGCGCACCCTCGACCGGCCCGGTGCCGGAGAGCACCGGCCGCACCGTGAGCCACGGCAGCCGCCGGGCCAACTCGTCCAGCCCGTCCAGCTCGTACAGGTCGCCGGCGCGGCGGGCCCCGTAGAACACGTCGACGGCGCCGACCGGCGTGCCGCGCTCGGCCACCTCCTCGACCAGCGCGCGGATCGGCGCGATGCCGGTACCGCCGCCGAGGCAGAGCAGGTCCGCGCCGGCGACGTGGTCGGCGGTCATCGTGCCGGCCGCCGGGCCCAGCCGCAGGACGTCCCCGGGCGCGGCCCGGTGGACGAGCGCGTTGCTCACCCAGCCCGCCTGGACGGCCTTCACGTGGAAGGTCAGCAGCCCGTCCGGCCGGGGGGCCGAGGCGAACGAGAAGTGCCGCCAGACCCGCGGCCACCAGGGCGTCTCCAGACTGGTGTACTGCCCGGCCCGGTACGGGTACGCCTGGTCCGGCCGGACGGTGATCACCGCGACGTCCCGGGTGCGGCGCTCGTGCCGGACCACCTCGCCCTGCCACCAGGGCGGCGAGGTGCGGGCGGCGTCCTCGGCGGCCTCGATCATGATCGAGGAGACCAGCCGGTAGACCCGGCGCCAGGCCAGCTCGGTCTCGGCGTCCCACCGGCTGCCCGCGTACCTGGCCAGCGCCTGCACCAGGCACTCGCCGACCGGGCCGTAGTGGCCGGTCAGCGTGCCGTACCGGCGGTGGCCGCGGCCGAGCGCGCCGAGGTGGACGCGCAGGCCGGCCGGGTCGTCGGCGGCGCGGGCGGCGGCCAGCAGCGCGCGGAACAGGCGGTCCCGCTGGACGTCCATGGCGGCCGGGAAGAGCGCCCGGACCTCGGGGTGGTGCAGGAAGATCAGCGCGTAGAAGTGCGCGGTGGCGCGGTCGGCGACCGGCTCGACGACCGCCAGGCTGGCCCGGATCAGCTCGACGTCCCGTACGGTGAGCGGCTGTTCGACGGGGGAGGCACTGCGGTCGGGGGCACTGCGGTCGGAGGCGCTGCGGTCGGGGGCGGGCAGCGGAACGGCCAACGGGGCCGACAGTTGGGCCGGGCGGCCCTCGGCGGGCTCCTGCGCGGCCCAAGCCCTGGTCCAACTGTCGCCGGGGCCCGCCCAGTTGAGGCCGGGAGCGTCGGTGAACAGCGGCCGGAACGCGGGGGCGGCAGGCGGCACGGCGGGCGGCTCGGCCGGCGGCTCCGGGCAGTTGGGCGCGGGGACGGCCGGCGGGCGCACCGGCCGCACCGGCGGGGCCGGCAGCGCCGGGAGGACGGCTGTCGGCGCCTCGGCCGGGATCTGCGGCGGGAGGTCCGGCGGGTCCAGCGGCATCGGCGGCCGTTCGGGCCCCGCCCCGGCCGCCCTCGCGGCCGCCATCCCGGCCGACATCCCGGCCGCCGTCACCTCGGCCGTCACGTGCGCCATCGTGTCCGCCACCGCGTCCGCCGGGAGCTCCGGCAGGCCCGGAACGGAGGCGGCGCCCGCCGAGCCGTGCCCGGTGCGGACCAGAAGTGTTCTGCGGGACTTCACCGCAACGTTTCGAGTACCCAAGAGAATCGTTTCGCCTCCGGCCGCCCTGCGCCACCACCTGGCTTGTCTCTGCTGACGCCTAGGCAGCGTGGCACGCCCGAACTGCTCATCCGACAAATCACGCGAAGCCCGGACACCCGGGCCCGGGACGCGCTACTCTCCCTCGATTCGCGCCCCGTCGCCCTGGGTGCGGAGTGCGCCACCCAGGGCGACCGAGTCGTGCTCAGAGCTGCCGCAGCAGCGTCCCCGGCCGCTCCACGCAGTCCGCGACGAACCGCAGGAAACCGCCCGCCGTCCCGCCGTCGCAGACCCGGTGGTCGAAGGTGAACGACAGCTGCACGACCTCGCGCACCGCCAACTCCCCCTCGTGCACCCAGGGTTTGGCGACGATCCGGCCGACCCCGAGCATCGCCGCCTCGGGGTGGTTCAGGATCGGGGTGGAGCCGTCCACGCCGAACACGCCGTAGTTGTTCAACGTGAAGGTGCCGCCGGTCAGTTCGGCCGGGGTGAGCGAGCCGTCGCGCGCCGCCTCGGTCAACCGGCCCAGCTCCTGGCCGAGTTGCTCGGTGGTGCGGGCGTGGGCGTCCCGCACCACCGGGACGACCAGGCCTCGCTCGCCCTGCGCGGCGAAGCCCAGGTGCACCGCCGCGTGTCGGATGATGCCCGAACCGTCGTCCGTCATACTGGAGTTGAGCTCCGGGAAACGGGCCAGCGCGACCGTGCAGATCCGGGCGAGCAGCGCCAGCACGCTCACCTTCGGGCCGGGGGCGGCATTCAACTGCCGCCGCAGCATCACCAGTTCGGTGGCATCGGTGTCCACCCAGCAGGTCACTGCGGGGATCTCCCGGTGGCTGCGGCTGAGCTTCTCGGCCACCGCCTTGCGCAGCCCGCGCAGCGGGACGACGCCCTCCCGCGCCACCGGCGCCGGAGCCGTCGGTGCCGGAGCCGTCGGTGCCACCGTCTTCGCCGCGACCGCCCGTTCGACGTCCGCGCGCGTGATCAGCCCGTCGGGGCCGCTGCCGGAGAGCGCGGCCAGATCGACCCCCTGTTCCCGGGCCAGCCGCCGCACCAGCGGCGAGATCACCGGCACCACGCCCGGAACGGTCCGCACCACCAGCGCGGGAGCCGGAACAACAACCGGAACGTCAGCAGGAACAGGAGCCGGATCAACAGCAGCAACAGCAGCAGGACCAGCAGCCGCACCCCCCACCCGGCGCCGCCGCCCGCCCTTCCCCGGCTCGGCGACCCCGTACCCGACCAGCGGCCGCTCCACCTCCGCCGCCGCCTCGACCAGCATCCCGGCCGCCGCCTCGGCCAGCAGCGAAGCCCCTTCCGCCGGAGCCACCGCGACCGTCACCAGCGGCGCGCCCACGGCGATCTCCTCGCCCTCCTCGCCGTACCGGGCGGTGACCACCCCGCCGTACGGGCAGGGCACCTCCACCACGGCCTTGGCGGTCTCCACCTCCACCACCGGCTGGTCGACCGCGATCACCTCGCCGACCTCGACCAGCCACCGCACCACCTCGGCCCCCGTGAGTCCCTCACCGAGGTCGGGCAGCCGGAACTCGCGCACGACGGGCATCATCCTCGGTCCTCCCACTGCAACCGGGCGACCGCGTCCAGGATCCGGTCCACCCCGGGCAGGTGGTGGTGCTCCAGCATCGGCGGCGGGTACGGGATGTCGAAGCCGGTCACCCGCAGCACGGGCGCGGCCAGGTGGTGGAAGCAGCGCTCGGTGACCCGGGCCGCGATCTCCGCGCCGGTGCCGCCGAAGCCGCTCGCCTCGTGCACCACCACGGCCCGGCCGAGCGAGCGCACCACCCGGCAGACCGTCTCGTCGTCGAACGGCACCAGGGTGCGCAGGTCCAGCACCGCGAGGTCCCAGCCCTCGGCCTTCGCCGTCTCGGCCGCCTCCAGGCAGACCGGCAGCGAGGGCCCGTAGGTGATCAGCACGGCGGAGGTGCCGGGCCGCCGCAGCACGGCCCGGCCGATCGGCTCGACCGGTGCGGCCGGGTCGAACCCGTCCTTGCCCCAGTAGAGCCGCTTGGGCTCCAGGAAGACCACCGGGTCGTCGGAGGCGATCGAGGCCCGCAACAGCCCGTACGCGTCGGCGACCGTCGCCGGGGTGACCACGTGCAGGCCGGGGGTGGCCGCGTAGTACGCCTCGGAGGCGTCGCTGTGGTGCTCGACCCCGCCGATGCCACCGCCGTACGGGATGCGGACGGTGATCGGCAGCGGGAGCCGGCCGGCCGTGCGGTTGCGCATCTTGGCGACGTGCGAGAACAGCTGCTCCAGCGCCGGGTAGGCGAAGGCGTCGAACTGCATCTCGACGACCGGGCGCAGCCCGTACATCGCCATGCCGATCGCGGTGCCGAGGATGCCGGCCTCGGCCAGCGGGGTGTCCAGGCAGCGGTCGGGGCCGAACTCGGCGGTCAGCCCGTCGGTGATCCGGAAGACGCCGCCGAGCGCGCCGACGTCCTCGCCGAGCACGTGCACCGCGGGGTCCTCGCGCAGGGCGTCGCGCAGCGCCGCGTTGAGCGCCTGCGCCATGCTCGCCGTACGGGTCGGTGTGGCCGTCTGGTTCATCAGTGCTGCACCTCGGCCTCGGCGGCCAGCTCGGCGGACAACTGGGCGGCCTGTTCCCGCAGTTGCGGGGTCGGCTCGGCGAAGACATGGGTGAACAGGGCCATCGGGTCCAGCTCGGGGTCGGCGTGGAACTCGGCCCGCATCCGGGCCGCCAGCGCCTCCGCCTCGCCGGCCGCCGACTGCACCAGCGCGTCGTCCAGGACGCCGAGTTCGCGCAGCGAGCGGTCCATCAGCAGGATCGGGTCGTACTCCCGCCAGGCGGCCACCTCCGGGTCGGTGCGGTAACGGGTGGCGTCGTCGGCGTTGGTGTGCGCCTCGACCCGGTAGGTGAGCGCCTCGACCAGGGTCGGGCCGCCGCCGGTCCTGGCCCGCTCGACCGCCTCGGTCAGGACGCCGTGCACGGCGGGCGCGTCGTTGCCGTCCACCAGCCGGCCCGGCATGCCGTAGCCGACGGCCTTGTGGGCGAGGGTGGGCGCGGCGGACTGCGCGCTGAGCGGGACGGATATCGCGTAGCCGTTGTTCTGCACCAGGAAGACCACCGGCGCCTGGAGCACCGCGGCGAAGTTCAGCGCCTCGTGGAAGTCGCCCTCGCTGGTGCCGCCGTCGCCGAGCATGGCCAGCGCGACCACCGGCTCGCCGGCCAGCCGGGCGGCGTGCGCCAGCCCGACGGCGTGCGGGGCCTGGGTGGCGAGCGGGGTGCAGAGCGGGGCGGTGCGGGTGGCGCGCGGGTCGTAGCCGGTGTGGGCGGTGCCGCGCAGCAGGGTCAGCGCCTCCAGCGGGTCGACGCCCCGGGAGACCACCGCGAGGGTGTCGCGGTAGCTGGGGAACAGCCAGTCGGCCTCGCCGAGCACCAGCGCGGCGGCGACCTGGCAGGCCTCCTGGCCGGTGGACGCCGGGTAGACGGCCAGCCGGCCCTGCTTGGTCAGGGTGGTGGCCTGCTGGTTGAAGCGGCGGCCGACCACCAGGCGGCGGTACAGCTCGCGCAGCAGTGCGGGGTCGTACTTCTCCAGCGCGGGGGTGCCGAGCACCCGGACCGGTGAGGCGTCCGGGAGCAGGGGGGCCGGGTCGGTCCGCGGGGCGGTGGCCCCGGGGGTCCAGCCGGGCACCGCCGTGTGGTGTCTGTGGTCGAGAACGGTCATCTCGGGGCACCTCCTGGGGTGGCGGGGGCTCCCTACCGATTGTTCGGTCGTCTGTTCATCTTGACCAGAAGCGTGACAAGGTGGTGGACATTCGGCCTGAGCGGCGGTCGACTGGTGGCAGTGCGTCCAATCGGCGAGGGTGGGGGGTCATGTCGGCTGAACAGATGTCCAGACTCGACCGGGTCGACCGTTCGATCCTGCGGCTGCTGCAGCAGGACGGCCGCGCCTCGATCCGCTCGGTGGCCGAGCGGGTGCACGTGTCCCGGGCGAACGCCTACGCCCGGATATCCAGGATGGTCGAGGACGGCATCATTCGCGGCTTCACCGCCCGCGTCGACCACGAACGGGCAGGTCAGGGCGCGTCCGCGTACATCACCCTGAAGATCGTCCAGAACTCCTGGCGCACGGTCCGGGAGCAGCTGCTGGAGCTCCCCGGGGTCGCCCACATCGCCCTGGTCGGCGGAGACTTCGACGTCCTGCTGCTGGTGCACACCGCCGACAACCACGCGCTGCGGGAGCTGGTGCTGGGCAGCATCCAGTCCATCCCCCAGGTGCTCGGCACCCGGACCATGCTGATCTTCGAGGAGACCGACCAGGTCCCCCCGGACTGACCACCCGGCCACCGGCCGGCGGCGGCTACCGCGCGCGCAGCCCGTCGAAGGCCAGGTGGACGACCGCGTCCGCGACGCCGTCGGTGCCCTTGAGGCCCGGCCGGTACCACTCCACGATCGAGTTGATCATCCCGAACAGCAGCCGGGTGGCCAGCCGCGGCTCGACGTCCGCGCGCAGCGCACCGTCCGCGACCGCCGCCCGCAGCAGCTCGGCGACCTGGTGGTCGAACTCCCGGCGCCGCTCCAGCGCCCACTGCTCGGTCACCGTGTTCCCGCGCACCCGCAGCAGCAGCGTCACGTACGGCAGTTCCGCGAGCAGCACCTCGGCGGTGCGGCGCACCACGTGCTCCAGCCGCTCCACCGCCGGGCCCCGCACCGCCGCCGGCTCGGCCAGGATCGCGAACAGCCCGTCCAGCGCCCGCCCGACGGCCAGCCGCAGCAGCTCCTCCTTGCCGCGGACGTGGTGGTAGATGGACGACTTGGAGATCCCGGCCGCCCGGGACAGGTCCTCCATCGAGGTGCCGTCGTAGCCGCGCTCGTTGAACACGTCGACGGTCACCGCGAGCAGTGACTCCACGGTGTAGGCGGTACGCGTGCTGTGATCGGCCATCCTCCGAGTATCCCCGGCCGCCCCGCGCCGTACGCGATCGGGTCCGGTCGGGTCCGCGGCAGCGCTCTGGTCCACACCAAGCCCCGATGCGCAGGCCCTAGACTCGGCGGACGATCGTCCACGTCCAGCAGGGTGGGGTCCAGTCCGAATGAACGCAATACCGGCCGTCGCCTCCGACGTGCCCGAGCAGCGCAGCGATGATCCGGAGGGCGTGCCCGGCGGCGGCTGGCGGGGAGGCGCCCGCGCCCTGGTGGTCCGGTTCGGGCCGGCGGTGTGGTGCTACGCGGTGCTGAAACTGATCGGCTTCACCGTCTTCATGAAGCTGCTCTCCTTCTCCGGCGACTACCTCAAGAAGCCGGCCCGGTTCGGCGGCGGCGCCAACCCCTGGGACGTGCTGGCCACCTGGGACGGCTGGTGGTACCAGCAGGTGGCCCAGTTCGGCTACCACCCGGCGCTGGTCACGATCCCCAACGGCCCGGTCGGCTTCTCCGTCGAGCAGAACTCCGCCGCGTTCTTCCCGCTCTACCCGGGCCTGATGCGGATGACCTCGGACGTCACCGGCCTCGGCCTGTACGGCGCCGGGATGCTGGTGTCGGTGGTGGCCTCGCTGTTCGCCGCCGCCGGGATCTACGCCGTGGTGGACCGGATGGCCGGCCCCAGGGCGGGCGTGATCGCGGCCGGGATCTGGGCGATCGCCCCGGGCTCGGGCGCCGAGTGGGCGGTCTACTCGGACTCCACCTTCGTCGCACTGGCCGCCTGGGCCTGCTACTGCGTGATGACCAAGCAGTGGGTCGCCGCCGGGGTGATCACCCTGGTCACCGGACTCAACCGGCCGACCGCCGCGGCGCTGATAGGCGCGGTCGGCCTGGCCGCGCTGGTGGAGCTGTACCGGCGCGAGAGCGGCGTCCTGCGCCCGCTGACCGCGATGCTGCTGGCCCCGGTCGGCCTGCTCGGCTACGTGGCCTGGGTGGGCTGGCGGATGGGCGAGTGGGGCGGCTACTTCCGGCTCCAGCACGACGCCTGGCTGCACTACTTCGACTGGGGCCAGGGCACCTGGCACGCGATCCGCGGCGTGCTGCTCGGCCGCAACGACTACCCGTTCGCGTTCCCGGTGCCGGACCTCTTCGCCACCCTGATCGTGCTCACCCTGCCGGTGCTGATCGTGCTGCTGATCCGGCTGCGCCCGCCGCTGGTGCTGACCGCCTACACGCTGGCCACGATCGTCTCGGTGCTGGGGAGCCTCGGCATCTTCGGCAACGTCTCGCGCTACCTGCTGCCGGCGTTCCCGCTGCTGATCGCGCTCGCGGTGGCGATGCGCAAGCTCAGCTGGCCGGTGCTGGCCGCGGTGCTGGGTTTCGGCGCGGTCGCCTCCGGCTGGTACGCGGGGTACGTCATCTTCGAGCTGGGCGTGCCGTAGACCCTGCCCCGCACCGGCCCCCGGGGGCGCGTCCGCCACGGACGCGCCCCCGCGCGCTTTCCGGCCACCGCCCCGCGCGTCCTCCCGGATTCCGCCCCCCGCACCCTCGTGAGCCGACCGATCGTTCGGTTACCCTGTGACGTGTCCCGTCCTCCCTCCTGAGGAGCGCACAGATGTCCGCAGCGGTCACCCACCCCCTCGTCGGCGAACTGGTCGAGCGCCACCAGGCCACCCTGGACGCCGCCCTCGACGCCGCCGCCAAGCGCGACTACTGGTCGCCCTACCCCGAGTTCCCGAAGGCGTACGGCGAGAGCGGCCCGGCGGACGGCAAGGCCGCCTTCGACGCCCTGCTCGGCCAGCCGTTCACCCTCGACGGCCACCCCGCCGACGGCGACCTGGTCGGCGGCGAGGCCTCCCCGTACGGCATCGAGCTGGGCATCGGCTACCCGCACGCCGAGCCGGACGCGCTGATCGCCGCGCTGAGCGCCGCCCGGCCCGGCTGGGCCGCCGCCACCCCGCTGGAGCGCGCCGCCGTCTGCCTGGAGATCCTGCACCGGATCAACGCCCGCTCCCACGAGTTCGGCCAGGCCGTCATGCACACCACCGGCCAGGCCTACGGCATGGCCTTCCAGGCCGGCGGCCCGCACGCCCAGGACCGCGGCCTGGAGGCGGTCACCTACGCCTACGCCGAGCAGACCCGGCTGCCCCGCCGGGCCGGCTGGACCAAGCCCCAGGGCAAGCGCGAACCGCTGGTGATGACCAAGGAGTTCACCGTCGTCCCGCGCGGCCTCGCGCTGCTGGTCGGCTGCAACACCTTCCCCACCTGGAACGGCTACCCCGGCCTGTTCGCCTCGCTGGCCACCGGCAACCCGGTGCTGGTCAAGCCGCACCCGCGCGCCGTGCTGCCGCTCGCGCTGACCGTCCGGACCGCCCGCGAGGTGCTCGCCGAGGCCGGCTACGACCCCAACCTGGTCTGCCTGGCCGTCGAGCACGAGGGCGGCACCGTCGCCCAGACCCTCGCCGTCCGCCCCGAGATCCGGCTGATCGACTACACCGGCTCCACCGCCTTCGGCGACTGGCTGGAGGAGCACGCCAAGCAGGCCGAGGTGTACACCGAGAAGGCCGGCGTCAACGCGGTCGTCATCGACTCCACCGACGACTACAAGGGCATGCTCGGCAACCTGGCCTTCGCCCTCTCGCTCTACAGCGGCCAGATGTGCACCACCCCGCAGAACCTGCTGATCCCGCGCGGCGGCATCGCCACCGACCAGGGCGACAAGTCCTACGACCAGGTCGTCGCCGACCTCGCCGCCGCCATCGACGGCCTGCTCTCCGACGACGCCCGCGCCGCCGCCATCCTCGGCGCCGTGGTCAACCCGGGCGTGCTGCAGCGCTCGGCCGCCGCGGCCGGCGGCGAGTACGGCGAGCTCGCCCTCGCCCCGCGCGCGGTGACCTCGCCGGACTTCCCCGGCGCGACCGTCCGCACCCCCGCGCTGGTCAAGCTGGACGCCGACAAGCCGGACGACCGCGCGGTCTTCCGCACCGAGTGCTTCGGCCCGGTCTCCTTCGCCGTCGCCGTCGAGTCCACCCCCGCCGCCGTCGAGCTGCTGCGCACCACGGTCCGCGACAAGGGCGCCATGACGGCCTCCGGCTACACCACCTCGCCCGAGGTGGAGGGCCTGCTGGTGGCGGCCGCGCTCGACGCCGGCGTCTCCCTCTCGCTCAACCTGACCGGCGGCGTCTACCCCAACCAGACCGCCGCCTTCTCCGACCTGCACGGCACCGGCGCCAACCCGGCCGCCAACTCGGCCTACTGCGACGGCGCGTTCGTCGCCAACCGGTTCCGCACCGTGGAGGTCCGCCGGCACGGCTGAGCGCCGTCCCGGCCCCGTCCGATCCGCTCCGGGCCCCGGCGGTCACCCACCGCCGGGGCCCGGCGGTTCACAGCTCCCCGCGGGCCCGGGATGATGGAGTCTGGGAGAACGCCGGACACGGCGTCCAACCGCCCTCCGAACACCGGGAGCTGACACATGACCGCGAAGCCGACGACCGCCACCGACATCCTGATCGTCGGTGCCGGACCGACCGGACTGCTACTGGCCGGCGACCTCGCCGCGGCCGGGGTCGGCGTCACCGTCCTGGAGAAGCGCGGCGCCGAGTCCAACCTGACCCGGGCCTTCGCCGTGCACGCCCGCACTCTGGAGCTCCTGGACGCCCGCGGCCTCGCCGACGACCTCATCGCCACCGGCCGCCCGGTCACCGGCCTGAGGATGTTCGACCGCTTCGGCATCGACCTGAGCTCGCTGCCCACCCGCTTCCCGTTCGTCCTGATCACGCCGCAGTACCACGTCGAACGGCTGCTCCAGGACCGCGCCGAGCAGGCCGGCGCGACCATCCTGCGCGGTGCCGAGGTCACCGCCCTGCGCCAGGACGCCGAGGGCGTCACCCTGGAGACCCGCGACGGGAACGCCTTCACCGCCCGGTACGCGGTCGGCACCGACGGCGTCCGCTCCACCGTGCGCGACCTGCTCGGCATCCCGTTCCCCGGCGAGTCCGTGGTCGACTCCGTGATGCTCGCCGACGTCCGGCTGGAGCGCGAGCCCGCCGACACCATCACCGTCGGCGCCAACGAGACCGGCTTCTCCTTCCTCGCCCCCTTCGGCGACGGCTGGTACCGGCTGATCGCCTGGGACCGCAAGGAGCGGCAGCCCGACGGCACCACCCCCTCGCCGGAGCGCCTCGCCGCCATCGCCCGGACCACCCTCGGCGAGGACTACGGCCTGCACGACGTCCGCTGGAGCTCCACCTTCCACAGCGACGAGCGCCAGGCCCCCAACTACCGCTCCGGCCGGGTCTTCCTGGCCGGCGACGCCGCGCACTGCCACTCCCCGGCCGGCGGCCAGGGCATGAACACCGGCCTCCAGGACGCCGCCAACCTGTCCTGGAAGCTCGCCGCCGCCCTCCGGGGCCACGCCACCGACGCCCTGCTCGACACCTACCAGGGTGAACGGCACCCGGTCGGCCGGACGGTGCTGCGCACCTCCGGCGCGCTGATCCGGCTCGCCCTCGCCGAGTCCGCCCCCACCCGTGCCCTGCGCGGGGCGCTCACCACGCTCGGCGGCCACCTCGACCCGGTCACCGAGCGCGGCGCCCGGATGGTCTCCGGCATCGACATCTCCTACCCGGCCCCGAAGGACGCCCACCCGCAGGTCGGCAAGCGCGTCCCGGACCTGCGGCTGACGGCGCTGCGCAAGCCCGTCGAGGGCGCCCCGGCCGCCCCCGAGCGGCTCTACGAGGCGCTGCGCGAGGGGAAGTTCGTCCTGGTCAGCAACGACGAACTGGCCGCCGCCGAACCCTGGGCGGACCGCATGGTCACCGCCGCCCCGGCCGACCCGCACGGCAAGCTGCGCGACACCGTCCTGCTGATCCGCCCGGACGGCTACGCCGCCTGGGGCGCCGTCGACCCCGGCCAGGGCGAGCTCCGCACCGCCCTGACCGCCTGGCTCGGCACCCCCTGACCCCCGCCGGGGGGGGGGGGGGGGCGCCCCCCCCCCCCCCCCCCCCCCCCCCCCCCCCCCCCCCCCCCCCCCCCCCCCCCCCCCCCCCCCCCCGCGCCCCCCCCCCCCCCA
>NZ_JBFBFU010000063.1:0-16882 GCF_040684355.1 Kitasatospora sp. NPDC091276 | reverse complement strand
CGGCGATCGCCACCATCAACCCGATCTGGGCGTACGGCCCCTACCGCCCCGACCAGGTCTCCACCGACGCCCAACCCGACTGGTACATGGGCTTCGCCGAAGGCCTGATCCGGGTGATGCCCGGCTGGGAGGTCGGGCTCTGGGGGCACACCCTCAACCTCGGCTTGCTGATCCCGTTCACGCTGTTCCCGGTGATCCTCGGCGCGATCGCGATCCACCCGTTCATCGAGGGCTGGGTGACCGACGGCAAGCGCGAGCACCACCTGCTGGACCGGCCGCGCAACGCGCCCGTCCGCACCGCGCTCGGCGCCGCCTGGATCAGCCTCTACCTGGTGATGCTGGCCGGCGGCGGCAACGACCTCATCGCCACCCATCTGCACCTGTCGCTCGACACCATCACCTACGCGGTGCGGATCGGCTTCTTCGCCGTCCCGGTGGCCGTCTTCGTCATCACCAAGCGCTGGTGCCTCGGCCTCCAGCGCCGCGACCGCGACAAGGTGCTGCACGGACGCGAGACCGGCGTCGTCGAGCGCCTGCCGCACGGCGAGTTCACCGAGGTGCACGCCGGGCTCGCGCCCGCCGAACTGCACCGGCTCACGGCACACGAGCAGCCCCGCCCCCTCGAACTGCCGGCCCCCTTCGACGAGAATGGAGTCGCCCGGAGCGCGGGCGTGCTCACCCGCACCCGCGCCCGGCTGTCCCGCGGATTCCACGGCGAACACGCCCGGATCGCCAAGCCCACCGCCGAGGAGTACCGCGAGATCACCGAGGGCCACGGGCGCTGACCCACGACCCCGGTCCCCACGCCAGAGGGAGGACAGATGCACGACCGATCCGACCAGCTCGCCGACAACAGATACCTCCTGCTCACCACCTTCGGCGAGGACGGCACCCGCCAGGACTCGCAGATCTGGGTGGTGCCCGACGGCACGGCGCTCGGCGTCTGGACCCCGGCCCACTCCGGCGAGGCCGAACGGATCCGGCGCCACCCCCGGGTGCTGGTCGGCCCGTGCGACTCCCACGGGCGCCCGACCGGGCGGCCGGTACCGGCCCGCGCACGGCTCTGCGACCCGGACGACACCGCCCGCTACCGCACCTCGCTGATCAACAAGTACGGCCTGACGGCGCTGATCGCGCTGGCCCGCAGCCGGTTCCGGGTCGGGCTGGCCGGGACGGTCGGCATCCGGATCACGCTCAACGAGCTGGAGCAGCGGCTGGTCGGGCCCGAGTGGCAGCTGCCGACGACGTACTGCGTCAACTGACCCCGTCGGGCGGCCCGGTGGCGCCGGGGGCCGGGCACGGACGTGCCCGGCCCCCGGCGCCGTTCGCGTGGTGAAGCGTTCGCGTGTTGCCGGGGAGCGCTGTCAGGGCCCGTCGTCCGGCGCCTTCGCCAGGTCCCCGGGTTCGCACGCCTCCCGCCCCGTCGCCAGGTGCACGACCCTGACCGCCCGGTCGGGGCCGCCGGGCACGACCCGCTGTTCGTGCCCGCAGCGCGGGCAGATCAGCGGGATGCGCGGACGGTGCTCCCGGCCGCCGGCGTGGCCGCCGTCCGGGTGCGGGGCGCTCACGTCAACGGGTGGGTCGGGACCGGGCTGACCTCCTGGATCTCGCCGTGGGCCTTGGTGAGCAGCTGCGAGGCCAGGTCGTTGAGGGCTCTGGCCCCCGCGATCTCCTCGCCGACCCGAAGCTGTTCCGGGTCCGAGGGGTGGCGGCTGCTGTAGCCGTGGGCCCGTAGTTCCCTGCCGTCGCGCAGCCGCAGCATGGCCGCGGCGGTCGTGCGCGGGCCGTCCTCGCGGAACTCCATCTCGATGTGCCAACCGACCAGAGTCTGCATGGCGGATCACCTCCATCGGTTACTCCTCCAGAGTGCGCCGCACCCACCGTGAACACCAGGGCAGGCGGACCGGGGGCAAGTTGAACGCGTTCAACTCTGCGGCGTAGAGTCGTCGACGAACAAGATTTGAACGCGTTCAAGGAGGTGCTTCCGGCATGGGCAAGGGCACGACGGAGCTGGTGAACCTGCTGGTCCTGCTCGGTATGGGCGCCGTCGTCCCGCTCGGCCTCGCCCTGATCGGCGAACCCGGCCTCGCCCGCGTCCGCCGGCTCTGGCCGCTCGCCGCCGTCCCCGGCGCGCTCTCGCTCTGGCTCCCGCGCGGCGGCCTCGCCACCGGCAGCGCCGCCCTCTACGCGCTCGGCACCCTGGCCGTCGCCCTCCACGCGCCGCTGCGGCTGCGCCGGACCCGCTCGCTCGCGCCCGCCGAACTCGCCGTCCTCACCGCGCTCGCCGCCCCGGCGGTGGCCGGCACCGCCCTGGTCGCCGAGCGCTCCGGCTACCCGCTGTTCGGCTTCGAACCGCACGTCCTGGCGCTGACCGTCCCGCACTTCCACTACGCCGGCTTCACCGCCGCCCTCGTCGCCGGGCTGGTCTGCCGCAGCGCCCGGACGGGTTCCGGCGCCGCCCGCTGCGCCGCGCTCAGCGTGCCGGCCGGGACGCTGCTGGTGCTCGCCGGGTACTTCCTCGGCACCTGGGTCCAGTTCGCCGGGGCCTGCGTGCTCACCACCGGGATGTGGCTGGTCGGCCTGGTCACCTGGCGCGACCTGCGGCCGCGCGCCGCCGACCCGGTCACCGCCCGGCTGCTCACCGCCTCCTCGGCCGTCCTCGCCCTCACCATGCTGCTCGCCCTGTGGTGGGCCCTCGGACAGGCGTCCGGGCTCCCCCACCCCACCCTGGCCTGGATGGCCGCCACCCACGGCGTCGGCAACGCGCTCGGCTTCGCGCTCTGCTCGCTGCTCGCCTGGCGCCGGATCACCACCACGGAGGACCACCGATGACCGACCTCAGCTACCCGGAGCAGGGCGCCAGCGCCACCGGCCACCTGCCCGGCGGGTACCGCCACCTGCGCCACCGGGCGCTCGTCGGCCGGGGCCGCCCCGCCCTGGAGGTGGCCGGGGCCGCCCTGCTCGGCTGGCGGATGCACCGGCTGGCCGGCGTGCGGATCGACGCCGACGCGGACCGGGCCGCCCCCGGCGTCGCGGTGCACTGCGCGATCGGCGTCGGCCCGCTCCGGGCCGGCGCCCCCAACCGGGTGCTGGCCACCGTCGACGGCCCGGACCGGTACGGCTTCACCTACGGCACCCGGGCCGGCCATCTGGCCCGCGGCGAGGAGACGTTCCTGGTCGAGCTGGAGGCGGACGGGGCGGTCTGGTTCAGCGTGACCGCCTTCAGCCGCCCGGTCGCCTGGTACGCCCGGCTGGCGGGGCCGCTGCTGCCGCTCGCGCAGCGGGCCTTCGCCCGGCGCTGCGGCCGGGTCCTGGCCCGGATCGCGGCGGACGCGGGGTAATGCCTTGGCCCGCCGGGCGGGCCGTCCGGCATGATCACCCGGTGATGCGCACCCAGCCGGCCCCCGACGTCACCGCGGGGCAGCCGTGACCAGCTTCCTGACCCACCGGGCCCGGGTGCACGACGAGCGGCTGCCGGCGCGCCGGCGGTTCAACGCCCTGCGGACCTGCCTGACCTGCTTCGCGCCGTACGGCTTCCGGGCCACCTACCACCACCTCACGCTCAGCGCCCGGATGCCCCGGCTGCTGGAGGCCGACCCGGACTCGCTGGTGCGGGCCGTGGAGGAACTGCACGAGGCACGGGTCCTGTGGCTGGCCGGGGCGCAGGAGTACGCGGCGCGGCGCCGGGCGCAGAAGCGGGCCGGGCGGCGGCAACCGCCCGAGCCGGTGTGGTGGAACCGCCCCTGGTGGGGCGCACCGGACGCGGCCTGGCGGGCGGACCCCTTCCTCCACCCGCCGCTGCGGCTGCCCGACTACGTCCGGCGGCAGAACGCGCTGCTGGACGGCGCCGAACTGCCCGGCTGCCCGGCCTGCGGGGACGAGGAGCCGGTGCTGTCGCGCTCGACCGGCCACGGCCTGGCCGAACTCTGCCGGACCTGCGCCTGGGTGCGGCAGCCGTGCCCGTGCGGGCGGTGGCACAGCTTCGAGCCCGCCCTGCGGGTCGGCTGGAACGGCATCTGGCGACGGGAGCACCTGATCGGCGACGGCACGCCGAACCCGCGCTGGCCCGGCGTGCAGGGGCCGGCCCGGATCGAGCGGCTGGCGGCGTACGAGGTCTCCCACCCGTGGGGTTTCCGCTCCACGCCGTGAGCGGCGCCCGGGCGCTGAACCGGCGCGGGCAGCTGCCGGCAGAGGCGGCCACCGGCGCGCGGCTCCGGAATACCCCGTCGGGGCGCACGGTTGTCGCGAGCACGTGATCGGTAGCGCCGCCTCCGGAAGGGAAGGAATCGCGAGATGAGCAACACGGTCGAGCTGACCAAGGAGAACTTCGACGACATCGTCCCGGGTCCGGACGGCCAGGACTTCGTCTTCATCGACTTCTGGGCCGGGTGGTGCGGGCCGTGCCGCCAGTTCGCCCCGGTGTACGAGAAGGCGGCCGAGCGCCACACGGACCTCGTCTTCGCCAAGGTGGACACCGAGGCGCAGCAGGAGCTGGCCGCCGCGTTCGGGATCCAGTCGATCCCCACACTGGCGATCATCCGTGAGGGCGTGCTCGTCTTCTCGCAGGCCGGTGCGCTGCCGGAGTCGGTGTTCGAGGACCTGATCGGCCAGGCCAGGAACCTGGACATGGCCGAGGTGAAGCGCAAGGTGGCGCAGGAGCAGGCGGCCGGGGGCCAGGCCTGACCCGTCCGGGCGTCCGCTTGTCCGAGGGCCCGGGGAGTCGCGCTCCCCGGGCCCGGTCGCTCGGAAAACCGGGCGAAGTCCGGCCGGGGTCGGTCCTGGAGTCGTCGGCGACGGAGATCCCGCCCGACCGCGAGGAGCGACCCACCATGAGCACGTTCGTACTGGTCCCCGGTTTCTGGCTCGGCGCCTGGGCCTGGGACGAGGTCGCCGCGCCGCTGCGTGCCGCCGGGCACACCGTCCACCCCGTGACCCTGCCCGGGCTGGCGGAGCGCGCGGGCGAGGCCGAGCCGATCGGGCTGGCGGAGCACATCGCCGCGCTGGCCGACCTGCTGGTCCGCGAGGACCTGTGGGAGGTGGTGCTGGTCGCGCACAGCGGTGCCTGCGCCCCGGCCGGCGGTATCGCGGACCGGATGCCGGAGCGGATCCGCCGGGTGGTCTACCTGGACAGCGGCCCGATGACCGACGGCGGTTCGCTGTACGACCTCTGGCAGCCCGACCACCGCGCGGCGGCCGATGCCTCGGTGGTCGACGGCCGCCTCCCGATGCCCTCCTGGGCCGACCTCGCCGCCGACGGCGCCGACGTCGAGGGCCTGGACGAGGCCGCGCTCACCCGGATCCGCGAGCGGGCCACCCCGCACCCGGCCGGGGCGTACCGGGACCGGCTGCGGCTGACGGGCGCCTCGGCCGCGCTGCCGCAGGCGCTGGTGACCTGTTCCTTCCCGCTCGCCCAGGTACAGGCGATGATCACGGCCGGGCACCCGCGGTTCGCCGGGCTCGACGGGCCGAACCGGGAGCTGCGCGAACTGCCCACCGGGCACTGGCCGATGTTCTCCCGCCCGGCCGACACGGCGGCGGTGCTGGCCGAGCTCGCGGCGCTCTGACCCGCCCTCGGCTCCCACCCGCCCTCGGCTCGGGCCCGTCGGCGGGTTCGACTGCGCGAAGCCCCGCCGGCGTCGCAGGATGGGCACGGCGCCGGGCACGCGGCCCGGCGCCCGTCCGGCCGGGGGCCGGATCCCACGGGAAGGCGGGCCCCTGCGGATGCACGCGGAGCGCGAGAAGTGGCCGCCGGAGGCCGTTCGGGTCAGGCTCGGGTACGAGACGAACGGCAGCCGCGGGCCGACCTCCCGGAAGGTCGCCCTCACCGGCGCCCTCACCGCCGCGCCGGCCGACGCCCGGCGCGCCCGGCTGCTCGACGTCCGCGACCACACGCCCGTCACCCTGGCCCTGCGGGCCGGGGTGGCCATCGACACCACGGAGGACCGGGTATGACCAGCAGCGCCGAGGAGTACGACGTCATCGTCCTGGGGGGCGGCCCGACCGGCGAGAACGTCGCCGACCGGACGGCCTCCGCCGGGCTGCGCACGGTGGTCGTGGAGGCCGAACTGGTCGGCGGCGAGTGCTCGTACTGGGCCTGCATGCCGAGCAAGGCGCTGCTGCGCCCGGTGGCCGCGCTGGCCGACGCCCGCGCGGTGGCCGGCTCCCGGGAGGCGGTCGGCGGCCGGCGGCTGGACCCGGCCGCGGTGCTGGCCCGGCGGGACTCCTTCACCTCGCACTGGAACGACGACGGCCAGGTGCAGTGGCTGCGGGACAACGGCATCGAGCTGGTGCGCGGCCACGGCCGGCTGGCGGGCGTACGGACCGTCACCGTGGAGGCCGAGGACGGCACCGAACGGGTGCTCACCGCCCGGCACGCCGTCGCCGTGTGCACCGGCAGCCGTCCGGTGCTGCCCACGGGCGTGCCGGGGCTGGCGGAGGCCCACCCGTGGACCAACCGGGAGGCGACCGCCGCTCCGGCCGTGCCCGGGCGGCTGGCGGTGGTCGGCGGCGGCGTGGTCGGGGTGGAGCTCGCGACCGCCTGGCGGGCGCTCGGCTCCGAGGTGGTGCTGCTGGTGCGCGGCGACCACCTGCTGCCGCGGATGGAACCGTTCGCGGGCGAGCTGGTCGCGGAGGGCCTGCGCGAGGCCGGGGTGGACCTCCGGTTCGGGACGGAGGCCACCGCGCTGGAGCGGGCGGACGGCGCCGGGCCGGTGGTCCTGACGCTCGGTGGCGGCGAGCGGCTGACCGTGGACGAGGTGCTGTACGCGACCGGACGGGCCCCGCGCACCGCCGACGTCGGGCTGGAGCAGGTCGGGCTGAAGCCGGGCGGCTGGCTGGAGGTGGACGACAGCTGCACCGTGCTCGGCGTCGACGGCGAGTGGCTGTACGCCGCCGGGGACGTCAACCACCGGGCGCTGCTCACCCACCAGGGCAAGTACCAGGCCCGGATCACGGGCGCGGCGATCGTGGCCCGCGCCCAGGGGCGTGCGCTGGACACCTCCCGCTGGGGCGCGCACGCCGCGTCGGCCGACAGCGCGGGCGCGCCGCAGGTCGTGTTCACCCATCCGGAGGTCGCCGCCGTCGGGCTGACCCTGGCGGCGGCCGAGGGGGCCGGTCTGCGGGTCAAGGCCGTCGACCACGACTTCGGCGCCGTCGCCGGGGCCTCGCTGTACGGCGACCACTACCGCGGCCGGGCCCGGGTGGTCTTCGACCTGGACCGCGAGGTGCTGGTCGGCGCCTGCCTGGTCGGCCCCGGGGTCGCCGAACTGCTGCACTCGGCGACCGTCGCCGTGGTCGGCGAGGTGCCGATCGACCGGCTCTGGCACGCCGTGCCCTCCTACCCGACGATCAGCGAGGTGTGGCTGCGGCTGCTGGAGGGCTGCCGGGGGTGAGCCGGACGGACGGGTGAGCCGGACGGGCGGGCCTTCCGGGTGAGCGGGCCTTCCGGGTGATCGGGCCTTTCGGGTGATCGGGCGCGGCGAGATGTGGCCGCCGGTGGACGGCGGGACACTGGGCGCCGGGGGCCGTCCCGGGGGGCCGTACTCGTCACCAGGTGGTGTGGGGCATGACCGAAGTGCTGTTGGCCGTCGGAACCGAGAAGGGCCTCTTTCTCGGCCGCAGCCGCGACCGGCTGGACTGGGAGTTCAGCGGGCCGCACTTCCGGATGAACGCGGTCTACTCCGTCTCCATCGACCGCCGCGACGGCCGCACCCGGCTGCTGGTCGGCGCCGACAGCAGCCACTGGGGGCCTTCCGTCTGGCGCTCCGACGACCTCGGCGCCACCTGGTACGAGCCGCCGCAGCCGGCGATCCGCTTCCCCGAAGCCACCGGCGCCTCACTCACCCGGGTCTGGCAGCTCCAGCCGGCCGGCCCGGAGGCCCCCGGCGTCGTCTACGCGGGCACCGAGCCCGCAGCGCTGTTCCGCTCCGAGGACGGCGGCGAGACCTTCCGCCTGGTCGAGTCGCTCTGGAACCACCCGCACCGGACCGACTGGGGCGCCGGCTACGGCGGCCAGGGCCTGCACACCGTCGTCACCGACCCCCGCGACCCGCAGCGGCTGCTGGTCGCCGTCTCCACCGGCGGCGTCTACCGCAGCAAGGACGGCGGCGACAGCTGGGAGCCCGCCAACACCGGCCTGCGCGCCGAGTTCCTCCCGGAGGAGGGCCAGTACCCCGAGTTCGGCCAGTGCGTGCACAAGATCGCCCCCGACCCCGTCGACCCCGACCGGCTGTACCTGCAGAACCACGGCGGTGTCTACCGCAGCGACGACTGGGGCGCGAGCTGGCACTCCGTCGCCGACGGGCTGCCCGCCGCGTTCGGCTTCGCCGTCGCCGCCCACCCGCGCCGGGGCGACACCGCCTACCTGTTCCCGCTCGGCGGCGGGGACGACCGCATCCCGCCCGACCGCCGTTGCCGGGTCTTCCGCACCACCGACGGCGGCACCAGCTGGCAGCCGCTCGCCGACGGCCTGCCCGGCGAGGACCACTACGGCATCGTGCTGCGCGACGCGCTGCGCACCGACGACGCCGAACCGGCCGGGATCTACTTCGGCAACCGGACCGGCGACGTCTACGGCAGCCACGACGACGGCGAGAGCTGGTCGTTGCTGACTTCCCACCTGCCGGACGTGCTCTGTGTCCGGGCCGCGGTGGTGGCCTGACAATTCAGTTGCCTCCGGGAGCGCTCTCGTCGACCATGACGGCGGACGAACGACCGTACGAATGGGGCTTGGTGTGACCGAGGCGGATTTGATGATCGGGCGTAACGGCGAGGGCGTACCGGTGGTGCGCTACCTCCCGGGCGAGCGGGAGGGTCGGCCCTGGGCCGACCTGCTGGAGGTGGTGGACGAGACCGGCGGCATCGACCCGGTGGAGTTCGTGCGCACCGAGATGGCCGGGTGGGTGGTCTCCGGGACGCCCGAGTTCGGCCTCGCCCTGCTGGAGCACGGCGCCACCGTGCTCCGGCACGCCCACGCCATGCGGCGCGACCTGGTCGCCGACCCGCCGCCCGCCGACTGGGCCGGGGCCCCGCTGCGCGGCGACCTGCGGGCCGTGCCCTGCGACCGCGCACCCGAGGACCTGTTCGAGGCCTGGCGGGCCGCGTTCGCCCCGGGGCACCCGGACCACTTCGCGGGCGACGACCGGCAGGCGCTGGCGGAGCGGATCGCCCCGCTGCTCGCCGGCGAGGTCATCGGGCCGGTGCTGCCGTCCAGCCTGCTCGCCGTGGACGCGCAGGACCGGGTGGTGGCCGGGATCGTCCTCACCGACCGCGGCGGCCTGCCGTGGATCGCCGACGTCTTCCGGCACCCGGAGCTCGGCTACCGGGGCCTCGGCGCGGACCTGCTGCGCCGCGCCCTCGCCGACGCCGCCGAACGCGGGCTCGTCGAGGTGCAGTTGGCCGTCACCGACGGCAACCCGGCCCGCCGGCTCTACGAGTCCCTGGGCTTCGAGCTGCTGAGCACCGCGCTGACCGTGATCGTGCCGGAGAAGGGCTGACGGCCACCGCACCCTGTCCGGCCGGTCTCGGGGGATCGGCCCGCGATCGGCCGGACAGGGCCTACGGCCGGGCCAGCTCCAGGACGGCTATCCCGGCCAACACGGTGAGGCTGGCGCTCAGCCGCAGACGGCCGAGCCGCTCGCGGAACACCACGGTGGCGATCAGGGCGGCGATCACGATGCTCGTCTCGCGCAGCGCCGCGATCGTCGCCAAGTCCCCCCGGGACTGCGCCCACACCACCAGGCCGTAGGCCGTCAGCGAGAGCACGCCTCCCGCGATCCCCACCGGCACCACCTTGCCGACCCCGGTCAGCAGCGAACGGCCGCGCCGGGCCCAGGCGATCAGCGCGAGCGTCGGCCCCTGCAACAGGAACAGCCAGGCCACATAGCCGCCGACCGTCCCGGCGTGCCGGACGCCGCTGCCGTCCAGCACCGTGTAGACGGCGATCATCACGCCCGTCCCGGCGGCGGCCCCGAGCGCGGGCAGTTGCGCCCGCCCCGGGACGCCCTTGGCGAAGGCCAGCCCGATCAGGCCGCAGGAGATCACCACCACGCCCAGCAGCTCGCCCGCGCCCGGGTGCTGACCGAGCACGGTGGCCGACAGCAGGGCCACCAGCAACGGCGCCGAGCCGCGCGCGATCGGGTACATCTGCCCGAAGTCGCCCAGCTGGTAGGCGCGTAGCAGCAGGACCGTCGACGTCGTCTGGACGGCGACCGAGGCCAGCAGGTACGGCCAGGACGAGGCCGCCGGCAGCGGGTTGAGCAGCACCAGGACGAGCGCGCACGCGGTGTAGGTCAGGTTGATCAGCGCGAAGCCGACCAGCTTGTCCGCGATCCGGTGGGCCAGGCCGTTCCAGACGGCGTGCAGCACGGCCGCGGCGAGCACGGCCACCGGCACGGCCGGCACGATCTCGGGCATGGCGAAGCTCCCCTCCGACGGCCTTCCGGCGACCCGGCACGGCCTGGAACCGAATTCCACGCTACCCTAGCGCCATGGAAGGACATTCCGACATGACGCCCCTGGAGTCCCAGCTCGCCGCGCGGATCCGGGCCCGGCTCGGCGACCTGCGCGGCGCCGAGGCGCGGGTGGCCGAGGTGGTGCTCGACCGGGGCGCCGGCCTGGTGCACCTGAGCGTCAGCGACGTCGCCGCGCTGGCCGGCACCGCCCCCTCCTCCGTGGTCCGGGCCTGCCAGCGGCTCGGCTTCCGCGGCTACCAGGAGCTGAAGATCGCCGCCGCCCGGCACTCCCCCGCCACGGCCCCGGCCCCCGCCGACGACACGCGCGACCCGGCCGCCCGGGCCCTCGCCGACACCCTGCGGGCCGCCCGCGCGGCCCTGGACGGGATCACCGCCACGCTCAGCGCCGACGACCTGCGGGCGGCCGCCGAGGTGCTGGCCGGCGCCGGCCAGGTGGTACTGGTCGGCTCCGGACTGTCCGGCGCGGTGGTGCTCGACCTCGCCTACCGGCTGCGCGCGCTCGGCCTGCGCGTCGACGCCCCCGCCGACCCGCTCACCGCCCAGCTGGCCGCCGCCCAGCTCCCGCCCGGCGGCGTCTGCTTCGCGGTCAGCCACGGCGGCGCCACCCCGCTGGTGATCGACGCCGCGCGCCGGGCCAGGGCGGCCGGGGCGGCCGTGGTCGCGCTCACCAGCTACGCCCGCTCACCGCTCACCGAGACGGCCACCCACACCCTGGTAGCGGGCGGGCAGGACCTGGTCTTCGGCCTGGAGACCACGGCCAGCCGGCTCGCCCACCTGGCCGCCGTCGACGCGCTGGCCCAGACCCTGCTGGCGCTGCGCGGGCGACCCGCCGAACAGGCCCTCGGCCTCTCGGCGGACATCACCGCGGACCACACGTACTGACCGCGGCGGGCGTCCGGCGGCGACGGCAGCCCGGAGCCGTCGGAGGCGCTGTGTAGGCTCGCGGGCATGGCGAGGGTGACACGGGACGATGTGGCGCGGGTGGCGGGGACGTCCACGGCGGTCGTGAGTTATGTGATCAACGACGGGCCGCGGCCGGTGGCGCCCGCGACCCGGGCGCGGGTGCTCGCGGCGGTCGAGGAGCTCGGCTACCGCCCCAACCGGGTCGCCCAGGCGATGGCACGGCGGCGGACCAACCTGCTCGGCATGGTCGTGCCGGACGCCCGCCAGCCGTTCTTCGCCGGGCTCGCGCACGCCGTCGAGCAGGCCGCCGCCGACCACGGCCGGCTCCTGCTGATCGGCAACTCCGACTACGTGGACGAGCGCGAGGCGCACTACATCCGCGCGTTCCTCGGCATGCAGGTCGACGGGCTGATCCTGGTCACCCAGGACCCGGCCACCCCCGGGCTCACCGGCTTCGACGTGGGCGACGGCACCTCGGTCGTGCTGCTGCACCACCGGGCGGAGACCGCCGACGGCGTCGCGGTGGTGGCGGACGACGAGGGCGGCGCCCGCGAGGTGGTCCGGCACCTGCTCGGGCACGGCCACGCCGAGGTGCACTGCTTCGGCGGCACCCTCGCGCTCAGCCCGCACGACCCGGTCACCGGGCGGACGGCCGGCTGGGCCGCCGCGCTGGCCGAGGCCGGGCTGGCGACCGAGGGGCGGCTGGTGCCGGCGCCGTTCGACCGCGTCCGGGCGCACGCCGAGGCACTCGCCCTGCTGGCCCGGCCCGACCGGCCGTCCGCCGTGTTCTGCACGACCGACGACCAGGCGATCGGCCTGCTGCGGGCCGCCGACGACCTGGGCATCCGGGTGCCGGAGCAGCTCGCGGTGGCCGGATTCGACGACATCGCCGAGGCGGTGATCGCCGGCCCGGCGCTGACCACCGTCGCGACCGCGCAGGACGAGATGGCCCGCGCCGCGGTGGACCTGGTCCTCGGCGGGGCCGAGCGGCGCTCCACCGGCGCGCGGACCTTCCCGGCCCGGCTGGTGCTGCGACGCACCTGCGGGTGCCCGGCGCCGGAGCGGGCGACCGCGGGCGCAGCCGCGATCTGACTCCGCGCCACGCGCGCTCCGGTTCGGTCGAGCCGCTGCCGGGCCGCCCACCACCGCGCGGGCGCACCGGTCAGCGGAGTTCGTCCGCGAGGAGGTCCATCAGCAGGTTGTCGTGCCAGGTGCCGTCCGGGCCGCGCTCGTACTGGCGCATGGTGCCGACGGAGCGGAAGCCGACCTTCGCGTAGCAGCGGATCGCGGCCGTGTTGTCGGCCGCCGGGTCGATGATCAGCCGGTGGTAGTGGTGGTGGTCGACGAGGTGGCGGGCCAGCGTGCGGACGGCGTCGGTGCCGAGGCCGACGCCGTGGACCTCCGGGTCGAGGTAGATGTCGATGCCGGCGTGCCGGTACTCGTCGTCGTTGTTGGCGTACCACTGGATGGCGCCGACGATCTTCCCGCCCACCTCGACGGCGAGGGTCTCGGTGTCGGGCTCCTCCAGGTCGCTGGCGACGGCGTCGGCGAGGTCGTCACCGCCCCGCCAGCGGGCGAACACCTCGGGCGTGCCGCGGATGGCCGCGAGCGCCGGGATGTCGTCGGTGTCGGCGGTGCGGAGGGTTACCAGGGTGCCGTGCAGAATCGTCCCCATATGGGGCATGTTGGCACGGAAACAGGCATCCGGCGAGCTGTTTTCCGGTATTCCCCGCGATCGCCCGCACCCCCTCCGAGCAGCGACGATGCTCCACCGCGGAGCACTCGGCGAGAGCGGGCCCCGGGGCGGGGACAAGGCCCGCCCGCGGCCGGGGCTCAGGCCGCCGGTTCACCCAGCGGGCCGAGCCACACGGCCGTGACCCCGCTGACGTAGCGGGCGCCGCAGTGGTCGTCGGGGACGACGAGCTGCGGGCCGGCGGCGTCCAGCGGGGCGCCGTCCATGCTGGTGGCCAGCAGGATCCGCTGGCCGCCGAAGTCGGGGTCGATCTCGGCCCAGGAGACGACGGCCCGGTGGCCGTCCGCGCCGCTGACCGACAGCAGGAAGCGCAGCCGCTGCTTGCGGCCGGAGAAGTCGATCCGGGGCCGGGCCGCGCACAGCACGTCCCAGAGCGCGGGCCCCTCGTAGTCGTGCCGCTGCTCGCCCTCGGCCAGGCAGTCGAAGCTGACCTCGACGCGGTGCGCGGGGAGGGCGCGCAGCTGGTCGACCGACAGCTCGGCGGGCCGGTCGAAGTGGCCGTGCAACCGGACGGTGGGGCTCGACGGGGTCATGCTGCTCCCTCCTCCCGGGCCGCGCCGCCGCGACCCGGGAGGGGGTTACCCGAGGGAGGGCCCGGGCATTCGCAGCTGCGGCACCGAAAGGATGATTTCAGCGGTATCTGCGACGCATGGAGCTGCTTTCCGCCAGCAGCTGCGAGGGCATGGGTGGGCATGTCCGAGGAGACGGCTCGACGCGCCCCGCACCGGCGGAGGCCGATCGAAGCTGGCGGAAACCGATGGAAGCAGCACCGCAATCGGGCGGACGACTGGTTCCGCACACCCGCCGAGGGGTCCGCGCCGGATGATCCGACAAGAAGAATCACTGCCGCATGACTTGCATTTACGATGCCCATGAGCACCTGGGCCTTGCACTTGCGATGCACGGCCGGGCGCGGCGCACACGAGCGAGAGCGAGAGCGAGATGAGCGAGAGATGATCGTCGGCGACCTGCTGCACCTCGACGACCTGGACATCCGCCTGGCCTGGGGCACCCCGGACCTGCTCGACCGCCCGGTCACCGGGCTCAGCTCCACCGACCTCCAGGACCCGGCCCGCTACCTCCAGCCCGGCGCACTCGCCCTCACCGGCCTGGCCTGGTGGCAGCCCGCCGACGCCTCCGGCGCGCTGCGCTTCGCCACCGCCCTGCTCTGCGCCCCGCAGCCGGCCCGGGCTCAGGCTCCGGCTCCGGCTCCGGCTCCGGCTCGGTAGATCGCCGAACGGGAGCGGCAGTTGCTGCTGCGGGGAGCGGCGCGGGGGGACTGACTGAGGGGCTCGGGGCCGGGATTCAGGGCTTCAGGGCGTGTCGTCGAGGCGCAGCCGGGCACTGACCTCGCCGAGGCTTTCGGCGAGCACGGCCAGCTGCTCGCGGGTGAGCACGTCGATCAGCAGCTCGCGGACCAGGGCGACGTGCCCGGGTGCGGCCTGCCGCAGCGACTCCCGCCCCTGGTCGGTGAGTTCGGCGATGACGCCGCGCACGTCGCTGGGACAGGAGCGGCGGGCGACCAGGCCCATCCGCTCCAGCTGGGTGACCTGGTAGGTGAGGCCGCTCTTGGAGGTGACCAGCTTGTCGGCGAGCTCGGTCATCCGCAGCGCGTGGGCCGGGGCGGCGGACAGGTGCACCAGGATCTCGTACTGCTGGTGCGAGAGGCCGGAGTCCTCCTTGAGCTGGCGCTCCAGTCGGCGGTTGAGCAGGTTGCTCGCGACGACGAAGCCCCGCCAGGCAGCCATCTCGTCCTGGTCCAGCCAGCGGGGTTCGTTCAGTGTGGACATGTGGTGAAGCCTACTCCTGTTGTTCAAATTCGAACGAAGGTGTACGGTCGGCGAGTAGAGGTTCAAATTTGAACTACTCTTCTGAGCCACCCGTTCCGTTCGACCCAGGAGGAGGACGCCATGAGCACCGCGGCCCCCGAGCGTATGCCCGCCCTGTACCTCTCGCACGGCGCGCCGCCGCTCGCCGACGACCCGGTCTGGCCCGGCGAACTGGCCGCCTGGTCCGCCGACCTGCCCCGCCCCAAGGCCGTCCTGATGGTCTCCGCCCACTGGGAGGAGGCACCGCTCGCCCTCGGCGCCGTCACCACCGTGCCGCTGGTGTACGACTTCTGGGGCTTCCCCGAGTACTACTACCAGGTCCAGTACGCCGCTCCCGGCGCACCGGCGCTCGCCGACCGCGTCCGCAAGCTGCTGCGCGCCCCCGGCACGCCCGTCCAGGACATCCCCGACCGCGGCCTCGACCACGGCGCGTACGTCCCGCTGGTGGAGATGTTCCCGGAGGCCGACGTCCCCGTCCTCCAGATCTCCATGCCCACGCTCGACCCGCAGCGACTGCTGGAGATCGGCCGCCGGCTCGCCCCGCTGCGCGACGAGGGCGTGCTGATCGTCGGCAGCGGCTTCTTCACCCACAACCTGCGGGCGCTCAGCAACGACGGCCGGATCAGCTCGGTGATGGCCGAGTTCGACGACTGGGGCCGGCGTGCCCTGGACGCCCACGACCTGGACGCGCTGCTCGACTTCGAGCGCAAGGCCCCCGCCGGGCGGCTCGCCCACCCGCGCACCGAGCACTTCGCCCCGCTCTTCGTCACCCTCGGCGCCGGCGAGGCCGACCTCGGCAGCCAGCGCAGCGTCATCGACGGGTTCTGGATGGGGCTCGCCAAGCGGTCGATCCAGCTGGGCTGACCGGGCTCACCGTAACCGAGAGTCACAGCGCGCAGCAGGTGAAGCGCTCGCCGATGTGCTCGGGCTGCTCGGCCTCGTCGACCAGGGCGACCGCGTAGTCCGGCACCGAGATCCGGCTGCGCCCGGCAGCATCCGTGAGCAGCTGCTCCAGGCCCGTCCGGTAGCGGCCGGTCCGCTCCCCCGGGCCGATCTCGGCGGCCGGGCTGAGCACCGTCCAGCGGACGTCGGAGACCGCCCGGTAGTAGTCCAGCGCCGCGCCGTGCGCGTGCATGATCTCCAGCACCGGCTCCGGCAGTCCCGGCGCGTCCCAGACCCGCACCCCTGGCGCGGTCTCCAGGCTGCCCGCGCCACCGACCGCGATCAGCCGGGGTGCGGCGTCGCCGAGCGAGCGCAGGCCCTCCACCAGCGACCGGGCGGCCGGCTCGATCAGCGCCAGGTGGCCCGGGCCGTCGCCGCCGCCGACCGCGCTCACCAGGACGTCCTGGCCGGCCGCCACCCGGGCCACCTGGGCCCGATCCAGGACGTCCGCGCGTTCGACGAAGGCCGCCTCACCCCGGTAGCGGTCCGGGTCGCGGACCACCGCGGTGACTTCGTGCCCGCGCGCGGCCGCCTCCGCGACGACGGCGCTGCCGATGGTGCCGTTGGCGCCGATCACGGCGATCCTGGCCATGGGGTACCTGCCTGTCTCTCGGGTGGCGGGGTCGGGGAAAATCGCCGCGACGTGGCATCAGCCAGGTTCGATTATCGGACGGTTCCACTGCGACGGCCCGAGACATCGGCCTGTCGTGTGACGGGTGCACCTGGCGGGGCGAACCGAACGGCCACCGGGTCCTCGTGGACTCGGCGGCCGGTCGTTCAGGCGTTGGCCCAGGCAGTGGCCCAAACGTTGGCTCAGGCGTTGGCTCAGGCGTTGCCGGTGGCGATGCGCTCGGCCTGGCTGCGCTCGACGCACAGCTCGTTGCCCTCGGGGTCTCCCAACACACAGAACTGGATGTTCTGGAGTGTGAGAGATGGCAGCGGCATCTGTGCTGGTCAGGGGCACGAAGACTGGTAGCGGGAAC
>NZ_JBFBFU010000062.1:0-17177 GCF_040684355.1 Kitasatospora sp. NPDC091276 | reverse complement strand
GGACGAGAGCGCCATCCGAACTGTTGTCGGCGGGCCAAAGGTGATGAGGCGGCAGATGCAGCACCTGCTGGACGTTTCGAGACTTCCGAACGTGCCCCGCCGACTTCTCGCGCAGCTCTGGTAGCTAGAAGGCCGTGTGGGTCAGCCAGTGGTCCAGCAAAGCGCGGTCGCCCGTCACCGTCACCCGGTCGTCCTGCGGCGGGAGGCGGCGGGAGAGCACCAGCATGAGGTCCGTCACCGCGCCCGACACCACCACGTCGGCCTCGACCCGCCCGCGCTCCCACCGCAGCGCCTCGGGCGCCCTGGTGACCACCCAGCCCTCCGTGGACCTCGGCCGGAACCCGACCCGCTCGCCCCGGCCGCGCAGCTCGGCGACCGCCGGCCTGACCGACTCGAAGGCCGGCGTGCACAGCAGGTCGAGGTTCTCGCTGATCACGTCGGCCGCGAGGTCGTCGGCGATCTCGAACGCGGTGCCCGTCGCCGACGCCGCGTCGTAGTGATGGACGCAGGTGTCGCTCAGCTGCCTGCGGAGCCGGAACGCCGCCGGCCGTGGCCCGAAGAACGTGGGCAACTCGGTGTCCGCGCCGGTCTCCTGGACCGCGCGGACCAGGTCCTCCGCGCCCCCGCGCAGCCGCCGGGCCCACCCGTCCGGGGCGCCGGGATCGGCCTGCCACGGGTCGGGGACGGGCAACTGCTCGCGCGTGCGGACGAGTTCGGCTGCCCACCGGTGCTCCTGGCCGAGATGCCCGACGAGGGTGCGCAGCGGCCACCGTGGACAGGTGGGCACCGGGGTGTCCGGGTCCCTTCCGGCGACCGCGCGGCCCGTCCTCGCGCTCTACTCCCACAGGCCCTCCACGAGTCGTGCGGTGTCCAGCGTTGATGTCATGACGGCGCTCCTCTCTCGGGGTTACCTGGGTACGGTAGGAACTCCAGTCCGGTGGAGGTTCAAGTGCCTTTGCTCGATGAGATGTTGGGGATCGGCGAGCTGGCCCGGTTGACGGCCGTGCCGGTGTGGACCATCCGCTTCTACTGCGACGAGGGCATCGTCGACTCGGTGCGCAGCACGGGCGGGCACCGCAGGTTCGACCGGGTGGTCGTGGAGCGGCTGGGCCTGGTCAGACGGCTGCGCAGGCTCGGGCTCGGGCTGCCTCGAACGCTCCGCCCGTCCTGGCGGCGCCGCCGGGGTGTGCTGATCGCAGCGCCAGGCCCGTCCGGGTGAACGGCAGCCCGGGTTGCTTCGTCCACGCACCTCGAAGGCGTCAAGCTGGCCGCGAAATCCGTACCCCCGAGGAAAGGCCGGTCGATGGCTCGCGCGCTGATCGTGGTGGATGTGCAGAAGGACTTCTGCGAGGGAGGGAGCGTCCCGGTCGGCGGGGGCGCCGACCGGGCCCGGGCGATCGCCGAGCTGGTCCAGGGCCCGGAGCGGGAGGGCTGGGCGCGGGTGGTCGCGACCCGGGACCACCACATCGACCCGGGCCCGCACTTCTCCGCGCGGCCGGACTTCCGGGAGTCCTTCCCGGTGCACTGTGTGGTCGGCAGCGAGGGCGGCGAGTTCCACCCGTCCTTCGCGCCCGCCGTCGACGCGGGCGCGGTGGACGAGGTGTTCTTCAAGGGCGCGCACTCGGCGTCCAAGAGCGGGTTCGAGGGCTTCGCGGCGGACGGCACCCGGCTCGCCGACTGGCTGCGCGGCCAAGGCGTGGACGCGGTGGACGTGGTCGGGATCGCCACCGACCACTGCGTGAAGGCGACGGCGCTGGACGCCGTGAAGGCCGGGTTCGCGACCAGGGTGCTGCTGGACTACACGGCGGGCGTGGCCACCGACACCACGGTCACCGCCCTCGGCGAACTCCGGCAGGCGGGCGTGGACCTGACGGGCACGCCGGTCGTGCTGGCCGGATGAGGTCTGCGCGAGAAGTCGGCCTGGCCGACTTCTCGCGCAGGTGTGGTTCAGACGTCCCGCTGCCCACCCGATCCACGTGTCGCGGGCGGCACTTGAGTGACTGGTTGAGACCGCCTGTGTCGGTCCGTCAGCTGTGGTGTGTGAGATATGTGGTGCAAACACGACCATTTGTGGCGGGTCGCTGTTAGGGTGCCCATCTGAACGCCAACTCTCCATGATGTGAGCGGCATTGGAAGAGAGGGCGTCGACTCCACCTCCGTAGCCGACACCCGAGGAAGCGCGTGAGAGCCGAAGACGTCCCCCTGCTGTTCCAGGAGCTGGCCCGCGAGTTCGCGGACGTGACCGACATGTCAGTGGCGGCGACCGGCTCGTTGGCCCGAGGCGAGCACCGCACCGGGCCCGCCGGCGACATCGTCTCCAACCTCGACCTGATCCACGTCGTGGCCGACGGGGCCGACGTGCCGGAGGTCCGGGCCGTGCTGGGGCGGACGATGCGGCGGATCTCCGACACGTTCCGGATCGAGACGACGTCCGTCATAGCCAGGCTCCCGGCGTTCCGGCTGGCCGGCCACGCCCACTACCGGATCAGCATGCGGCCCGAGTGGTTCTGCGACGGCCTCGGGCTCGGGCCGGAGGCCTTCGACCATCCCGGCCACGACGAGGACGACCCGCGCGCGGCGCTGGCCTGGATGATGCAGCCCGTCCCCTACTACCTGGCCAAGGCGACCATCCTGGACCCGACGACCAACCTCGCCAAGGCCCGCAGGGCGGCGGTGCGGCTGGCCGACCGGTTCGACCTGGAGGACATCCGCGAGGGCCTCGACGACCTGCCGGGTTCGCTGCGCACCTTGATCGCCAAGCACGACATCACCCCGCTCGAATCCACCGCCCGCTACCTCGCCGCCCCCACCCACCCCGCCATCGCGCAGCTCGTCCGCGACGCGGTCTTCGTCGAGGGCATGGGCCTGTCGTCCGCCGACTCGATGGTCGTCATGCTGCCGTCCGCCCCGAACTGACCCGTACCGGAGAACACCGAATGTCCACCCGGCAGCACGTGGAGATCCTGCCCCCGCACCCGTTGCGGGCCGGCTACGACCGGGCCCTGGAGCGCGGGTCGATAGCCGACGCCTTCCAGCGGCGCCTGGAACCCGCCAACTTCACCCCCGGCTACCTCGGCGCCCTGACCGAGCGGGTCGAACAGGCCCTGGGTCAGGACCCGGGGGACGAGGCCATGCGGTGGCGCCTGGCCTTCCTCCTGCTCCAGAACAACGCCACCGCGGCCGGCGTCGAACGGGCCGGGGAACTGCTCGCCGGCGCCACCCTCCCGCAGGCCGTCCGCCTGGCCCGGCTGGTGGCCGGGATCCGCAGCAGGGCCGACCGGCCGCGTACCGGCCGCCGCGTCCGGCGGGTCAACTGGTCGATCAACAACCGCTGTCCGATGTCCTGCCAGGGCTGCTACAACCCGTTCGCGGCGGAGCAGATCGACCTCGACCAGGCCAGGCGGATCGTCGGGAAGCTGGCCGCGCACGGGACCACCGACCTGGTCCTGGCCGGAGGTGACCCGCTGCTGTGGCCGCCGGTCTTCGACGTGGTCGACCACGCCATCGCCAGTGGTCTCAAGGTCGGCCTCGACACCACCGGCTACACGCTCACCGCCGAGAAGCTCTCCCGGCTCCACGGCCTGTCCTCGCTGCGGCTGCCACTGGACGCCGTCACGCCGGAGGTGCAACGCGCCTTCCGCCGGAGCCCGGACGACAGGCTCCTCGACGCGCTGCTGGAGTCCCTCGCCCTGTGCGACGCCGAAGGCTTCGACCGGGTGCGGGTGCACACCGTGGCGAGTGCCGAGAACCTCCACCAGCTGCCGGAGCTCGCCGCGGAGGTGCTGTCCCACCCGTCGGTCGCCCAGTGGGTGATCTTCCAGTGGTGGGGCCGGCGGGCCTCGCCGGCCACGGTGCGCAGGCTCGGCGTGGCGGTGGAGGAGGTCCGCGCGGTCGTCGACGGGATCCGGCGCGACCACCCCGGCCGGGAGATCCACCTCGCGGAGAGCAGCGAGCGGGAGCTGCTGAACTGGATGATCCAGTCGAGCGGGCAGGTGGTCACCTTCGGGTCGGGCGCGGAGGAGGAGTTCATCCTGGGCAACCTCCTGACCGACGAGGTCGAGGAGATCCTGACCCATCCGATCCTGGACTTCGAGGCCATGGCGCGGGGGATCCCGGTCACCCCGGGGACCGTGTTCGGCGCTCCGGACGCGGTCCTGGGATAACAGAACGGTTTCGGAGCCCACCCTCTCCACGCCCAGGTCTTGACGGCGCGGGGAGGGTGGGCGTTTGCTGTGACCCGCTCGTTCGAACCTGTTTGGTTCTGGTTTGTTTTGTGTGTTTGAACGTTCAAAACCCTTCAAGCTCCCTCCCCCCTGCCTCGCCCTTCCTGCCTCAACCCTTCCTCGCCACCCCTCAGAGAGGAATGCAATGTCACACCTTTCCCGTCGTGATCTGCTCCGAGCCTCAGGAGCGGGCCTGCTGGCCCTGACCGCCGGCGGCACGCTCGCAGCCTGCGGCGACTCCGGCTCCGGGGGCGCCTCGGGCGGGGACGCCGACACCGGCAACATCACCGTCTGGTCCTGGGCCACGGCCGCCGAAGCCCTGCGCGGGATCGTCCCGGCCTTCCAGAAGGACAACCCGGGGATCACGGTCGACGTCCAGGACATCGGCGAACCGGCCATCTGGGACAAGATCACCGTCGGCCTGGCGGCCGGCGGCCAAGGCCTCGGCGACGTGCTGCACATCGGCTGCGACTACCTGCCCGGATACCAGGAGAAGTTCCCCGGCGGCCTGGCCGACCTCTCCGCGCTCGGCGCCGACGCGCACAAGGACAAGTTCGCCAAGGGCCTGTGGCCCGTCGTCAGCGGCAAGGACGGCCACGCCTACGCACTGCCCTGGGAGGTCAACCCGCTCGGCTTCTTCTACCGCAAGGACTACTTCGACAAGGCGGGCATCGACCCCGAGTCCTTCGCCACCTGGGACGACCTGCTCGCCGTGGCCGACCGTTTCAAGGCCGCCAACCCCGGCGTCGCCCTGATCGGCATCAACAGGGCCGCCAACCCCACCCCCGACCTGGACTTCGTCCAGGCCCTGATGCAGCTCCAGGGCGCCTTCTACTTCGACCTCCAGGGCAAGATCACCGTCGGCTCGGAGGCGGCCGTGCGTGCCCTGACCATCGTCAAGCGGCTGGACGAGGCCGGGCTGATCGGCGACACCCCCGGCGTCCAGAGCTGGCCGCCCGTGATGAAGGCCGGCAAGCTCGCAGTGGCCGCGATGCCCGCCTGGGTCACGCACTACCTGGAGAAGAAGATCCCCGACCAGAGCGGCAACTGGCGTCTCACCAAGCCCCCGGCGGTCACCCCCGGCGGCAAGCGCACCGCCCTGGTCAACTCCACCCACCTGGCCGTCGCCGCCTCCAGCCCGCGCCGCCGCGCCGCCTGGAAGTTCGTCGAGTACACGGTCACCCGCCCGGCCTCGGTGAACGCCATGTTCAACGCGGGCGGCGTCTTCCCGGCCCTCACCGAGGCCTACACCGACCCGCTGTACGCCGCGCCGAGCGCCTACTACGGCGGGCAGCCGGTGCTCAGGACCTTCGCCGACCTCGCCACCGAGGGCGGCTACCCCACCAACTACTCCGGTGACTACGCCCGCGCCCTCAAGCTCGTCAGCGACGCCCAGGTCAAGGTCCTCCTCAAGGGCGCCGACCCGGCCACCGTCCTCCAGGACGCCGCCAAGCAGCTCGCCCAGCAGACCGGGCGCGGTATCGCATGAGTGCCGCCAGCCCGCCCGCCGCCCTCTCCAGGAGGTCCGCAGCGCGGCGCCGGTCCCGCCGGCGGCGCGCCGCCGTACCGTACCTGCTGCTCGCGCCCGCCCTGCTGACCTTCGGCGTGTTCAAGGCCTACCCGGTCGTCGAGTCGCTGCTGCTGTCCTTCACCACCGGCTCCGGCGCCGCCACCCGCGACGCAGGCCTCGCCAACTACCGGCGCCTGCTGGACGACCCGCTGTTCTGGACGGCCCTGTCCAACACCGGCGAGATCCTCGTCATGCAGGTCCCGCTGATGCTCGGACTGGCCCTGCTGATGGCCGTCGGCATCAACTCCGCGGTGGTGCGCTGGCGCACGGTGTGGCGTCTCGGCGTCTTCATGCCCTCGGTCACCGGCCTGGTCGCCACCGGCGTGATCTTCGCCTACCTGCTCAAGACCGACGACGGTGCGGTCAACTGGGTGCTGAACGCCGTCGGCCTGCCCTCCGTCGACTGGCTGGGCCAGCCCGTCTGGGCCCGGGCGGCCGTCGTCGTGGTGCTCACCTGGCACTACACCGGATACAACGCCGTCATCTACCTCGCCGGACTCCAGTCCATTCCTAGGGAGTTGTACGAGGCCGCGATGGTCGACGGCGCCGGACCGATCCGCCGCTTCACCTCCGTCACCGTCCCCGCGCTGCGCCCGGTGCTGCTGTTCACGGTCGTGCTCTCGACCATCGGCACGCTCCAGCTCTTCGACGAGCCGTACGTGCTGACCGGTGGCGGGCCGGACAACGCCACCCTGACCGTCTCCATGTACCTGTACCAGAACGGCTTCCGGTACTACGACTTCGGCTACGCCTCCGCCGTCGCCTACGCGCTCACCCTGCTCGTGACGGTGCTCGGCGCCGTCCAGATGCGCCTGATGGGAGAGCGCGACAAGTGACCTCCCAAAGCGATACCTCCAAGAGCGATACCCCCCAGAGCGAGGCCTCCGAGCGCGTGAACCCCCTCAAGAAGCTGCGCGGCTGGCCGCTGACCTTCCTCCTCGCCGGCATCACCGGGCTGTCGATCGCCCCCTTCTACTGGCTGGTGGTCTCCGCCACCCGCAAGGACACCGAGGTCTTCGACTGGCCGCCCAAGCTGCTGCCCGGCGGGAGCCTCGGCGAGAACCTGAGCCACCTGGAGCAGAAGATCGGCCTGCTCAGGGTCGTCGGGAACTCCCTGCTGGTGGCGGGGGTCCAGACGCTGGGCGCCCTCGTGGTGGCGCTGCTCGCGGGCTACGCCTTCGCCAAGTTCCGCTTCCGCGGCCGGACCCTGCTGTTCGCCCTGCTGTTCTCCACCCTCGTGGTGCCCGAACAGGTCATGCTGGTACCGCTGTTCAAGATGATGACGAACTTCGGCCTGCTGGACACCTACCAGGCGCTGATCCTGCCCGGCCTGTGCGTGCCCTTCGCCATCTTCCTGATGCGGCAGTCACTGAGCAGCCTGCCGGACGAACTCCTGGACGCCGCCCGGGTCGACGGCGCGGGCGAGTTCCGGGTGCTGTTCAGCGTGGTGGTACCGGTCATGAGGCCCGTGCTGGCAGCCCTCTCGATCTTCCTCTTCCTCGGCTCCTGGAACCAGTTCGTCTGGCCGCTGATCGCTCTGCGCAGCCCCGGGATGCACACCCTGCCGGTCGCCCTCGCGACCCTGCACGGCAACAAGAGCAACACCGACTACGGCGCGATCCTCTCCGGCACCGCGCTGTCCACCCTGCCGATGATGGTCCTCTTCCTGGTCCTCCAGCGGCAGTTCATCTCCGGCCTGCTGGCCGGCGCCACGAAGGGCTGAACATGACCGAGATCTGGGAACCGCACGCCCCCGCCGTCGCCGGCGGCCTGCGTCCGCTCCACGCCGAGGGCCTGGACCTGCGGGTCAGCGGGAACGCGACCGCCCGCGGGGCGGGCGACGGAATCGTCGAGGTGACCGCCGAGGGGGAGGGCGACGTCCGGATCGAGTGGCGGGTGCCGTGCGTGGACGCCACCGCGTTCTGGACGCCCGAGCCGCGCGGCACCGGCCGGCTGCCCGCCGCGTGGAGCGCCCCGCGTCGCACCGGCCTGGCCGACGGCGCCCCGATCGCCGCCCTGATCGGCACCGGCGACCTCGCGATCTGCGCCTTCGCCGCCGAGCGCGTCGACGTCCTGGCCGGTGCCGGAGTGCTGGAGGAGACCGGCGAGTTCCGCTTCTGGGCCCAGGCCGCCGGCCGGCTGACCGTCCGCATCGACACCTCCCGCCGGCACTTCGCGCGCTGCCTGGCCGACCTCGCCGCCTGGTGGTGGGCGGGCCGCGCGGCCGACATCCCCGCCATCCCCGAGGCCGCCCGCCGCCCCGCCTACTCCACCTGGTACTCGATGCACCAGGACGTCTCGCCGAAGGCCGTCGAGACCCAGGCCGCGCTCGGCAAGGAGCTCGGCATGGACGTCATCATCGTCGACGACGGCTGGATGACCGCCGACCGCACCCGCGGCTACGCGCACTGCGGCGACTGGGAGCCGGTCTCGCTGCCCGACACCGCCGCCCACGTCCAGCGCGTCCACGACCTCGGCGTGCAGTACCTGCTCTGGTACGCGCTGCCGTTCATCGGCAAGGACAGCGCCGCCTTCGAGGCGATCGGCCGCTACGCGCTCGCGGACGCCGCCCACCTGGGCGCGATCGTCGCCGACCCGCGCTACCCGGAGGTCCGCGCGTTCCTGACCGGCCGGCTCGCCCGTGCCGTCGAGGAGTGGGGCATGGACGGGCTGAAGGTCGACTTCGTCGACTGGTTCGCCCGCGCCGACGCGCCGGAGGCCGGGCCCGAGGCCGACTGCGCCACCGTGGACGAGGGCGTCGAGCGGCTGCTCGCCGCCATCCGCCGCCGGATCACCGCGGTCAAGCCGGGGGCGATGATCGAGCACCGCCAGCCGTACGTCAGCCCCGGCCTGTGGCCGTACGTCACCATGGTCCGTGCCACCGACTGCCCGCTCAGCCCGCAGGAGAACCGGCAGCGCACCATCGACGTGCGGCTCGCCGCCGGGCCCGTCCCGGTCCACGCCGACATGCTGATGTGGCACCCGGCCGAGCCGCCCGAGCAGATCGCCTGCCACCTGATCAACGTGCTGTTCTCGGTGCCGCAGGTCTCCGTCGACCTCGCGGCGCAGAGCCCCGGGCAGCGCGAGGCGATCGCCTTCTGGCTCGGCGTCTTCCGCGAGCACGTCGCCACCCTGCAGCTCGGCGAGCTGCGCCCGGCCCGGCCGGACCTCGGTTACCCGATGGTCACCGCCGTCGGCGGCGGCACCGTCGCGGTGGCCCGCTACGCCGCGCTGCCGGTGGACGTCTCCGGTGCGGACTGGCGCACCCTGCTGGTCGCCAACGCGGACGCCGATCCGGACGTCCGGCTCACCGGCGGCGGCGGGACGGCCGAGGCCACCGTGCAGGACGCCCGAGGGCGTATCGTCCGGCAGGGCGAGGTCGAGCTCGACCGGGCGGGCGGCATCGCCGTGCCGCGCGGGGGGCTGCTGACCCTGCGCCGTCCGTAGAACCGAGCAGTGGTACCGAGCACCCGTCAGACCCGAGCAGCCGTCCTGGAGCCTCCGATGCCCGAGGGAACACCCCGACCGCGCCGCGGCGCCACCACCATCGAGGAGGTGGCCCGCGCGGCCGGGGTGTCCCGGCAGACCGTCTCCAACGCGCTCAACGCCCCCCAGCGGGTCCGCCCGGACACGCTGGCCCGGGTGACCGCGGCGATCCGCGAACTCGGCTACCAGCCCGACCAGTCGGCGCGTTCGCTGCGCAGCGGCGCCCGGCGCACCCTCGGCTACCTCGCCCCGGTGGACGACCCGTTCGACCCCAACCCGCTGATGGCCGGCTTCCTGGAGGCGCTGGTCGACGCGGCGGGGGCGCAGGGGCAGCGGGTGCTGCTGTTCCGTCCGGGGCAGGGTGCGGCCGAGAGCGGGGTCCAGCGGGCGGCCGGCCCGCTGGCGGCCATCGACGAACTGGTGGCGGCCCGTCAGGTCGACGGGTTGGTGCTGGCGGACGTGCTGGGCGACGACCCCCGGATCGGGCACGTCGTCCGGGCCGGCCTCCCGTTCGTCACCTTCGGGCGGACGGGCCCGGGGCAGCCCCAGCACTGGGTCGACATCGCCAACGACACGGCGATGGCCGTGGTGGTGCGGCATCTGGCGGGGCTCGGCCACCGCCGGATCGGGTACGTCGGCCGCGCCGAGGACCTGCCGTGGATGGCCGCCCGGCGGGCGGGCTTCCTCGCCGAGGCGGCCCGGCTGGGCCTGTCCGCGGTGACGGCGGCGCGGCCGGACGTCGCGGCCGTGCGGGAGCTGCTGCGCGGGCCCGAGCGGCCGACGGCCTTCGCGGCGGGCAGCGACCTGCTGGCGCTGGACGTCTACGAGGCGGTCCGGGCGGAGGGATCGGCGGTCGGGCCGGCGGGGGTGGCGGTCACCGGTTTCCACGACACGCCGCTCTGCCGCCACCTGCACCCCGCGCTGACCTCGGTGCGGCTCCCGCTGCGGGCGATCGCCGCCGCCCTGGTGGAGCGGCTGCTCGGCCAGGTGCGCGGGGAGGCGCCGCCGGCGGGCGGTCTTGAGCTGGCCGCCGAGCTGGTGGTGCGGGCGAGTTCCCGGACGGGTCCGTAGGGGGCCCGTCAGGCCTGGGGGCCCTGCTCCCCGGTCGGCGCGACGATCAGCTCGCCCACCAACTGGGCGGCCGACGACCGGTGTTCGGCCGCCAGTGCGTCGTCGGTGACCAGCACGTCCAGTTGCTCCAGTGCGGCGAAGGAGGCCAGGCCGACCGCGTTCCACTTGGTGTGGTCGGCCACCACGACGACCCGGCGGGCGGACTGGAGGAAGGTCCGGTTGGTCTCCGCCTCGGCCAGGTTCGGGGTGGTCAGCCCGGCCTCGGCCGAGAGGCCGTGGCAGCCCATGACCAGCACGTTGACGTGCAGCGAGCGGATCGCCTGGTCGGCGACCGGCCCGACCAGCGCGTCGGAGGGCGTGCGGACGCCGCCGGTGCGGATCACCGTCGCGGTGGCGGGGGTGCCGTCCTCGTCGGGTTCCTCCAGCAGCTCCGCGATCCGCAGCGAGTTGGTGACGACGGTGAGTCCCTCGACGGCGCGCAGCTGCCGGGCGACCGCGAAGGTGGTCGTCCCGGCGGCCAGCCCGACCGCCGAGCCGGGCGGCACCAGGGCGGCGGCGGCCCGGGCGATGGCCTCCTTGGCGGGGAGCTGCCAGTTGGCCTTGGTCTCGAACCCGGGCTCGCCGCTGGCCGCCGCCTCCGTCCGCACCGCCCCGCCGTGCACCTTGTGCACCAGGCCGCGGCGGGCCAGCGCGTCCAGGTCGCGGCGGATGGTCATGTCGGACACCCCGAGGTCCCGGACCAGTTCGGTCACCCGGACGCCGCCGCGCGCGCGGACCCGCTCCAGGATCAGCACGCGGCGCTGTCCGGCGAGCGGTTGGGCGCTGTCAGCCATCGGGGGGCTCCTCGGGTCGGTGTGGTCCGCGTGACCGTTCGGCCGGCCGCCCGGCGGGCCGCCCGGCGGGCCACGGTCACCGCCATCATGGCAGGCGCGGGCCCCTTCCGGACAGCCGGGTCTGATGGATAATGTTGGATATTGTTGTTTCATGTCGGATAGAGGGAAGAAGGCCATGGCCGGGACCCTGACCCAGCCCACCGCCAAGACCGTGACCACACTCGCGGACGGGCGACAGCTGATCTACTACGACAGCGGCGAGGCCGTCCCCCGGGACGCCGTCGACCGGCGCCCGCTCGACCCGCCCGCCCACGGCTCCGAGGTCCGGCTCGACCCGGCCACCGGAGCCTGGGTCACCGTCGCCGCGCACCGCCAGGCCCGCACCTACCAGCCCCCCGCCGAGGAGTGCCCGCTCTGCCCCTCCCGGGACGGCCGGCACAGCGAGATCCCCGCCGACGACTACCAGGTGGCCGTCTTCGAGAACCGCTTCCCCTCGCTGGCCGGCCCCCCGGCGGCGCTGGAAGGCGTCGACGGACTGCGGGTCAGCGGCCCCGGCGCCGGGCGCTGCGAGGTGGTCTGCTTCACCGCCGACCACGACGCCTCCTTCGCCGACCTCGACGAGCGGCGCGCCCGCCTCGTCCTCGACGCCTGGACCGACCGCACCGCCGAACTCGCCGCCCTCCCCGGCGTCCGGCAGGTCTACTGCTTCGAGAACCGGGGCGCCGAGATCGGCGTCACCCTCGCCCACCCGCACGGCCAGATCTACGCCTTCCCCTTCACCACCCCGCGCACCGCCCGGATGGCCGCGCGCGCGGCCGAACACCGCGCCGCCACCGGCCGCAGCCTCTTCGACGACCTGCTCGCCGCCGAACGCGCCGACGGCGCCCGGGTGGTGCTCGCCGGAGAGCACTGGACGGCCTTCGTCCCCTTCGCCGCCCGCTGGCCGTACGAGGTGCACCTCTACCCGCACCGCCGGGTCGCCGACCTGACCGGCCTGGACGAGCCGCAGCGCGCCGAATTCCCGCGCCTCTACCTGGAGTTGCTGCGCCGCTTCGACCGCCTCTTCGGCGCCGGCCGCACCCCGTACATCTCCGCCTGGCACCAGGCGCCCGCAGGCCAGGAGGACGAACTCGCCCTCCACCTGGAGCTGTTCACCATCCGGCGCGCGGCCGACAAGCTCAAGTTCCTGGCCGGGGTGGAATCCGGCATGGACGCCTTCGTCAACGACGTCACCCCCGAGGACGCGGCCCGCCGGCTGCGGGAGGTAGCCCTGTGACCACGCCCCTAAGTACGCCCGTGACGACGCCCGTGACCACGCCCGTGACCACGCCCGTGGAGACTCCTGTGAACACCCCCGTGGCCTCCTTCGAAGAGCTCCACGGCCACGCCCCCGAGGGGGAGTGGGCCGCCCCAGGCCGGGTCAACCTGATCGGCGAACACACCGACTACAACCTCGGGTTCGTGCTGCCGATCGCCCTCCCGCAGGCCGTCCGCGCCCAGGCCCGGCGCCGCGACGACGGCCGGCTGCGGCTCTGGTCCGCCCAGGGCGACGGGGTGGTCGCCGACCTGGCCGTCGCGGACCTGGCCCCGGGCTCGGTGCCCGGCTGGGCGGCCTTCCCGGCCGCCGTGGTGTGGGCGCTGCGCGAGGCCGGGCACCCCGTCGGCGGTGCCGATTTCCGGCTGGAGAGCGACGTGCCCAGTGGTGCCGGGCTGTCCTCCTCGGCCGCCCTGGAATGCGTCGTCGCGATCGCGTACAACGACCTGTACGGGCTGGGGCTGTCCGCCCCCGACCTCGCCCTGATCGCCCAGCGGGCCGAGAACGGCTTCGTCGGCGTCCCCTGCGGGATCATGGACCAGATGGCCTCGATGTGCTGCCGCCCGGGCGCCGCCCTGCACCTCGACAGCCGGGACCTGGCGATGCGGCAGGTGCCGCTGGACCTCGCCGGCGCCGGCCTCGCCCTGCTGGTCCTCGACACCCGGGTCAAGCACGACCTCGGCGACGGCGCCTACGCCGCCCTGCGGGCCGGCTGCGAGCGGGCGGCCGCGCTGCTCGGACTGCCCGCGCTGCGCGAGCTGACGCCCGCCGCCCTGCCGGCCGCCCTGCCCCGACTCCCGGAGGAGCTGAGGCCGTTGGTGCGCCACGTGGTCACCGAGAACGAGCGCGTCACGGCCGCCGTCGCCCACCTGGACGCCGGCCGGCCCGCCGCGCTCGGCCCGATCCTCACCGCCGGCCACGCCTCGCTGCGCGACGACTACCGGGTCTCCTGCCCGGAGACCGACCTCGCCGTCGAGGCCGCCCTCGCCGCCGGCGCCCACGGCGCGCGGATGACCGGCGGCGGCTTCGGCGGCTCGGTGATCGCCCTCGTCGACGCACCGGCCGCCGACACCGTCGCCGCCGCCGTCACCACCGCGTTCCGCGCGGCCGGCTACGCCGCCCCGCGCACCCTCACCGCCGTCCCGGCCGAGGGGGCCCGCCGCACGGGCTGACCGGGCCCGTCGAGGTCGGCGCGGGGAGCACGCCTTCCCGGGGTCACGCCTTGTGGTCCGCCGGGCGCTCCGGAGAAGCCTCCGCGAGCGCCCGGGTGACCGCCTCCACCCCGGCGCGCAGCCCGTACACCGGCGTGCCCGGCTGCTGGCGCCAGGACTCGTCGATCCCGCCCGCGTCCACCGTGTCGAAGCCCAACTCGTCGATCAGCGCCCGCACCACGCGCTTGGCCGCCTCGTCGTCCGCCGCCACCGGCACGGCGATCCGCTCGGGATCGCCCTCCGGGCGCGGCCGCTCCAGCAGGTCCTGCGCGTAGGTGCCGTTGAACGCCTTCACCACGGCGTGGCCGAGGTGCCGCTCCGTCCACCGGCTCTCGGTCAGTCCGTCGTCCTCGATCGCGTCGATCCGGCCGTCGCGCTGCTGCGGGTAGTAGTTGCCGGTGTCGATCACCGCCGCGCCCTCGGCCGCGCCGTCCAGCAGCCCGGCCGGCAGGTCCGGCACGTTCTTCAGCGGCACCGTCACCACCACGACCTGCGCTCCGCGCGCCGCCTCGGTGGCCGGCACGGCCGTCGCGCCCGTCTCCTCGGCCAGGGCGGCCAGCGACTGGGGACCGCGCGAGTTGGCCACCGAGACGTCGTGTCCGAGCGCCGTCAGCCGTCGGGTCAGGTTGCCGCCGATGTTGCCCGCACCGATGATGCCGATCTTCATGTCAGACCCCTGTTCGCGAGTGTCACACGCCTGTCGTCCTGCCCCAACCACCCGGTGGCGCCGTCGATTCCCGGTGCAGGGTGGTTCTTCCGGACCCAGGGTCGGGCCGGGCCTGGCCCCGGCTGCACGGCCGTCGGGAGAGTGGGTGCCATGACCGACAACGCCCCGTCCGACAACGCCATGACCCGGGATCCCGCCGACCCCCGGGAATTCGCCGACCGCACCGTCCTGATCACCGGCGGCACCAGCGGCATGGGCCTCGCCACCGCCCGCCGCCTCCTCGCCGCCGGCGCCCGGGTGGTCATCACCGGCCGTGACGACGCCCGGCTCGCCCGCGCCGCCGAACGGCTCGACGGCGGCGACCGGCTGCTCGCCGTCCGCGCCGACGTCGCCGCCCGGGCCGACCTCGCCCGGCTCGCCGCCACCGTCCGAGAGCGCCACGGCGCGCTCGACGGCGTCTTCGCCAACGCGGGCGTCGGCGTCTTCCAGCCCGCCGCCGACGTCACCGAGGACGACTTCGACCACACCGTCGACGTCAACTTCAAGGGCGTGTTCTTCACCGTCCAGCACGCCCTGCCCCTGCTGGAGGCGGCCGGCGGCGGCTCCATCGTGCTCAACGCCTCCTGGACCCCGCACCGCGGCCTGCCCGACGCCCCCGTCTACGCCGCGACCAAGGCGGCCGTCCTCAGCCTCGCCCGCACCCTCGGCAGCGGCCTCGCCGCGCGCGGCATCCGGGTCAACTCCGTCAGCCCCGGCTACATCGCCACCGAGATGTTCCACGCGGTGATCCCCGACCCGGCCGCTCACGAGCCGATCCGCGCGCGCATCCCGCTCGGCCGCCTGGGCCGGGCCGAGGACGTCGCCGAAACCGTCGCCTTCCTGCTCTCCGACCGGTCCTCCTACATCACGTCCCAGGACATCGTCATCGACGGCGGCCTGGTGCCCGCCGTCCAGGCCGTCGCGGGCTGACGTCCGGCTGATCCCCGGCTGCCCCCGGCCACGCCCCGCTACCGCCCGCTGCCCCCCGCTACCGCCCGCGCCCCGGTGCCGGCCGTGCCTGGTCCTGGCAGGGCCAGGCACGGCCGCCCGCCTCCGGGTGAGAATCATCCCCATGAACCCGACCAGTGCCCTGAGCGAGTTCCTCCGCACCCGCCGCGCCCAGCTGCGGCCCGAGGACGTCGACCTGCCCGACTACGGCGGACGCCGCCGGGTCGCGGGGCTGCGCCGCGAGGAGCTCGCCCACCTCGCAGGGGTCAGCGTCGACTACTACACCCGCCTCGAACAGGGCCGCGTCGGCAACCCCTCCGAAGCCGTCCTCGACGCCGTCGCCCGCGCCCTGCAACTCGCCCCCGACGAGTCCGGCCACCTCCACCGCCTCGCCCGCCCCACCCGCCGCGCGCCCCGCCGCCGCACCGCCCCGCAGCAGCCCCGCCCCTCCCTGCTGCGGCTGCTCGACCAGCTCGACCACGTCCCGGCCCTGGTGATGGGCCACCGGATGGACGTCCTGGCCTGGAACCGCGCGGCCGTCGCGCTGTTCGGCGACTACGGCGCCCTGCCGGTCGAGGAGCGCAACATCGCCCGCGGCACCTTCCTCGACCCGGCCTCGCGCGAGCTCTACGGCGACTGGACGGCCTGCGCCCGCGAGAACGTCGCCTTCCTCCACCTGGAGGCGGGCCGCCGCCCCCACGACCCCCTCCTCGCCGAACTCGTCGGCCAACTCTGCGTCCACAGCGAGGAGTTCCGCCACCTCTGGGCCGAACACCCGGTCGCCGACAAGACCTCCGGCCGCAAGCTCTTCCACCACCCCATCGCCGGCCCCCTCGACCTCGCCTACGACACGCTCCGCCCCGCCGACGACCCCGACCAGGCGCTCGTCACCTACACCGCCGACCCGCACACCCCGTCGGACGACGCCCTGCGCCTCCTGCTCTCCTGGTCGGCGTCGGCGACCCGCTGAGCGGCCCGCTCCAACGGCCGCCTGCCCGAACGGCACGAGATCCTGGGCACGAAAAGGCCGGTCGTAGGCCCTCGCGGGGGTCGAGGGCCTACGACCGGGGTTCAGGGGGGCGTTAGTCGAGGTCGTCGCCGAAGTCGGGGCGGATGCCCTTGGCGAACTGGATCTCGTCGTTGCTGGTGCCGGCCGCGACCATCGGCCAGACCATGGCGTCCTGGTGGACGATGAAGTCGATGACGACCGGGCGGTCGTTGATCTCCATGGCCTGCTTGATGACGGCGTCCAGGTCCTCGGGGCGCTCGCAGCGCAGGCCGACGCAGCCCATCGCCTCGGACAGCAGCACGAAGTCGGGGATCCGGGTGCCCTGGGCCGGCGGCGCGATGCCGTCGTGGTCGGGGCCGGCGTGCAGCACGGTGTTGGAGTAGCGCTGGTTGTAGAACAGCGTCTGCCACTGGCGGACCATGCCGAGCGAGCCGTTGTTGATGACCGCGACCTTGATCGGGATGTCGTTCAGGGCGCAGGTGGCCAGTTCCTGGTTGGTCATCTGGAAGCAGCCGTCGCCGTCGATCGCCCAGACCGGGGTGTCCGGCCGGCCGGCCTTGGCGCCCATCGCGGCCGGGACGGCGTAGCCCATGGTGCCCGCGCCGCCCGAGTTGAGCCAGGTGCCCGGCTTCTCGAACCGGATGAACTGCGAGCTCCACATCTGGTGCTGGCCGACGCCCGCGGCGTAGATCGCCTCCGGGCCGACCAGCCGGCCGATCCGTTCGATGACCTGCTGCGGGGAGAGCCGGCCGGCCGGGGCCGGTTCGTAGCCCAGCGGGTAGGTCTTCTTCCACTCGTCGAGCTT
>NZ_JBFBFU010000061.1:0-18934 GCF_040684355.1 Kitasatospora sp. NPDC091276 | reverse complement strand
ACGGCCGCATCGTCGACGAACTCCACCACCCCACCGCCGACACCGTCCTGGACCGCATGCGCCGCTTCGACGCCAAGGGCCGCACCAGCTAGAGCGTCCCGCTGGCCCCGGCGCCCCCGACCTTCGAGAACCCCAGGACTGACACCCCCTCATGTACCGCACCGCTTTGCGCAACGTGCTGGCCCACAAGGGCCGACTGCTCATGACGATGCTCGCCGTGCTGCTCGGCACCGCCTTCGTCTCCGGCGCGCTCGTCTTCACCGACACCCTCGGCAACGCGCTCAGGACCCAGAGCTCCAAGAGCTACACCGACATCGCCGTCACGGTCAGCGACCGCGACGCCGTCGGCCGGGGCTACGACCACACCGGCCGGACCTCCTCCGGCGCGGCCCTCACCGAGGACACCCGCAAGGCGGTCGCGGCGCTGCCCGGCGCCGCCGAGGCGCGCGGCGTGGTCAGCGGCTTCGCCGGCATCGCCGACAAGAAGGGCGCGCTGATCGGCGACGGCTTCTCCACCACCGGCACCAACTACGTGCCGGGCGCCGACGGCACCGACCCGCGCTACCCGCTGGTCGACGGGCGCGGCCCGCGCACCTCGGGTGAGATCGCGCTGGACGCCAAGACCGCCGAGAAGGGCGGCTACAAGGTCGGCGACACCGTCCGGGTGGCCGTCAACGGCCCGGTGATGGAGCTCAAGCTCACCGGCACCCTGCACACCAACGACCCGCGCGTGCTGGCCGGCGGCTCGCTCGCCGCCTTCGACACCGCCACCGCCCAGCAGCTCTACCTCAACCCGGGCCGCTTCGCCGAGCTCGACGTCAAGGGCAAGCCGGGCGCGGACGACACCGCGCTCCTCGCCGCCGTCAAGCAGGCCGTCCCGCAGGACGACTCGATCGAGGCCAAGACCGGACGCGCGCTCGCCGAAGAGCAGGACCGGATGATCGCCCAGGGCACCAGGGTCCTGAGCACCTTCCTGATGGGCTTCGCGGCCATCGCGCTGTTCGTCGGGATCTTCATCATCGCCAACACCTTCACCATGCTGGTCGCCCAGCGCACCAAGGAACTCGCGCTGCTGCGCGCCGTCGGTGCCAGCCGCAAGCAGATCACCCGCTCGGTGCTGGTCGAGGCGCTGCTCGTCGGCCTGACCGCCTCGGTGGCCGGTCTGCTCGCCGGCGTCGGCATCGCCGCCGGGCTCCAGGCGCTGCTGAACGGCCCGGTGGACGCCAACCTCCCGGACGGCCCGCTGGTGGTCAGCCCCTCCACGGTGATCGCCTCGATCGGCGTCGGTGTCCTGGTGACCGTGCTGGCGGCCTGGCTGCCCGCCCGCCGGGCCTCCCGGATCGCGCCGGTGGCCGCGATGAGCTCGGTCGAACAGCCGGCCACCCAGAAGAGCCTGCGGATCCGCAACACGATCGGCCTGCTGTTCACGCTGGCCGGTGCGGGCGCCCTGGCCGCCGGTGCGGGCGGCAAGGAGGTCAAGCTGGTCGGCCTCGGCGCGGGCGTCCTGCTGATCGGCGTGTTCGTGCTGACCCCGCTGCTGGCCCGGCCGCTGATCGCGCTGTTCGCCCCGCTGCTGCGCAAGCTCTACGGCACGCCGGGCAAGCTGGCCCAGGAGAACGCGATCCGCAACCCGCGCCGGACGGCGGCCACCGCCTCGGCGCTGACCATCGGCGTCACCCTGATCACCGCGCTGACCGTGGTCGGCGCCTCGGTGAACAAGGCCGTCGACGCGGCGACCGCGAACGACCTCAAGGCCGACTTCACGGTCGCCATGCAGAACGGCTCGATGCTCTCCCCCGACGTCGCCGGCCAGATCGCCAAGGCACCCGGCGTCAGCGCGATGAGCGTGACGCGCAGCGTCCCGGTGGAGACCGGCCGGGGAGAGTCCGACCGCGAGTGGCTGACGGCCGTCGACGCCGCGACCATCGACCAGCTGGCCACCATCAAGGTCAAGGACGGTTCGGCGGACGCCCTCAAGCAGGGCCGGCTGATGGTCAGCTCGGGCACCGCCGAGCGCAACGGCTACAAGGTCGGCGACGCCGTCGCGGTCACCTACCCGGACAAGACCAAGGGCTCGCTCACCGTCGGCGCCGTGCTGGAGGCCAACACCGCACTGGCCGGCATCGTCGCCCCGGACAACGTGGTGGGCCCGCACGCGCTGCCCGGCACCGGCCCGGACAAGGTCCTGGTGAAGGGCGTCCACGGCGCGGACGAGAAGCTGAAGCAGGCGCTGCGCGACGCGACCGGCGGCAACCCGCTGATCGCGGTCAAGGGCGAGAAGGACATCAAGGCGGAGAGCCGCAAGCTGGTCACCGACATGCTGAACATGATGTACGGGCTGCTCGGGATGTCCGTGGTGATCGCGGTGCTCGGCGTGGTCAACACCATGGCGATGTCGGTGTTCGAGCGGCGCCGGGAGATCGGCATGCTGCGGGCGATCGGCCTGGACCGGATCGGCATCCGCCGGATGGTCCGGCTGGAGTCGCTGCTGATCGCGCTGTTCGGCGGCGCGGTCGGGATCGGGCTCGGGATCCTGGTGGCCTGGGCGGGCAACCGCACGATGGCGGACTCGTTCAAGAACATGACCACCGTGGTGCCGCCGCTGCAGATCGTCGGCTTCCTGGTCGCGGCCGCGGTGATCGGCCTGCTGGCCGCCCTCTGGCCGGCCCACCGGGCCGCCCGGATGGACATCCTGGGCGCGATCAAGAGCGAGTAGACGCCCCCCGCAAGCGCGCCGGAGCCCCGGACGGTCGAGGACCGTCCGGGGCTCCGGCGTATCCCGGCCCCACCGGGGTACGGCTGTCGGTGGTGCGTGCAAGGATGCTCGCGCGCACAGGGGCGAGGCGAAGGGGGCCAAGGCATGGAGACCAGCCGGTTCACGGGCGAGGACCCGCACGGGCACCAGCACGCGGTGAAGGTCGTCTCGGGGCGGAACAACACCCGGCGCGTGGTCTGCGAGAGCTGCGGCTACCGCAGGTCGGCGACGTTCGGCGCGCAGGCGAAGGCCTCCCAGCACCTGTCGCAGACGCACGACGCCGGGTACGTCCGACAGGAGTTCGCGCCGGGCCCGTGGATCGCCGCGGCCGTCGGGCTGGTCGCCTTCATCGTCTTCCTCTGCGTGTACGGGATATAGCGCCGCGTTGCCCGTACGGGACATAGCGCCGCACACGACACCGCCCCGCCCGGCGGGGTGCCGGACGGGGCGGGGCGGTTCGCCGAACGGAGGGGTCAGGCGGCCGGCTTGGCGGCGACGGGCTTCGCCTTGCCGCCGAACAGGCCGAAGAACACGGCGAGGGTCGGCACCAGGTAGAGCAGCCAGACCACGAGCTGCAGCACGGTCGGGTCCGGCTGGAAGTTGAACACGCCCTTGAGCAGGGTGCCGTACCAGCTGTCCTTGGGAATGGTGCTGCTGATGTCGAAGGCCACGCTGTGCAGGCCCGGCAGCCAGCCGGCCTCCTGGAGGTCGTGCACGCCGTAGGCGAGCACGCCGGCCGCGACGACCACCAGCATCGCGCCGGTCCAGGTGAAGAACTTGGCCAGGTTGATCTTCAGCGCGCCGCGGTAGAACAGCCAGCCGAGCACCACCGAGGTGAGCAGGCCGAGGGCGGCGCCGATCAGCGGGTTGTAGCCGTCGTTGGTGGCCTGCACCGCCGACCAGATGAACAGCGCGGTCTCCAGGCCCTCGCGGCCGACCGCCAGGAAGCAGGTGACCACCAGGGCCGTGGTGCCCATGGCGATGGCCGCGTCCAGCTTGCCGTGCAGTTCGGTCTTCAGGTGCCGGGCGGTGCGGCGCATCCAGAACACCATCCAGGTGACCAGCCCGACCGAGATGATCGACAGCGAGCCGCCCAGCGCCTCCTGGGCCTCGAAGGTGAGCTGCGAGGAGCCGAACTGCAGCACGGCGCCGAAGGCCATGCTGAGCACCACGGCGGATGCGACGCCGATCCACACCGGCGGCAGCTTGTCCCTGCGGCCGGTCTTGACCAGGTAGGCGATCAGGATGCAGACGACCAAGCTGGCTTCGAGGCCTTCGCGCAGGCCGATCAGGTAGTTGCCGAACACGGCACTCTCCTCGGGGGGTTGAACGGGGCGGGGGATCAGCCGAAGAGCGCTTGGCCCCACCACTCCCCGGGCTTGCGGACGCCCGCCGGGCAGGCGAAGTGGGCGGAACCGACGTGCTGGATGTACTCGTTGAGCTTGTCGCCGGCCGCGAGCCGCTGCTGGAGCGGCACGAAGGCCTTGCGGGTGTCGCGCTGGTAGGCGAGGAAGAACAGGCCGGCGTCCAGGCGGCCGAGGCCGTCGGTGCCGTCGGTGAAGGAGAAGCCGCGGCGCAGGATCATCAGGCCGTTGTTGGCGTCCGGGTGGGCCAGGGCGACGTGCGAGCCGGCGGGCATCGCCTTGAGGTCCGGCGCGTCGTGCTCCTTGGCCTTGCCGTAGGGGGCGCCCTCGCCCTTGGTGCGGCCGAAGGTGTCCTCCTGGTCCTTGAGCGAGGCGCGGTCCCAGGTCTCGATGTGCATCCGGATCCGCCGGGCGACCAGGTAGGAGCCGCCGGTCATCCACTCGGGGCCGTCGCCGGGGGCGGCCCAGACGTGCTCGGCCAGCCCGGCGCCGTCGGTGCCCGCGATGTTGTGGGTGCCGTCCTTGAAGCCGAGCAGGTTGCGCGGGGTCTGGGCGTCCGGGGTGGTGGAGGAGGTCTTGCCGAAGCCGAGCTGGGACCAGCGGATGTTCACGGTGCCCATGCCGATCCGGGCCAGGTTGCGGATCGCGTGCACGGCGACCTGCGGGTCGTCGGCGCAGGCCTGGACGCAGAGGTCGCCGCCGCTGCGCAGCGGGTCGAGCTTGTCGCCCTTGAAGTTCGGCAGGTCGATCAGGGCCTCGGGGCGCTTGGCGCGGAGGCCGAAGCGGTCGACGCCGTCCTGGTCGAACAGGGTGGGGCCGAAGCCGATGGTGAGGGTGAGCCGGGAGGCGGGCAGGCCGAGGGCCTCGCCGGTGTCGTCCGGCGGCGCCTCGGGCAGGCCGTCGGCGGCGCCGGTGCCGACCTCGCGGCCGCCGGTCATCGCGGCGGCGGCCTTGGTCCACTCCTTGAGCATCTTGACCAGCGACTCGCGGGTCGCCTTCTCGGAGACGTCGAAGGCGGCGAAGTGCAGGCGGTCCTGGACCGGGGTGGCGATGCCGGACTGGTTCTCGCCGTAGAAGGGCACCTCGGCGCCGGTCTGGGCGGCCGCCGCCGGGGCGGGGTCGTCCTGCCGGGTGGCGGCGGCGACCGAGCCGACGGCGGCGGCGCCGAGCGCGACGCCCGCGCCGGCCCAGCCGATCACGGCCCGTCGGCTGACGGCGCCACCGGCGGCGGCCGGGGCGTTCGCGGTGCCCTCGGGGTCCGCGGGGTTCTCGGTGCCCTTGGCGTTCTCGGCGTTCTCGGCGTCCATCGGCGGGCGGATCCTTCTCTGTGCTGACTCGCCGATGCCGTGGCGGCCGCTTCGGGCCGCCACGGCGTCGGTGGGGTGGGGACGGTGCTCGGGTGGGACCGCGGTCGTTACTTGACGACCACGGCGGCGGCCAGCTTCGACAGCGGCTCGCCCAGCGAGTTGACCGCGTCGGAGAAGGTCTTGCGCTCGGCCTCGGTGACCTTGTCGTAGGAGGTGAAGGTGCCGTCGGCCTGCTTGTACTTGGCGAGCAGGGCCTGGATCGCGGTGAACTCGGAGTCCAGGGTCTTGGCCAGCTCCGGGTCCTTCTCGGCGGCGACCGGCTTCAACAGCTCGTAGGCCTTCTGCGCGCCCTCGACGTTGGCCTGGAAGTCGGCCAGGTCGGTGTGGCTGTAGCGGTCCTCCTCGCCGGTGATCTTGTTGGTGGCGACCTCGTCCAGCAGCTCCTTGGCGCCGTTGGCCATGCTGGTCGCGGTGATCTCGGCCTCGGGGATCTTCTTCTGCCAGTCCTTGAGGTCGTTGACCAGCTGGTCGGCGAGCTTCTTCTCGTCGTCGCCGATCTTGGCGTCGGCCCAGAGCGACTTCTCCAGCTTGTGCCAGCCGGTCCACTCCTGGCCGGCCTCCAGCTTGTCCTCGCGGGTGTCGGTCTTGGGGTCGACGTCGCCGAAGCTCTCGGCGACCGGCTCGGTGCGCTCCCAGCCGGTGCGCGACGGCGCGTACAGCGACTTGGCCTTCTCCACGTCGCCGGCCTTGATCGCGGCGGCGAAGGCCTCGACGGCCGGGATGGTGGCGTCGGCCTGCTGCTGGGCGTACGTGCGGTACGCGTCGACGGCGGCGGTCAGGCGCGGGTCGGCGGCGGCGGCACTGGCGCCCTCGCCGGTCACGGTGATCTTCTGGCGGATGCCGTCGCCGACCATGCCGGGCTTGCAGGCGATCTCGTAGGAGCCGGCCTTGATCTCGGCGTTGATGGTGGCCTTGGTGCCGGGGCCGATGTTCTCGCGCTCGGTGACGATCTTGTCGCCGGCGCCGTAGACGTAGACCTCGGTGGTCTTGGCGCCCTTGTTGCTGATGTCCAGGACGACGTGGCCGGCCGGGAAGCTGGTCTTGGAGACCTCGCAGGCGGTGTCGGTCGCGTTGATCTTGACCGCGTCCGCGCCGCCCGCCTTGTCGTCCTTCTTCGCCGCACAGCCCGCCAGGGTGGCGGTCGCCACGGCGAGGGTGAGCAGCGCGGCTGCGGTGGAACGGCGACGGGCGGACATGCGGGCTCCAACGGAAAAGGGCATGGGTGTGCCAGGGCGGGGCAGGGCTGAGCACCGGTGGGGGCGTCGAACCAGCGACAACCCCGCCTTAGCTAAGGCATACCTTACGTAAAAACTTTTTTACGTCCATACCCGCCCCCGTCGGAAGCGGGCCGACCGCCCAGCCCGCCCCGCCTGCCCACGCCCCGACCGGGACCCGTCAGCGCCCCGGCGTACGCCGCGCGGCCGCCCGGGCCGTCCACCGGCCCTCGTGCCGGCTGATCCGGATCGGGTGGCCGAAGGTCACGCTGATCAGCTCGGTGGTCATCACCTCGTCCACCGGCCCGGCCGCCACGCACTCCCCGTCCCGCAGCAGCAGGGCGTGGGTGGTGCTCTCCGGCAGCTCCTCCAGGTGGTGGGTGACCAGCACACTGGCCAGCTCCGGGTGCTGGTGGCGCAGCAGGTCCAGACTGTCCAGCAGCAGCTCGCGGGCGGTCAGGTCCAGCCCGGTGGCGGGCTCGTCGAGCAGCAGCAGGCGGGGGCTCGGCATCAGCGCGCGGGCGATCAGGGCCCGGCCGCGCTCGCCCTGGGACAGGGTGGTCCACGCCGACTCGGCGATCGCGCCCATGCCGAGCGTCTCGATCAGCTGCTCGGCCCGCTCCAGCACCTCGGGGCCCGGCTTGCGGTGCAACTCCGGCTCGATGGTGTTGGTGTGCCCGGTGAGCACCACCTCGCGCACGCTCAGCGGCGAGCGCAGCGGGTGCCGGGGGTTGACGTGCCCGAGGTGGGCGCGCAGCTCGCGGATGTCCACCCGGCCGAGCCGGCGGCCGAGCACGTCCACCTCGCCCCGGGTGGGGTGGGAGACCGCGCCGAGCAGGGCGAGCAGGGTCGACTTCCCGGCGCCGTTGGGGCCGAGCAGCGCCCAGTGCTCGCCCGGCTCGATGGCGAGGGTGATCCCGCGCAGCAGGTGGCGGCCGTCGCGTACGACGTCCACGTCCTGGGTGCGCAGCAGCGGGCCGTCGAAGGACGGGACGGACGAGCTCATGGGGGCGGACCTCCGAGGTGCGGCGCCGGGCAGGGCGCGGGCGAGGCGCCGTACCGGACGGGCCGGCGCCGACCGTCTGCGTGCAGAGTACAACCGTCGCCGCACGCGGGTCCGGGCCGTCCGAGGAGTGGACGCTCCAGAACCCTGTCGCCCTGCGGGAGTTGGGAGGGTGATCTGGGCATTCGGAGGGGACGAGGGGAGCGCCGATGCCGACCGACGGGGGAGCGACCGAGGACCGGGCGGCCGACACGCTGCACGGGCTGGTCGAACTGCGGGCCGGGCAGGCACCACAGGCGGTGGCCGTCCGCTGCGGTGATGCCGAGCTGACGTACGGGGAACTGGACGCGCGGGCCGACGCCCTGGCCCGCCACCTGGCGGCGCGCGGCCTGGCCCCCGGCGGCCGGGCGGCGGTGGCCCTGGGCCGCGGCACGCAGGTGTACGTCGCGCTGCTCGCGGTGCTGAAGGCGGGCGCCGCGTACGTGCCGCTGGAGCCGAGCGCGCCGGACGCGCTGCTGCGGCACGTCCTGCCCGACGCCGCCCCGGACCTGGTGGTGACCGAGGAGAGCCACCGGGTGCGGCTCGCCGACGCGGGCCCGGCGCGGATCGTCTGCCTGGACACGGCCGACCTCACCGAAGAGCCGTCCGACCCACCGGGGGCGCCCACCGGCCCGACGGACCTCGCCTGCGTCCTCTACACCTCGGGCTCCACCGGCCTGCCCACCGGGGCCCTGGTCGAGCACCGCAACCTGCTGTCCGCGTACCGGGGTCGGCACGAGGTGTACGGGCTGTCCCCGGCGGACCGGATCCTGCAGACGTCGAGCCTGGAGTTCGACGTCTTCACCGCCGACTGGGTCCGCGCGCTGGGCTCCGGCGCCACCCTGGTGGTCGCCCCGCGCAACCTCACCCTGGACCGCCGGCGGTGACGGCCGCTCGGCGGTGACGACTTGCGCTGACGACCTGCGCTGACGGCCGGTCAGCGCAGCGCCTCGAACATCCCGGCCAGCCCGTGGTGCGCGGCCGTGAGCAGCGCCTGCGCGGCGTCCAGCGCCTCGGTGCTCGGCCCGGCGAGAGCGAGGCCGACGGCGGGCTCCGGGTCGTGGCCCGCCGTCGGGATCAGCGGCAGGAGGGTGACGTCGAGCCGGGCGCAGCGCGGCCGCAGCCGGTCGAGGTGGTCGTGCAGCGCGCCCGGGGCGAGCCGGGCGCCGAGCGGCATCGCGTCCAGGGTGCGGACGAGGTGGCCAGGGCCCCGCACCTGGTCGAGGCGGGCCCGCAGCATGAAGGCCACGGCCGGGCCGGTGAGCCGCAGGTTGATCTCGGTGGGGGCGAGCCGGCGCCGCCGGTCGGTGACGAAGTCCACGTCGTACCAGCCTCGGTAGCCCTCGGCGGCCAGCCGCTCCCCCACCGCGAGGGCGAACCGGCGGGCCGTCCCGGCGGCGCCCCGGGGCACCGCGTCGGGGCCGACGGTGACGCCCTGGTAGCGGGTGCCGGCGACGTGCATGTCGCCGGCGCCCACCGGGTGCACGGCTCCGTCGGGGCCGACCAGCGCGTCGTAGGTGAGGTCGCGCAGCCGGGCGGCCGGGCCCGGGTCGACGTGCTCCTCCAGCAGCAGGCCGCCCTGGGCGGGCAGGAGTTCGGAGCGGACCAGGCGCCGCAGCAGGGCCCGGCCGCCGCCGGCGGCGAACAGGTCGGCCGGTTCCACCACGACGGTGCCGTAGCCGCCGACGCCGTGCGGGCTCTTCAGCACGGTGGTCAGCCCCCGGGCGGCGCGGGCGGTCAGCCGGCGGGCCGCCCGGCCCCGGCCGCCCGGGCGTTCCTGCCGGGGGACGACGACGCCCGGGTGGTCGGGGGCGAGTTCGACGAACAGGTCGTGGGCCGCCGCCTTGGACTCGTAGCGGTGCACCGCGGCCAGTTCGGGGCCCTCGCCCTGGGCGGCGGTGCGGCCCCAGGTGACCACCGGCCGGCCGAGGGCGGCGATCCGCGCGGCCAGGGACGGCCGTTCGGCGAGCGCCCGGGCGACCGTCCGCTCCGGCGCGACGCCGCCGTGCACCTCGACCGGGCCCCACTCCAGCTCCCGGGCCAGCCAGTCGGTCCACTCCGGGCCGACCTCGGCGGGCAGCACCAGCAGTGCCGGTTCGGGGCTGTAGCAGGTGGCCAGGCAGGCGTAGTGGTGTGCCTGCCGCAGCCGTCGGGCGCGCTGGGCGGCGTCCATGCCCGAGGCGAAGAACTGCTCGTTGAAGTCCGCGACGTTGCCCACGTGGACAGCCGCCCGGCCGCCGGTCCAGGCCCCCACCCATCCGTCCATGGGGGCGAGCCTAGGGCCTCGTCAGGTCATGCGTCATGCGTCGGAACGCGATCGGCCTTATGCGGCACGGGTGTTGATTTCTGCTCACTTTTGATTTGAACAGGACACAACTTGGCAAAGATATGACCATTCCTCTAGCTCTACCTGACTGATCGCCGTCAATGTCGGTCGCAGCTCTTTTCCCTGCAGCTACCCCGACTGGAGTCCGAGTGAGCCCCACCTCCTCCTCCCGCCGCCCCCTCGCGGCCGGAGCCATCGCGGTCGTCGCCGCCCTCGTCGCCGTCGCCGTCCCCACCGGCACGGCCTCCGCCGCCCCCGGCATGCGCGAGGCCGCGATATCCCAGGCCCGCGCCAACGTCACCCACAACGCGGGGGTGTTCGGCTTCGGCGCCGGCCAGGACCTCGTGGTCAAGGACGTCGTCCTCGACGCCGACGGCACCCAGCACGTCCGCTTCGACCGCACCTACCAGGGCCTGCCGGTGGTCGGCGGTGACCTGGTCGTCCACCAGGACGCCCGCGGCCGGCTCAAGGACTCCTCCCGCGCGGCCGCCCACGACGCCGCCGTCGGATCCACCGTCCCGAAGGTGCCCGCGCAGGCCGGCGCCTCCGCCGCGCTCACGGCCGCCCCCGGCGTCCAGGACGCCACCAGCACGCCCGAACTGGTCGTCTGGGCCGCCGACGGCACGCCCCGGCTCGCCTGGCGCACCACCGTCGAGGGCACCGGCGAGCACGGCCAGCCGGCCGGCAGGGTGGTCGTCACCGACGCCACCACCGGCGAGCAGATCGAGACCTACGACGCCGAGCACCAGGCCTCCGGCACCGGCCACTCCGAGTACACCGGCGACATCACGATCGACACCACCGCCCAGAGCGGCGGCGGCTACACCCTCAAGGACTCGGTCCGCGGCCACGTCACCAAGGACGCCAACAACGTCGCGGCGAGCGCGCTCAAGGCCGGCTCCGGCACCGCGTTCACCAGCACCACCAACGTCTGGGGCGACGGGAAGAAGTTCTCCACCGACCGCTCCACCGCCGCCGTCGACGCCCACGCCAACACCGCCTGGACGTACGACTACTACAAGAACACCTTCGGCCGGAACGGCATCAAGAACGACGGCAAGGGCGCCACCGTCTTCGTCCACGTCGGTACCAACTGGGACAACGCCCAGTGGTCCGACAGCTGCTTCTGCATGATGACCGGCGACGGCGACGGCAGCACCGACCCCGAGCAGGTCGACCTCGACACCATGGGCCACGAGATGACCCACGGCGTCACCAGCGCCACCGCCAACCTGCGCTACAGCGGCGAGTCCGGCGGCCTCAACGAGTCCACCAGCGACATCTTCGGCACCATGGTGGAGTGGTACGCCAACAACAAGGTGGACACCCCCGACTACCTGTTCAGCGACCAGTCCACCCCGCCGTGGCTGCGCCGCTTCGACAAGCCCTCGCTCGACGGCCGGTCGGCGGACTGCTGGAGCAGCTCGGTCGGCAAGCTCGACGTGCACAACTCCTCGGGCGTCGGCAACCACTGGTTCTACCTGGCCAGCGAGGGCAGCGGCAGCAAGACCATCAACGGCTACACCTACAACAGCCCCACCTGCAACAACTCCACGGTGGCCGGCATCGGCAACCAGAAGGTCGCCAAGATCTGGTACCGCGCGCTGACCGTCTACATGACCTCCACCACCACCTACAAGGGCGCCCGCACCGCCTCCCTGAGCGCGGCCAAGGACCTGTACGGCCTCAACAGCACCGAGTACAAGGCCGTCGCGGCGGCCTGGAGCGGCGTCAACGTCAACTGACGCGCACGGTCCGGCGCGGCGGCCCAGGCGACCTGGACCGCCGCGCCCCGGACCCCGCGCCCCCGGACCTCGCGCCCCCGGACCCCGCTCAGCCGGACGGGGCGGGGGCGGTGCCGGTCAGCAGGGCCTCGCGGACGAGTTGGACGGGGTGCCAGGCGTGGCGCTCCGTCCCGTGGAAGATCTGCTGGCGGCAGGACGCGCCGGTGGCGACGATCACGGTGTCCTCGGGTTCGGCGTTGACGGCGGGGAAGAGCCGGTCGTTCCCCACCGTCATGGACACCTCGTAGTGCTCGCTCTCGAAACCGAAGGAGCCCGCCATCCCGCAGCAGCCGGCGTCCAGTTCGACCACCTCGACGCCGGGGATCCGGTTCAGCAGGGCGATGGTGGCGGCCGTACCGACCTCGGCCTTCTGGTGGCAGTGGCCGTGGTAGAGCAGCCGGCGACCGGCCGGCCAGGCCTCGGGGCTCAGGCGGAGGCGTCCGGCGTCGATCGCCTCGGTGAGCAGTTCCTCCACCTGCCGGACCCGGCCCGCGAGATCCTTGACCACCGGGTCGTCCGGGTGCAGGGCCAGGTGTTCGTCCCGCAGCGTCATCAGGCAGGACGGCTCGCAGCCGGTGACCGGTGAGTCCGGGGCCGCCGTGGCGGCGATGGTCCGGGCGAAGTCGGCCGACTGCCGCTTGGCATCGTCCAGCAGTCCCTTGGACAGGCTCGCGCGACCGCAGCAGCCCTGCGCCGCCAGCCGGACCCGCCAGCCGGCCAGTTCCAGCAGTTCGACGGCGGCGCGGCCGATGGCCGGCTCGGTGTAGGTGGTGAAGGAGTCGGCCAGGAAGGTCACCTCACCGAGGGGGGCCGTCGGGGCCGCGCCCTCGTGCTGCCGGAACCACCGCAGCAGGTTGTCCCGCGCGAAGGCCGGCAGCGGCCTGGCAGCGGTGATCCCCAACCTCCGTTCCAGCAGTCGGCGGACGAGCCGGCTGCGCCCCGGGAGGTTGGAGAGCGGCGCGGTGGCCGAGCCGAGCCGGTTGAGCAGGCGGATGGCGCCGAACACCCGGGATCTGAGCGGCACCCCGTGCAGGTCGTGGTGGTGGGAGAGGGTCTCGGCCTTGAGCGTGGCCATGTCGACGCCGAGCGGGCACTCGCTCTTGCACGCCTTGCACATCAGGCAGAGGTCGAGGATCCCGTGCAGGCGCTCGTCTCCCAGCGCCTGCCGGGGGTCCGGCTCGGAGAGCGCCTTCACCAGGGCGTTGGCGCGGCCGCGGGTGGAGTGCTCCTCCTCCCGGGTGGCCATGTAGGAGGGGCACATCGTGCCGGTGGCGCTCTTGCGGCACAGCCCGATGTTCATGCACCGGTCGGCCGCCCCGCGCATGCCGCCGAGGACCTCGAAGGCGAGCCGGGTGCGCAGTTCGGGCGCGGGCGGCAGGGCACGGTCCCGCAGGTGGTCCGTCATGGCGGGGGCGTCGACGATCTTGCCGGGATTGAAGAGGTTCCGGGGGTCGAAGAGCCGCTTCGTACCGCGCATCGCCTCGTAGAGGTCCCGCCCGAAGAGCAGCGGGTTGAACTCGCTGCGGGCCAGGCCGTCGCCGTGCTCGCTGGAGTTGACGCCGCCGTACTCGGTGACCAGGTCCCGGATCTCCTCCGCGACCGCCCGCATGGTCGTCACCTGGGCGGGGTCGGTCAGGTCCACGAAGGGGCGGATGTGCAGGCAGCCGACCGAGCAGTGCCCGTAGAAGCCGGCCGCCAGGCCGTGCCGGTCCAGCACCTCCTGGAAGCGGCGGGTGTAGTCGGCGAGGTGGACCGGGTCGACGGCGGTGTCCTCGACGAAGGCGAGCGGGCGGCGGGTGCCCTCGCCGGCGGCCATCAGCAGGCCCAGGCCGGCCGAGCGGACCTTGAGCAGGGCCTCCTGCTGCTTCGCGGTCACCGCGTGCAGGGTGTGGTAGCCGTGGCCGTGCCGGGCCCACCGGGCGGTGAGCCGCTGGAGCCGGCCGCGCAGTTCGCCCTCGTCGTCCCCGCTGAAGCTGACGAACAGCAGCGCCCCGGGATCGCCCGCCAGGATGCCGCCGAGCGGGGCGTACTCGATCTTCCGCCGGGAGAGTTCGAGGATCGTCCGGTCCATCAGCTCCACCGCGGCGGGTTCGCAGGCGAGGGCGTCCGCGGTCGCGTCGACGGCCCCGGCGACGGAGGTGAAGTGGCCGACGGCGATGACCGTGTGCGCGGGCCTGGGCACCAGGTCGACCAGGGCCCTGGTGGCGATGACGAGGGTGCCCTCCGAGCCGACGACGAACTTCGCGAGGTCGAAGGGGGCGTCCACCGCGCCCTCGGCGCCCTCGGCGCCCTCGCGGACGAGCCGTTCCAGGCGGTACCCGCCGGAGCGGCGCCAGAACTCCGGTGTTCCCTCGGCGATGGCCCGGGCGTTGGCCCGGACGATCCGCGGGAGTTCGCGGTAGACGGCGCCTTCGAGGGTCGGCAGGGCGGCCCGGCGGCGGTGCTCCGCCGCGTCGACCGGGGCGAGGTGGGCCCGACTGGCGTCGGAGAGCACGACGTCGAGCTCCCGGACGTGGTCGATGGTCATCCCGTGGCGCAGCGACCCGCTGCCGCCCGAGTTGTTGCCGATCATGCCACCGATGGTGGCCCGGTTGGCGGTGGAGGTGTCGGGGCCGAACACCAGGCCCGACGGCGCCGCCGCGCGGTTCAGTTGGGCCTGGACGACGCCGGGTTCCACCAGGGCGGTGCGGGCCTCGGGGTCCAGTTCCACGATGCGGTTCAGGTGGCGGGACAGGTCCAGGACCAGCCCGGGCCCCACGGTCTGCCCCGCCAGGCTGGTGCCCGCGCCGCGCGGCACCAGCGGTACGCCGTGTTCGGCCGCCGCGGCGACCGCGGCCTGGACGTCGTCGGCGTGCCGGGGCAGGACCACGCCGACCGGGGTGATCGCGTACATGCTCGCGTCCCGGGAGTACAGGTGCCGGGTGTAGTCGTCGAAGCGGACCTCGCCGTCGAGGTCGCGGCGGAGCCGGTGCTCCAGTGCGCGGGTGTCGCCGTGGCGGGTGCCGCTCTCGGGTCGGGCGGCGCGCTCGGGGCCGCGGCCGGCCGTCGAGGCGTCGGAACTGCTCGCTGTCATGTCCGGTTGACTCCTGTGTCTGGGGGTGCCGGGGCGTTCACGGGCGGCGGAGCACGTCGAGCGCCGCACCGAGGCCGGCCGGGTCGATCGGCACCCCGGCGAGTTCCAGGCCCAGCTGCACCCCGGCGAGGGTGCCGATGAGGGTCAGGTCGTTGAGGTGGCCGAGGTGGCCGATCCGGAAGACCCGGCCGGCGAGCCTGCCCAGACCGGCGCCGAGCGACATGTCGAAGCGCTCCAGGACGAGTTCGCGGAACCGGTCGGCGTCGTGGCCCTCGGGCAGCAGGACCGCGGTGAGCGAGCCGGAGTACTCGCGTTCGTCCGCGCACAGGACCTCCAGGCCCCAGCCGTGGACGGCGGCCCGGGTGGCGGCGGCGTGCCGGGCGTGCCGGGCGTGGACGTTGTCGTGGCCCTCGGCGTCGAGGATCCGCAGGGCCTCGTCCAGGCCGTAGAGCAGGTTGATGGCGGGGGTGCAGGGGAAGGCGCCGTTCCGGTTCGCCTCGATGACCGGCGCCCAGCTCCAGAACGACTTGGGCAGCCCGGCGGTGCGCGAGGCGACCAGCGCCTTGCGGCTGACCGCGTTGAACCCCAGCCCGGGCGGCAGCATCAGGCCCTTCTGCGAGCCGGACACCGAGACGTCGACGCCCCACTCGTCGTGGCGGTAGTCGAGGCAGCCGAGCGAGGACACCGCGTCGACCAGCAGCAGCGCCGGGTGGCCCGCCTCGTCCAGGGCCCGACGCAGTTCCGCGATCCGGCTGGTCACGCCGGTGGAGGTCTCGTTGTGGACGACGCACACCGCCTTGATCGTCCGGTCGGCGTCCTCGGCGAGTCGCTGCGCGAGCACCTCGGGATCGGCACCGTGGCGCCAGTCCCCGGGGACCAGGTCCACCTGGAGGCCGAGGGCCTGGGCCATCTCCCGCCAGAGCGCGGCGAACTGTCCGGTCTCGAAGCAGAGCACCCGGTCACCGGGGCTGAGGGTGTTGACCAGGGCGGCCTCCCAGGCGCCGGTCCCCGAGGCGGGGTAGATCACGACCGGGCCCGAGGTGCCGAACACCGGCCCGATCGACTTGAGCAGACGCAGCGTCAGTGCCGCGAACTCGGGCCCCCGGTGGTCGGTCGTGGGCGCCGCGATCGCCCGCAGCACGGCGTCGGGGACGTTGGTGGGGCCCGGGATCTGGAGGAAGTGGCGGCCGGTACGGAAGGACATACGCGTCGAACCCCCTTAAGGGTTGTGCCGTCTGACGGCACGTCGTATCGTGGAGCGGCATAGTGGAGCGTAGGCGCCACCTTCGAAGGGGGTCAAGGATGCAGAACGTGCTCAACGCGCTGCGGGTACTGGAGGAGGTCGCCGCGCGCCAGCCGATCGGCGTCGCGGAGCTGGCGCGGGCCATGGACCTACCGAAGAGCTCCGTGCAGCGGGCGCTGCTCACCCTGCACACGGCGGGGTGGCTGCGCCAGGCCGGCGGGGCACCCACCCGGTGGCTGGTCACCGCCAAGGCGCTGCAGGTCGGCCGGCAGGCCACCGGCGAACTGGGCCTGCGCGACGCCGCCGTGCCGGTGATGGAGGAACTGCGCCGGCAGACCGGCGAAACGGTCCACCTGGCCGTGCCGGAGGGCGGCCGGGTGATCCTGGTGGAGCGGCTGGAGACCAGCCAGCCGGTGCGGATCGTCCTTCCGCTCGGGCAGGACCTGCCCGCCCACGCCTCCGCCAACGGCAAGGCGGTGCTCGCCGCGAGCCCCGCCGAGGCGCTGGAGAGCTATCTCGCCGAGGGGCTGGCCCGGTACACCGACGCGACGATCGTCGAACCACGGCGACTGCTGGACGAGTTGGCGGAGGTCCGGCGCCGGGGCTACGCGACCAACAGCGGCGAGTGGCGCTCCGACGTCTCGGCGGTCGCCGCGGCGGTCATCGGGGGCCTCGGGCTGCCGGTAGCGAGCATCAGCGTCAACGTCCCCGCCAGCCGGGCCACCGACGAGTCGCGGGCGGAGCACGGAGCCCTGGTCAACGCGGCGGCGAAGCGGCTCGGTGTCGCACTCGGAGCGCGCGAGTGACGGCGAACTCGGCTTCCCCCACGCCTTCCTGACGGTGCGTCAGGATCGGCACTCCCGATCCTGAGCCCGCACCCCGCCCCCTTGACGGCGGTATCGGCGCATCCCATGCTTGGCGCCTGATGGAACTCGGGTTCCATGATGCGAAAACGTGCGTGCGCCGATCGTCCGTACCCGGGTGGATCGAGCGTTCTCGCCGTCGCGGTCATCGCCGACTGGAGAAAGCGAGACCCACCCGTGTATCGCCAAGTCCCAGACCCGCTCGGACACCCCGCTCTCGCCGCCCTGCTCGCGGCGACCCCCCTCCTCGTCCTCCTGGTCCTGCTCGGCCTGGTGCGACTGAAGTCGCACTGGGCCGCCCTCGCCGGGCTCGCCACCGCCTTCCTGATCGCCACCGCCGGCTACGGCATGCCGCTCGGCCAGGCCGCCGACGGCGCACTGGAGGGAGCCGCCTTCGGACTGTTCCCGATCGTGTGGATCATCCTCGGCGCGGTGTGGATCAACCGCCTCCAACGCGCCTCCGGACACTTCGACGTCATCGGAAGGACCTTCTCGTCCCTCTCCGGCGACGTCCGGATCCAGGCCGTGCTGATCGCCTTCTGCTTCGGGGCGATGATCGAGTCCCTCTCGGGATTCGGCACCCCCATCGCGGTCACCTCGCTCATCCTGCTCGGCCTGGGACTGGACCCCCTGAAGGCCGCCGCCGTCGCGGCCTTCGCCAACACGGCGCCGGCGGCCTTCGGTTCGGTGGGCAACCCGATCCAGACCCTGGCCAAGGTCACCTCCCTCCCCGGGGCCGACCTCGGCGCCATGGTCGGCCGCCAGTCCGCCGTCATCGCGGCCCTGGTGCCGTTCGTCCTGCTGCTCCTCCTCGACGGACGCCGGGGGCTCCGGGAGGTGTGGCCGGTGGCCCTGGCCGCCGGAACCGGCTTCGCCGTCGGCCAGTTCCTCTGCTCGAACTACCTCACCTACCAACTCACCGACCTGGTGGCCTCGCTCACCTCGCTCGCCTCGGTCATCGTGCTGCTCAGGATCCGGGCGCGACGGCACGGCCCCGCCGCCGAAACGGGGCCCCGCGTGGAGCGCGCCCCCCGCCGGGACACCCTGCTGGCCTTCCTCCCCTACGCGATCATCACCGCGCTGTTCGCCCTGGTGTCCTACGGCGGGCCCGTCGCCGGCTTCGTGAAGGACCAGGACGTCGCCTTCCCCTGGCCCGGCCTCCACGTGACCAGTCCGAGCGGCCGACCCGTGGCGGTCACCACCTTCGACTTCGGCTGGCTCGGCGCGGCCGGGACCCTGCTCCTCGCCACCGGCGTCCTGACCGCGCTCATCCTGCGGGTGCCGGTACGGCGGGCACTGCGCTGTTACCTGGACGCGCTGCACCAGATCCGCTGGGCGGCCCTGACCATCGCCTGCGTCCTCGCCCTCTCCTACCTGATGAACCTCTCCGGGATGGCCGTCTCCATCGGCACCTGGCTGGCGGGCCTCGGCGGTGCCTTCGCCCTGTTCTCCGGCTTCACCGGCTGGTTCGGCGTGGCCCTCACCGGATCCGACACCTCCTCCAACGCGCTCTTCGGTGCGATGCAGGTCTCCGCCGCCCAGCACATCGGACTGTCCCCCCTCCTGGCCGCCGCGACCACCAGCACCGGCGGTGTCCAGGGCAAGGCCGTCGCGATGCAGAACCTGGTCATCGCCGCCAGCGCGGTCGGGACGTACGGGCGGGAGGGCGAGGTCCTCCGCAAGATCATCGGCTGGAGCCTGACCGTCCTGGCCGTCCTCTGCCTCCTCGCCTGGCTCCAGTCCACCCCGGTGCTCGGCTGGATGGTGCCGTGAACGAGTCGCCGCCGCGCCCCCCCGGCCCGGGGGCGCGGGGGCCCCCCGCGGGGGGGGGCGGGGGGCCCGCCCCCCCCGGCCCGGTGCGCTCCTTCGCCGTCGACTTCGCCGGCCAGAGCGAGAACTTCCA
>NZ_JBFBFU010000060.1:15285-20567 GCF_040684355.1 Kitasatospora sp. NPDC091276 | reverse complement strand
CGGTGGCTGCTCACGGCCGGGGTGGGCGCGTGGGTGCCGGCCGGCGACTTGACGATCAAACCGGTGGTGCTGCGATAGTGACCCGGTGCGCGTCGGCCTGCTCGGACCCCTGGTACTGGACGCCGGAGCGGGCCCGCTGCCGATCAGCGGCGCGCGGCTACGGGCGCTGCTGGCCTACCTCGCGCTGGACGCCGGCCGCGCTGTCCGGCCGCAGGCCCTGGCGGACGCGTTGTGGGCCGAGGCGCCACCGGCCGACCAGAGGAACGCCCTGCAGTCACTGGTGTCCCGCCTGCGGGGCGTCCTGGGCGACCCCGCGTTGCTCACCTTCGGACCGGCCGGGTACCGGCTGGCCGTCGAGGCCGGCGCGGTGGACACCGCCCGGTTCGATCAACTGGCCCGCTCCGGAAGGCACTTGCACGCGCAGGGCCGGCCGGCCCAGGCCGCCGCCGCGCTGCGGGAGGCTCTGGCCCTGTGGCGCGGTCCCGCGTTGGCGGACGTGCGCGAGGCGCCGTTCGCCGACGCCGAGGCCCGGCGGCTGGAGCGGGCGCGGCTGGTCGCCCTGGAGGACCGGATCGAGGCCGACCTCGCGCTGGGCGCCGGACCGGAGCTGATCGCCGAACTCGAATCGCTGACCGCGCGGCACCCGCTGCACGAACGGCTGCACGCCCAGCTGATCCGGGCCCTGGCCGCCGGCGGCCGGGGCGCCGAGGCGCTGGCCGCCTACCAGCGGCTGCGCGCCCGGCTGGCCGACACCTTCGGCAGCGACCCCGGACCGCAGCTGCGGGCGGCCCATCTCGCGGTCCTGCGCGGCGAGCTCCCGGCGCCCCCCGGCCACCGCACGCCCCCTGGCCGCCAGCAGTTTCCCGGTCACCGCACGCCCCCTGACCGCCAGCAGTTTCCCGGTCACCGCACGCCCCCTGACCGCCAGCAGTTTCCCGGTCACCGCACGCCCCCTGGCCGCCAGCAGTTTCCCGGTCACCGCACGCTCGCCGACCAGCCGCCACCTCAACGGCCGGAGCCTCAACGGCCGCCACCTCAACGGTCGGAACCCCGCCGAGCACGGCCGCCCGGCAACCTGGACGCGCCGCTGACCAGCTTCGTGGGCCGCGAGGACGACATCCACCGGGTGGCCGAGCTGCTCGGCCGGGCCCGCCTGGTCACCCTGGTCGGACCCGGCGGGTCCGGCAAGACCCGGCTGGCCACCACCGTCGGCCGCCGGCTCACACCGTCCGGCGGGGTGTGGTTCGCCGCCCTGGCCCCGGCCGGCCCGGCGGACGTGCCCCGCGCGGTGCTCGACGCCCTGCGGACCCGCGAGGCCGACCTGCCCAAGAGCGCCGCGGCCCCGGCCCGCCGCCCCGGCACCCCCGAGGAGATCCTGGACCGCCTGACCGAGGTGCTCACGCACGACGACCCGGTCCTGGTGCTGGACAACTGCGAACACGTGATCGAGGCGGCGGCCGCGCTGGCCGGGACCCTGCTCGGCCGGTGCCCCGGGCTGCGGGTACTGGCCACCAGCCGGGAGCCACTGCGGATCGACGGCGAGAACCTGCACCCGGTGCTCCCCCTGGAACTGCCCGAACCCGGCTCGACCCCCGAACAGGCCCGCGCCTGCGCGGCGGTCCGGCTGTTCCACGACCGGGCCGCCGCCGTGTGCCCCGGCTTCGCCGAGGAGGACGGCTCGCCGGCGGCCGCGGTCGAGATCTGCCGCCGCCTGGACGGCCTGCCACTGGCGATCGAACTGGCCGCCGCCCAGCTGCGCACCCTGCCCGCCGAGGTGGTCGCCGCCCGGCTGGACGACCGGTTCCGGCTGCTCACCCGGGGCAGCCGCACCGCCCTGCCCCGCCACCAGACGCTGCGCGCCGTGGTGGCCTGGAGCTGGAAGCTGCTGGCCGCCGACGAACGGGCGCTGCTGGAACGGCTGTCGGTGGCGCCCGGCAGCTTCACCGAGGACGCGGCGCAGGCGGTCGGCGGGCTCGGCGTCCCGCACGCCGGCCACCACCCCGGCGACCACGACGCCCTTACCCGCGACGTCCGGGAGCTGTTGGCGGCGCTGGTCGACAAGTCGCTGCTGCACCCGCTCGGAGCCGCCGCCACGGGAGAGCCGCGCTACCGGATGCTGGAGACCATCCGGGAGTACGGCCTGGAGCAGCTCACCCGCCGCGGGCAGGACGGTGCCGCCCGCGAACGCCACTGCGGGTTCTTCCTCGCCCTGGCCGAGACGGCGGAGCCGCGGCTGCGTACCCGCGACCAGTTGCGCTGGCTGGCCCGGCTGTCGGCCGAGCGGGACGACCTGCTGGCGGCGATCCGCTGGGCGGTGGAGTCCGGGGACGCCGCGACGGCGGTCCGGTTCGGCGCCGCGCTGTGCTGGTTCTGGTCCATGCGGGGCTATCCGCCGGAGTCGCTGGACCTGCTCGAACGGGTGCTGGAGGTCCCCGGGCCGGCCGATCCGGCGGCCCGCGCGCTGGTGGTCGCGACGTACGAGGTCGGCACCGAGTCCATCGGCCGGCCGGAGGACAGGGCGGCCGCCTTCGGCCGGATCGAGGCGGCGATGGTGGGCGTTGACCCTGGTGTCCATCCCCTGCTGGAGCTGGCCCGGCTGGCCGCGGCCATCGCCGGCCCGCAGCCGCCGCCGCGTCCGCCTGACCCCCCGGGCCCGTCCGACCCCCCGTGTCCGTCTGACTTCCCGGGCCCGTCTGACTTCCCGTGTCCGTCTGACTTCCCGGGCCCGTCCGACCCGCCGGGCCCGTCTGACTTCCCGTGCCCGTCTGACCCCCCGCAGACGCCTGACTTCCCGGGCCCGTCCGAGTTCCCGGTCCTCTCGGGTTCCCCGGGTTCCCCGGGTTCCCCGGGCTTGCCGGGTTTCCCGGACGGCGAGTGTAAGGACCCCTCCAGCGGTCCGTTCACCCTGCTCGTGCGGGGCCTGCTGACCCTGCACACCGGGGACGTCACCGAGGCGAGGGGCTTCCTCGCCCACGCGTTGGCCGGTTTCGAGGCGCTCGGCGAGCGGTGGGGTATGGCGACCGCGCTGAGCACCCTCGGTTCGCTGCGGCGGCGCTGCGGCGACCTGGCCGACGCGCTGGCGATGAACGAGCGGGCCACCCGGTACTTCCAGGAACTCGGGATGCGGGAGGACACGGTCGACAGCGATGTCCAGGCCGCCCTGATGCGTGCCCAGGCCGGGGACGCGGACGGCGCGCGGCGGCAGCTGGCGGGCCTGCTCGAGGAGGTGGCGCGGGCCGGATGGGCCGAGCCCCGGGCCGTGGTGTGCCTGGGCCTGGCCCAGCTGGAGTGGCGGGCCGGGCGGCGGGAGCCGGCCCGCGCGCACGCCCTGGCCGCTCTGGACCAGGCCCCCGGCGGCCAGCCGGTGCCTTCACACCTCACCGCCCTGCTGCTGGGCGTGCTCGCGCAGCTGGACGCGGCGGACGGCCTGCCCGGCGCGGCGGTGCGCCGGCTCGACCATCCGGCGGTGCACCTGGTGCTGACCTGGAACTCGGCGGTCGCGGCCCGGATCGCGGTGGCGGCCGCCGACATCGAGCTGTGCCGCGGCCGGCCGGGGGAGGCGGCGCTCCTGCTCGGCGCCGCCGACCTGCTGCGGGGCTCGGACGACCTCGGTGACACCGACGTGCGCAGGATCGCGGGACGGGCCACGGCGGACCTGGGAGCCGCCGGGTTCACGTCCGCGCACGCCGCGGGTGCGGCGATGGCGCGGACCGAGGCCAGGGACCTGCTGTCCGCGATCATCACCTCGCCCTCGCCCGCGGCCTCGCCCTCGCCCTCACCCGCGGCCGGGCCGCCCGGTCAGTGAGCCGGAGCCGGAGCCGGAGCCGGAGCAGGGGCAGGGGCAGGGGCCGGTTTGCCGAACATCGCGCAGGTCACCGCACTCTGCAGGGCCTGGCCGGCCGCGGTGAGCTCCGCGTCGGCTCCGAACTCGAACAGGAACTCGGTCGAGATCAGGACGGTGGCGGTACGGCTGCCGGTGCCGTCGGTGAGGTTGGTGCTGGAGTAGCCGGTGATCCCCCCGTCGTGGGCCCAGACGGTGCCGCAGGGGGTGCGGACCGTCCCGATGCCCAGGCCGGAGCCGGGCCCGTCCACCGGGTTCTGCGGGTCCATCGGCACGGTGGCGCGCAGCTGCGCCAGCTGGGCCGCGGGCAGCAGCCTGCCGGACATCAGCGCGTTGTAGAAGCGGGACCAGTCCTGCGCGGTGGACACCACGGCCCCGGCCGCCCCGCCCCAGCCCGGGTCGTTGCCGGAGACGTCCACCCGGCCGTCGCGGTGCACCCCGGCCACGTCCCGGAACGCCGAGGGCACTCCCGCCGGCATGTGGGCGGAGTCCGGCTCGTAGCCGCGGACGTGCCGGCCGTGCCAGTTGCCGTCCGTGGCGAGGTAGGTGTGTTCCAGGTCCAGGGGACGGGCGATCCGGTCCCGGATCAGGTCGGCGAGGCTCGCTCCGGTGATCCGTTCCAGGACGGCGCCGACCGCCGCGTAGTCGGTGTTGCTGTAGGACCACCGGGTGCCCGGCGGGAACAGCGCCGGGCGCTTGACGCCCACGGCGAGCAGTTCGGCGGAGGTCCACCGGTGCGGGTCCTTGCCGAGGATCGACGGCAGGACGGCGGGGTCCTCGGTGTAGTCGGGCAGGCCGCTGGTGTGGTTCAGCAGCATCCGTAGCGTGATCGCCCGGCCGTCGGGCACCTGGCCCGGCAGCCACGCCTCCACCGGGTCGGTCAGCGCGAGGCGTCCCTCGGCGGCCAGTTGCAGGGCGATCACGGCCATCATGGTCTTGGTGTTGGAGCCCATCCGGAACTCGTCCCCCGCCGCGAGCCGCTGGTCCGCCGCGGCCCAGGGGGCCTGCTCGGCGATCTCGACGGGCCGGCCCCGGCCGTCGTCCACCCGCACCACCACCCCCGGCGCCCCGGCGGCCACCAACTGCCGTGCCAGCTTATCGAGTTGGACCCGCTGTGCCTCGGCTCCGCCCCGGGTCGCGGAGGGCGTGGATCCCGTGGCGGCGGGGAGGGGGGCCGGGAGCGCCGGTCCGGCGGCCAGTCCCGCGGTGAGGGCCGACGCCGTCAGCACGAGCGGCGCCAGCCGCAGGCGGCGCGACCACCCCGCGCGGGAGGGCGAAGGGGCTGCCGAAGAAGGAGTGGAAGAAGGAGAAGTAGCTGACGGCATGGATGCGGTTCCCTCTGGTTGCCGGGTGATCTGGACGGGCCCAGCCTGTGGCCCGCCGCTGGCAGACCGCGCACAGCGCGCTGGCAGGCGCCTGGTGTCCGCCCCGGATCGGGTGT
>NZ_JBFBFU010000060.1:0-15187 GCF_040684355.1 Kitasatospora sp. NPDC091276 | reverse complement strand
TGCCGGGTGATCTGGACGGGCCCAGCCTGTGGCCCGCCGCTGGCAGACCGCGCACAGCGCGCTGGCAGGCGCCTGGTGTCCGCCCCGGATCGGGTGCTCGCCTCGCTGTCCGCCCTGGTGTCCGCCCCGGATCGGGTGTCCGCCTCGCTGTCCGCCCTGGTGTCCGCCCCGGATCGGGTGTCCGCCTCGCTGTCCGCCCTGGTGTCCGCCCCGGATCGGGTGCTCGCCTCGCTGTCCGCCCTGGTGTCCGCCCCGGATCGGGTGTCCGCCCCGGTGTCCGCCGCGGTGTCCGCCTCGCTGTCCGCCGCGGTGTCCGCCGGCACCGGGGTGGACGGCGTTGCCGTGCTCGGATCAGCAGGACCCGGCCGGGCGGTCGCGGACCACGAGGTCGTTGCGCCCGGCGGTGGCGTCCAGCCAGGCCACCCGGGTGCCCTGGTCGGCGGCGGCGTGGAACTGGCTGCCCCGGTTGCAGGAGACCCGTACGGGGGTGCCGCCGCTGACCGGCAGCTGGTACAGCTTGGGCAGGGCGGCGTTCGACCAGCCGCTGTTCGGCTGGGCGCTGCGGTGTGTGAAGGTGACGGCCTGGTCGGTGGCGGTGAGTTCCATGTCCGCCGGGGTGTACGGCGAGTCGGTGGAGAGCAGGTCGCGCACGCCGGAGCCGTCCAGGGCGCCGGAGCGCAGGGCGGTCGGACGGGTGCGGTCGGCCGGGGCGGCCAGCCAGAGCAGCCGGCCGCCCGCGAGCAGCGGGGAGGCGAGGTACGGCAGGTCGGTGCCGTTCGGGGTGCTCACCGGGTACTGGGCGGTGACCTTGGCGGTGGCGGTCGAGAAGGCCGTCGGCGCCTGGACGGTGGCCCCGTCGGCCGTCCAGGACTCGATCCAGCCGAGCAGGCCGTCCTTGAACGCGAGGGACGCGAGGTCGTGGCCCTCGGGCAGCGGGAGTTCCACGGGCGGGGCGCCGTCGTGGGAGAGGCGGACCCGGGTGCGGCCGGTGTCGTTGTCGGTCACCGTGAAGGCGATGTCCCCGCCGGATACCTGGACGCTGCCGGGCGACTGGTCGAAGGAGTGGAACACGCTGCGCACCGGGCCGCCGGACAGTGGACGGGTCAGCACCTCCGTTCCCCAGGTGCCGGTGGTGTCGGGACCGATCGCCAGCCAGACGGCGGACTTGCCGTCGGTGGCGGCCCAGCCGTGGATCCGCCCGTCGTCCGGGCTGAGCCGGGTCGGGGTGGCGGTGGTGGTGGTGGAGCCGGTGTACAGGGCGGTCGCGCCCTTGCCGTTCGGGTCGGTGTTGCCCATCACCCAGTGGCCTGCGCCCGCGGCCGGTCCGACCGGGGCGGAGGTGCCGGGCAGCAGCGGGCGGGTGTCCGTCCCGAGTCGGCTCTGCCAGCCGGCTTTGATCCCGTGTGCGTCGAACGCGGCCGCGACCTTGCGCAGTTGGGCTCCGCTGAGTTTGAGGGCCCGGCCGGCGGCGAGTACCGCGTTGCGTCCGTCGACGAAGTCGTCCAGCGGGGTGAGGTATTCGGCCAGCGCCCGGTAGACGAGGCGGTCGGCGGTGAGTGGGTCGAGGGTGCGCCGGATGTCCCACAGGGCGCCGCTGAAGATGGTGGAGTTGAGGTGCGCGCCGCCGTTGTCCAGGTCGGGCCCGGCGCCGAGGTAGTCGTCCACGGTGGTGCGGTGGTCGTCCAGGCGGCGGTTCGCGCAGTCCTGCGGGGTGCCGGTGCGGCACAGGTTCTCGCCCATCAGCGGGGCTGCCGGGTCGTCCATGGACGTGCCGCGGGCGGTGACCTCGATGGCGTTGCCGAAGTAGTCGGCGATGCCCTCGTTCATCGCGCCGGACTGGCCGTCGCCGGCCAGGTTGGCGGTGTGCTGGATGACGCCGTGGGTCATCTCGTGCCCGGCCACGTCGAGGGCGGCGGAGAAGGGCAGGAACCTGGCGTTGCCGTTGCCGTAGAGCATTTTCTGCCCGTCCCCGGCGGCGTTGGGGAAGGGCTTGCCGCGGTTGCTCACGTTCACCACGGAGGTGATCGTGCCGCCCTTGCCGTCCAGGCCGTCGCGGCCGAGCCGGTCGTGGTGGAAGCCGTACACGGCGGCGGCGTCGAGGTGGGCGTCGGTGGCGCCGCTGGTGCCGGTGGAGGCGGGGAAGTCCGGGTCCGGGGAGCCGACGGGCAGGCTGCCGTCGGGCAGCCGGCCGCTGAACTCGTTGTAGTCCCGTCCGGTCGCGTCGTAGGTGGTGATGGTGACGGGCCGGGTGAGGTCGGTGAGTTGGTAGCTTCCGTCCGGCTGGCGGGAGATGTTCACCGGCACGGTACGGCCCAGGAGGTCGGGGGCGGTCCCGGTGGCGGGCTGGGCGGCGGCCGCGCCACGGGCGGCGCCGGCCCCGGTGTCGCCGGCGCCGGTGTCGTCGGCGCCGCTGACCTGGTAGGGGGCCGAGGAGTCGTGGGCGAGGGCGACCACGCCGAGCGTGGCGTCCGCGTAGACCTCGCGGACCAGTGGCGCGCCGTTCCCCGGGTCGGCGGTGTGCACGGTGAAGTGGCGGGCGAGCCGGCCGGTGCCGCCCGGCAGGACGACCAGGCCGCTCTCGATGACGAGCCCGTGCGGTACTACGAGCTCGCTGCGGCCGACGCCGCCGCTGCGCCCGGTTCCGTTGACACGAGTCCGGCACGGCGGGGGCGGTCGGTGCGGTCAGGCCGGTGAAGTACTTGCCGCCGGCCGATTACACTCGCTGGCCGGTTCCCTCGCCGGTGAGGCGGACGAGGTACTGTCCGCCGAGTACCGGTATGCCGCCGTGGTACTGCTGGAACCTGACGGTGTGCCGGTCGGCGGCCGTGCGCTCGACCGTGAGTTCGGCCAGCTGTCCCGGATCGACCCGGTACCGGTCCAGGTGGGCGGCGAGATGGGCCCGGGCCGCCTCGGCCGGAGCGCCGGACGCCGCCTCGGACAGTCCGGTCACCAGTTGCGGGGCGGCGGTGCCCTCGCCGGCCACCAGGCCGGGGACGGGATCGGACTCGGCGGTGGGGCCCGGCGGCGCGGCCAGGGCGGGGGAGGCGGTCACGGTGAGCGCCAGCGCCAGGCTCAAGGCGGCGCCCGAGCCGAGCGCCCTGGCCACTGAACGGGAACGGTGGTGCACTGCGTTCCTCCGCGGAAGTCGGCAGTGATGGCAGCTCGACAGAGCTGCCTTTCACGGAGGAACGGGGCACCGGACAGGCCCGGTTCAGCCGTTTGCCGTCCTCCGGTCGCCCCCGCGGGTCCGCCCTCATCGCCGAGTCCGTCGCCCCCCGCTCGGCACACCCGCCGCGGACGAGTGCTTTCCCGGGGCCTCTGGGGTGTCGCGAGCATGCCTCCTCAGTGGATCGGGGCGGTGTGACCGTCTCGGGCGAACCAGGTGAAGGGGCATTCTCATGGGGGACACATCGGTCGAGCGGCGCCGCGTCCTGCAGTCGCCTCCGCCCGAACTCGTCGCGGAGGCGGTCGGGCGTCCGGGCGGGTCGGTCGCGATGATCGACCCCGATCTCATCGGCGACCCCGACGGCTACGTCCCGGGCGAAGCCGTCCAGGGCGTCCGGCGGGTCGGCGCGGACGGGAAGCTGACGGGGGAGTTCGTGGAGAATCCGGACTACGGCCCGCCCAAGGACGATTTCACCAAGCTCACGGAGTCCGGGCACTGGCTGGACAGGCCCGGTTCAGCCGTTTGCCGTTCTCCGGCCGCCCCCGTGGTGCGCGGTTCCATTGTGGAGATCGTGGATGGGTAGGTGTCGGGTGGGGTCGTGGGGTGGTTCGGGGTCGTCGGTGTTCCGTGTTACCTCACCGCGGGTCGTCCGGAGCGGGACGGCCCGGGCCGTCTGGTCGTGGCTCGGGCCGGTATCGCTCTGCCCTTTCGCTCTGTCCGTGGCCGCCCCCGGGCGCCGGCGCGACATCCTCCGGGGTGTGTTCTCCTGGGTCGTGGTGGGTCGTGGTGGGTCGGGTGTGTGCAAGGGCCGGGTCTGGTTCGGCCTGTGTGTCGATCTGGGGTGGGCGGAGACGCGACTCCGTACCCGGCTCTGCCCCGTCGGTCGGTCCCGGGCTTCCGGCCCTGTGGTTTGAACCAGCTCCTGCCGGGCCGCCGGACGTGCCGGGGGTCCTTGTGTCGTTCGGTCGGGTCCGGGGGGTGTGTACTCACATGCGGACCACGACCGTGCCCCGCTGGTTGTTCATCAGCATCGACAGCAGCGCGACTCCGAGGCCGGCTGCCGCCGGTCCCCCCACCGTGAGCGGCATCGTGTTCTCCCGGCGGCGGTGTTCCTCTTCCAGTTCGGTGGCGGTGTGGTCCTGGGCGGTGGCCTCCTGTGCCGTCGTTATCTGAACGTGGGTGCTCATCGATCGGTCCTTCCTCGGTCCGTTCAGTGGTGCGCGGAGGGGTTGCCGTGCTGCTGGGCCTGGGCGGGCCGGTTGGGGGCCTGGCCGCCGGCCGGACCGGTGGACTGGTCGGGGTTGTACGGCGGCGGCACGTACCGGCCGGTGATCGTGCTCCGCCGTCCCTCCGGCGCCTGGAAGATCGACGCCGTGGCCGTCACCAGCGTTGTCGCGGTCGAGATCGTCATCAGCTGACGGGTGCTGAGCCTCGGCAGCGCGAAGTCCTCCGGTCGTTTGCGCGTGCCCGCCATCGCCGTCCGTCCCGTCCCCGGCGGCCCCCCGCCGGCACGCCCGGCCGTCGGCACGCCCGGGGGGGCTGCCGGTCCACCGCGACCGCCTTGTCGAAGACCGGCCGCGGATCCGCGGATACGGCACCCGGGCGGGTGCGGAGCCCACCCGCCCGGACCCTTGCGCATCCCACCCGGCCGCCCCGCAGGGGGTGCCCGGGATCAGCCGGTCCGCGGTCCGGGCCGGCTGTCCTCCCGCCACTGCCGCACGGAGCGCACGATGTCCTGGCCGATCCGGTCCAGGAGGGCCGCGGCGTCGTCCATCCGGGCGCCGGCCGGTGTGCCGGGGCCGAGGGTTTCGGCGCCCTGGCGGGTGACGCCGGCGAGCACCGTGTTCCGTTCGGCGCTGGCCAGCAGCGCCCGGTACCAGACGTCGTCGTCGATGACGTACCGCTCCCGGCGTTGCTGTTCGCCGCGTTCGCGGCGGATCAGCGCCTGGCCCTCCAGGTAGCCGACGGCCTTGGAGACGGCGGCCGGGCTGACCTGCAGCCGTTGCACCAGTTCGCCCGCGGTGAGGCTGCCGTCGTCGGTGACGTACAGGCACGCGAGGACCCGGGCGGCCATTCTGGGCAGGCCGCTGTGCACCAGCAGCTCGGCCAGTTCGTCGGCGAATTCGCGGACCGCCTGCGGGTCGCGGCCCTGGGCCGGCGGCGTGGCGGCGGCGGCCCGTCGGGCGGTCGTGCCGCTGCGGCGGGAGCGCTGCGCGGTGGCGCGTTGGGCGTGTTCGGCCCGGTAGTCGCAGGGCCCGCCGTTGCGGGCGATCTCGCGGGTGACGGTCGAGGTCGGCCGTTCGATCTGCCGGGCGATCTCGCCGTAGCCCAGCCCTTCGGCCAGTCCGGCGGCGATCCGGTGGCGGTCCTGCGGGGTCAGCCTGGCTCCGGGCATCCGTCCTCGTCTCCTTCCGTCGCGTGAACAGTATCCGTCCGGCTCACCCACTGTTGCAATGGGACCGCGACGTTCTGTTGCATTCACCGGGAGAGTCATTGCAAGAGTGTTGTGGGCATCTACCTGTGAATACATCCACCATTGGCGGGTTTCGCATTGACCATTATGTGAATTTGTTCGTAGCTTCCTTCCCGAACCGCGACACCGCATCGAGGGGGAACACGCCATGGGAACCACCACGCGCGCTGCCGTCGCCACCCTGCTCGCCGGGGCCGTGCCGGCCGGCGCCGCCGCCGCACCGGCGTTCGCCGCGCCCGCGCCGGACGGCGGGGGCGGGGGCGGGCATCCGAGGGTCCAGCGGGTGCTGGACCGGGTGGTGGCCACGGGCGGTCTGCCCGGCGCCGTCGCCGAGGTCCGTCCGGCCAACTGCGCGCCGCGTACCCCGGAGAACAGCGGGGTGTCGGCGACGTCGCCACCGGGCGGGCCCGTCTCGCGCAGGACCGGTTCCGCATCGGCAGCACCACCAAGACCTTCGTCGCCACCGTCGTCCTCCAACTCGCCACCGAGGGGCGGCCGAGCCTCGACGACAGCGTGGAGCGCTGGCTGCCCGGCCTCCTCGGCGCCCCCGGCTACGACGGCGGCCGGACCACCGTGCGCCAACTCCTCAACCACACCAGCGGCATCTACAACTACGCGATGGACGAGAAGGTCCGCCAGGAGGCGGGCGGCCTGCCCTTCCTTTGGCACCGCTTCGACGGCTACACCCCCGAACAGCTCGCCCCGATCGCGGTCGCCCACCGGCCCGACTTCGCGCCCGGCGCCGGCTGGACCTACTCCGACACCAACTACGTCCTCGCCGGCCTGGTCGTCGAACGGGCCTCCGGCGCCACCCTGGCCGCGCAGATCAAGCAGCGGATCACCGCCCCGCTGGGCCTCACCGGTGGTTCCAGGAAGCGATCGTCCACAACTGGCGAGGCGCGGAGAAGCTCGTGCCGCAAGGGTGGTACGCAACCGGCGAGAGCGAACCCAGCTGACGTGTGCTGGCAGCGCTGTCCAAGGGGACAGCCCCGCTGTTTCGACCTCAACCGTCCACGGGCCGCACGGGCGCGAGTACTCGCGCCCGGGGCTCACCGGGGCGAACGCCACCGTCTACGACGTGACGGAGCTGAGCCCGTCCTGGGGCTGGGCCGCCGGCGACATGATCTCCGACGTTCGCGACCTGAACACCTTCTTCGCCGCCCTGCTGGGCGGGCGGCTCCTGCCGCCCGCCCAGCAGCGGGAGATGTTCACGATGGTCCCGACCGGGCACCAGTGGATCGACCAGGCGGACTACGCTCTGGGCGTCGCCGGCATCAGGCTCGACTGCGGCCCCACCGTCTGGGGCATGGGCGGCGCCATCAACGGCTCGTGGTCCTACGCGCTCGGCACCCGCGACGGCCGGCACCTGCTCGCCACCAACGTCAACGGCGACTGGGTCGAGGGGAGTCGGCCGATCGCGGTGTTCACCTCCGAGCTGGAGGCGGAGTCCTGTCCCCGCTCGTGACGGCCGGGCTCGTGACGGCCGTCCGGCCGGGGCGTCACGGCAACGCGGCCGCCTTGCGCAGCGGCACCGAGCGTCCGCGGGCGTTGCGGCCCGGCCGGGCGGCGAGTTCCAGCTCGGCCCGGGCCTCGGTGGTGCGGCCGAGCCGGGTCAGCAGTTCGCCGCGTACGCCCGGGAGCAGGTGCGACCCCGAGAGCCGGCCGGAGGCGGCCAGTTCGTCGACCATGTGCAGCGCCTGCCGGGGTCCGTTCGCCATGGCGACGGCCACGGTCGGGTTGAGCTCGACGACGGGGGAGGGGGGCCACACGGCCGAGTGCCTCGTGGAGGAGCACGACGCGTTCCCCCTTCGACGCGGCGTCGATCACGTGGAAGCCGCCGAACGGTTCCTTCGTCTCGCCGTACGGGCCGTCGGTGACCACCGGGGTCTGTCCGCTGAAGTCGACCGCCACGCCCTGGGTGGGGTCGTCCAGTCCCTCGGCGGTGACGAGCGCGCCCGCCTGGATCAGTTCCTCGTTGAAGCGGCCCACCGTCTCGAGCATCTCCTCGAAGGGCGTCTCCATCATCTTCGCGATGCTCTCGTCCGTGCCCCGCATGATCAGCATGTACGTCGGCATCGTCACTCTCCCTTGCCCGTGGCACGGTGCCCGCCCCCGCTCTCCGTCCCAGGTCGAACGGCGTGGTCGCGGATCGACACGGCGGGCGGACCGGGACCACTTTTTTCGACGGACGCCGCGGGGCGCCGTCCCCTCCCGTCTGGCGGTGCTCCCGTCTGGCGGTGTTCAGGCCTGGCGGTTCAGGCCTGGCGGTGCTCACGCCTGGCGGTACGCGGCCGTCGCGATCTCGGCGAACGAGCGGACCAGCGGGTTGGTGTCGCCGTCATTCCACACCGCGACCACCGGGCTGGGCGCCATGTCGGCCAGCGGGACCGTGGTGAGGTTCTCGGGCAGGTCGTGTCCGAGCAACGGGGCCAGGCCGACGGTGCTGTTCCAGAGCACGGCCTGGAGGCATTCCTGGACGCCGCGCACCACGGGGCCCTCGCGTGGGGTGCCGCCGTTCCAGTACGACTGCCACCGGGGGTCGGTTCCCGGGGGGAACTGGAACCAGCGGCGGTCGGCCAGGTCGGCCAGTTCCAGGCGGCCGCGCCGGGCCAGCGGGTCGTCGGCGCGCAGGACCGCGCCGACCGGGTCGGCGCGCAGGACGCGCACCGCCAGGGCGGTGTCGTCGAACGGCGCGCGGGTCAGGGCGACGTCGACCAGTGCGGCGCGCAGTCCGCAGGTCGGGTCGGTCAGGTCGGTGTCGCGTACACGGATCTCGACGCCGGGGTGGCCGCGGCGGAAGGCGGCCGCCAGCCTGGTGACGCCGGGGTCGCTGCCGTCGCCCAGGATGCCGACGGTCAGGGTCGCGCCGCCGGCCGCCGCGGCCACGCGCGCGCGCAGCCGCTCGGCCCGGTCGAGCAGGTCCCGCGCCTCGTCGAGCAGCACGGCCCCCGCCGGGGTGAGGGTGACACCGGCGGGGGAGCGGACGAACAGCAGGGCGCCGCTCTCCTTCTCCAACTGCTTGACCGCCCGGCTCAGCGGCGGCTGGCTCATGTGCAGGCGGGTGGCGGCCCGGCCGAAGTGGAGTTCCTCGGCGACCGCCACGAAGTAGCGCAAGGTACGTAGCTCCACGCTGCGACGATACCCCCCGGGTATCGGCGTGGCGCAACGGGTCTTGGACACCGACAGGGCCCCGGCGGTGGACTCGGAACATGACCGACACAGCGAAGACCAGCGAACCGCAGACCGGCCCCACCGTATCGGTGGTCGCCCCCGGCGACGGCGAGACGATCGTCCTGGGCACCACGCGCATGCGCGTCCTGGAGGACGGCAGCCGCACCGGGCACCGCCTGGCGATGACCGAGTCCCTCCTCGCCCCGCACACCCCCGGACCGCCGCAGCACCGCCACGCCCGCCACGACGAAGGCTTCTACGTCATCTCCGGCACGGTGCGCTTCACCGCCGGGGACCAGCACCACGACGCGAGCGCGGGCACGTTCGTGATGGTCCCGCCCGGCGCCCCGCACACCTTCGCCAACGTGACCGACCACAGCGCCGTCATGCTCAGCGTGTTCACCCCCGACCTGTACGTGCAGTACTTCCGGGACCTGCGGGACACGACCGCCGACGGCAGGCCGCCGACCCCCGAGACCGGCCTGCGCACGATGAGCCGCTACGCCACCGAGCCCGCCACCGACGTGGCCTGAAGCCCACGGGTCACCCACCGGTGACCGTGAAAGGACGTCATGACCATCGCCTACTGGTTCCTCGCCGCACCGCTCGCCGCCTTCTACCTCTACGCGGGCGCGCTCAAAGCGACCCGCGACCGCGACCGGCTGCGCCCGATGATGGCCTGGGTGGACCGCGTGCCGCCGCCCGCGGTCAGGGCGCTGGGGGCGGTCGAACTCCTGGGCGCCGCCGCTCTGCTGCTGCCGCCGGCGGCCGGTGTCGCGCCGGGTCTGGCCGTGGCCGCGGCCGTCGGGTTCGTGCTCCTGCAGACCGGCGCGATCGCCGTGCACCTGACCGGCGGGGACCGCCGCGTCGCGCTCAACGCCGGGCTCCTCGCCGCCGCGGCGGCGGTCACCTGGCCGGCCGCCGCCGGGATGTGACCGGAAGTCGCCCCAGCCCCCCGCCCGGCCCCTCCGTTCCGCTCCCGCCCCGCCCCGCCCCGTCCCGTCCCACCCCGCCCCGCCCCCGCCCCGCCCGCGGGCCGCCCAGCGACGTCCGCCGCCGGGCGGCCGGGACGACCCTGGAGACCATCCAGCAGGCCCTGCACCGGGCCCGCCCGGGAGGGCGAGCGCGCCGCCGACCCGTACGCCGGCGCCGGAGACGGGACCGCCTTCGCCACCGCGGCCGACATCTGCGCCAAGTGGCGGCGCGTACGCGACCACGACGCCGAGACCAGGACCGAGCGCTACGACCCCGACCACGACGCCGGAGATCCTCGACCGAACCAATGGGACGGGCTCTGACACCGTCTCCGTTCTGGCGCTGCCCGTAGCCCGACGGGCAAATCCTCATTGCCCTTCCGGACAAACAGTCCCCACAGACCGGGCGGCGCACACCACATCCGCAAGCCCCTGGGACCACCCCCTCACACAGGCCGTTCAAAGCGATGGCCGAGGCTCTGACCCCGGCCTCCAAGGGAGCCACCGCCTCCCCGGCCATGGAAATATCCTCAGCAGCCGTACGCCCTGCCTCCTGTAACCATCGTGTGAGCGCACTCGTCGGCCCGAGGTGAAAGAAAATGATCTCGCCGAAGGGAAACCCGGCATGACATGTGATGCCCCATGGACCGAGAAGCGGCGTCATGAGTACGCCGGCGCCCGCAACGCAGGCCGCGGAAACCGCGGCGGGGAACTTGTGCACTGCCCGCAGGTCTCACCATCTACAGCCGAGCGACGTGCACTTTGAGTTCAACGACGACAACATCTGCCCAGACCGCAGTCCACGACGCTGATCAAAGCCACGGAACCGTCCGGTCGGCGACAGGACGCAGTGTGTGATCTGTGCACCTCGGAGGGGTGAAGGAAGACATCTCTTCCGAAGAAGGGCGTCATGGCGCCCGTCCAGCTCGTTCTGCAACTCCTCGCCGGGGTCGTCGCCGACCCGACCGGCTCGCAGGCCGACCAGCTCGCCCACGCCGTCCGCAACGCCGTCTCCGTCATCTCCGTCATCTCGGACACCCCGGCCGCCGCGAACGCCGTGGGCACCGCTCGCGAGCTGCGCACCTTCAGAGCCCGGCTGCCCTGCCCGTCCCGGACCGCTGCGGGGCGGGCCCGGTCCACCGCCCGGGGGCCGGCGCCGAGCAAGGCCGCGAAGCAGTGCGGCCCGGCCACCGCGGTGACCGGGCCACACCGTGCGGCGTACACGATCCCGACGGTACGGTACGGTTCGGCGAGCCGGACCACCCCGCGCCCAGCCCTGACGTTCGGCGAGGGCCGGCTGTCGGCCTCCTGTGACGACCCACGGGCCGAGGGCGCGCGTGGCCGGGTTCTCTTCTCGCCAGCCGCAGGTCCGCCACCGCCGAGCGGACCCCGACGGCCACCGTGCCGACCAGCGCTCGCAGGTCGGACCCGGGACCCCCAGGGCGAGGGCGCTCCGGGATACCGCCAGGGCGCGCCCGTCCAAGCCACCCGCGCCGCGCCGGACCTGCACGTCAACACGCTGCTCACCCCATCACTCAAAAGCAGCGACCCCACCCATTTCTGATGGAAAATACCCATCAAAAATGGGTACGATGCCCCCCATGACGTTGAGCACGTTGGAAACGCTGCGACTCACCATCGCCGCGATCAAGCAGCACACCGGCGAGAGCCAGCGCCAACTCGCCACCGCCCTCGACCTAACCCAAGACAAGATCAGCCGCCGTCAGTCCGGCGCACAACCCTGGTCCCTGGACGAGATCGACGCCCTGGCCCGCCACTGGGGCATGCACCCACTCGATCTACTCGCCGGCCCCACCCACGCCGCCCAGCACCTGACCTGGCCCCCCGACACCACCGCACCAGCACCACAGCCGGACACCGCACCAGTGCCGACAACCTTCGCCGCTCCCACCCCGGTCCCGACACCCACCGCCACCCCGGCACCCAGGCCGAACCCGCCACGGCGCGAGACACCCCGCCGACCCACAGAGCCCTACACCCCCCTGACACCCATCCCGGACGGCTGGATCCGCCCCGGCGAGCGGGCCACCGTCCCAGACGAGCAGCAGCCGTTGCTCGCCGCTGACGCCGCTCCGGCCACCGAACAGCAGGCCGCAGCCCCAGTCGCTGCCCCCGTCCCGGTAGCGCCGATCGCCTCAGCTGCCCCCGAGGCCGCGCCCACCGCGCCCACCGCGCCGCCCGCCCCGGCGGCACCGACCTTCCCGGCCGTCTCCGAGGCCTCGCCCACCGCACTGCCCGCCGAGCAACAGCCCACTGCCTGGGCCACTCCGGTCGCTGCCACGGCCGTCCAAGGCGAGGAACTGCTCGTCGACCCGGCCCCGGCCGCCGGGGCCAGCGCCGATTACGACCGAGGCCCGGACAGCGAAATCCTCACCCACCCCGCCACACCGTGCGAACAGTGCGAACGCCCGATCACCCACCGCATCAGAGGCCGCGCGCTCCACCCCGGCGGCTGGTGCACCCCCGCCAGCGCCGCTCCCCCGGCCACCGCGCCCGCCCAGGCAGCCCCGACCACCCCGACCCCCACACCCGCAGGCCCGACCCCCACACCCGCAGGCCCGACCACCACCACCGACCAGACCCCGCTCGCCCCGAGTGACCAAAACACCCCGACCACCTCAGCTGCCCCGACCACGATGCCCACCCCAGCCCGAACCGCCCCCACACCCGCCACACCCACCCAAACCGCCGACATCGCCAACCAGAACACCCAGCCCACCCCAGCCCGCACCAACTCCCCATCCGCTACGCCCGACCCGGTCACCACCTCGGCGCCGTCCGCGAAGTTCCGCGAGTACGCCAACACCGGCCGCGAGCTCGGCTACTACCTCGACACGATCACCTCGGCGGTCGAGCAGGCCCTGGAGGAACACGACGGCGACATCGAAGCCGCGTCCGCAACGCTGGAGAAGAAAGCGATCCCGAACGGAATGGCCCTCTTCGACGCGACCCGGGTCGGCGCCGCGTACGAGCACACCGCCTACCCGGAACGCCTGGAATTCCTCTCCAAGAAATCCCGGAACGGCGCCGACGAAATCTGGGAAGGACGCCACAAATGGGAGAACACCCCGCTGACGGCCTCCCTCAAGGCAGGCGCCGACCCAGTGACGGTGGACGTCCTGGACACCAACGCCGCCTACTGCTCCGCCCTCAAAACCCACCTGCCGATCGGCGCCCTCCAACACCGCCCCGACGGCGGCTGGGACCCCAAACGCTCCGGCATCTACCTGCTCCCCGCCCGCCCCGTCTGGGAACACCCGCACCTGCCCGACCCGATCGGCAACCGCCACGAAGCTGGCCCAGTACTCCTGGACGAAGCGACCGTGCGCCTGCTGATCCGCTGCCACAAGCTCGGCCTCGCCGACGCCCCACACATCACCGAGGCCTGGACGAGCGGCGCCACCGAAGGAATGCTGGAGAAATTCCGACGCATCCTCACCATCGCCCGCGAGAACGCGATCCGCGACGGCGACCAGGTGACCGAGAAGTACATCAAGGCCATCTACGCAAAATTCGCATCGACCATCGGCGAATCCACCTACAACCGCGACATCCGCCGCCCCGACTGGATGCACATCATCCGCTCCCAGGCATTCGCGAACCTCTGGTACAAGTCCCAGCGCGCCCACAAAGCCGGACTGACGATTGTCGCGCTGCGCGGAACCGACGAACTCCACGTCACCGGCGGCGAATGGCGAAAGGCCAACGGCGGCGTATTCGAAGAAGGCCGCCTGACCACGCAACTGAAACTCAAAGACCAATACACCCTGCCCCGCACCCGCACCCGGAGCACCTGAAAATGTCGACCGATGGATGGAAAAACTTCGGCCGCTACGGCGCCGACCGCGACCAGGGAAACGTCCACGGAAAAATCGCCCTCGGCCGCGCCCTCGAAGACGCCCTGGAACGCATGATCATCGAAGGCGGCATCAAGTCCCCACCGACCACCCGCCGCGGCCTCACCGCCCGCATGCGCTACCTGACGAGCCACAAGGGCGGCCCCGCCACCCTCGCCCAGGCCCTCGCCGACGCCGGCAGCACCGCCAACGCCGCCACCCTCCGGGCCTGGACCAAGGGCACCCGCACCCCCCGCCGCGTCAACATCGAAGCCATCGACACCGCCTACTGGACGCTGCGCGCCCGCAACATCCTGAACAACCCCCAGATCTTCAAGGACCACCTGAACAACAGCGGCCGCGGCACCAAGGTGGAGATCCACCCCATCAACCAGCAGGTGGTAGACGAACCCCGCCGCCGAGACAACCTGCGCATCCGCCCCCTCCAGGTCCGCTACGTCTGGGACGACGCCGTCGACGCCCTCACCACCGGCGACGCCGACGCCCTGGACGGCATCTGGGACGACATCATCGCCGACCTCGACTCCGACTGGGGCGCCTACACCTACGTCTCCCACATCGGCCTCGGAGCCTGACCACCCGCCACCACACCTCGGCGCCACACCCACCCCACCGGGCGCGGCACCAACCCCATCCCCCAGCTCAGACCCCACACAGTGACGTCGGCGACGGTCGTGGGTGTGGGGTCGGCTTGGCCCTGGTGGTGCTACGCCGGGCCGCCGACGGGGGCGAGGGGCGGGCGCTGTGTGGCCCAGTGCCCGCTCGTCGCTGTCCGGGCTCGCCCGCCCGCCCGCCCGCTGTGCTGCGCCGGGCCGCCGTCCGGGGCGGGTCGGTTTTTATGGGGGTTTTCCATGGGTTGGGGTGGCGGTTTCGGCAGGGTTTTCTGACGGGGGTTTTCTGATACGGGGTCGGGTGGTCGGGTTGGTGGTTGTAGCGGGATTTCACGTTACATCGTCAACGGTGTGGCGGGGCCTGCTCGGTGGGCATTATCCGGTGGTATGTGGGCTGCGGCGGGATTTTCTGACGCGGTGTTTCTGATACGGCGTCGGGTGCATTGTTCGGACGTTCCCGGGTCGATCCTTAGACATATGGGTCTAGACCATTGTGAGAGGCCTAGACCACTCACTGATTGTGTCGGTCATGGTGGGGAGGGGTTGCGCTGTTGGGCGTATTGGTGACAGAATGTGATGGCGAGCGGGGAAGGCCGGCGGATCGGCGACCGGTTGACCAGAGGAAGCCGAGGTAGGACCCCGACCCCCCTCCCAGTCAGCCCAGCGCACGGAGTGCGCCAAACCCCAACTGACCAGCAGAAATACCCGCCAAGGCTGACCAGGGACGGGCCCGTAGGGCCAGGCGCGGAGCGCCGGCCACCCACTCAGCAGCACTTCACCGCCAAGTCCAGGCCCCGCAGACCCACGGCGCGGACGCGCCGAAACAGCACTCACCGTAACTGCGCCCCGGAGGGGCGCCGCAACGCTCCGTCACGCTAGTGACGGCGCGTCATGTCTGCGGAGCAGACGGCGCG
>NZ_JBFBFU010000059.1:0-22344 GCF_040684355.1 Kitasatospora sp. NPDC091276 | reverse complement strand
CGGTGCCAACCCCCTTCCGTATACTCGTTCGCCCCCCGGGGGGGCCCCCCCCCCCCCCCGCCGCCGCCCCCCCCCCCCCCGCGCCCCCCCCCCCCCGGGGGGGGGGGGGGGGGCCCCGGGCCCCCCCCCCCCCGGCCGGGTCAGCGCCAGCGCCAGGCGTGGTCGACCGGGCCGATCCCGGCACCGAGCGCGAAGCCGCCGGCGATCGCGCCGGTGATGTAGGCCTTGGCCGAGCCGACCGCCTCCGGCAGCGACTCGCCCTTGGCCAGCCCGGCCGCGATCGCGCTGGCCAGGGTGCAACCGGTGCCGTGGGTGTGCCGGTTGTCGTAGCGCGGCGCCCGGTACCAGTGCACCTCGCCGGGCCCGCCGTAGAGCAGGTCCGCGGCCTCACCCTCCAGGTGGCCGCCCTTGACCAGCGCCCAGCGCGGCCCGAGGTCGAGCAACGCCTTGGCGGCGTCCAGCATCTGCCCCTCGCCCTCGACCGTCCGGCCGGTGAGCTGGGTCACTTCGTGCAGGTTGGGGGTGGCCAGGGTGGCGACCGGCAGCAGCCGCTCGCGGACGGTGGCGACGGCCTCGGCGGCCAGCAGGGCGTCCCCGTGCTTGGAGACGCCGACCGGGTCGACGACCACCGGGGCGTCCACCCCGGCCAGCAGTTCGGAGACGGTCTCGACCAGTTCGATCGAGGCGAGCATGCCGGTCTTCACGGCCTGCACCCCGATGTCGTCGACCACGCTGCGGAACTGCGCCCGGACGGCCTCGGCGGGCAGCTCCCAGTAGCCCTGGACGCCGAGCGAGTTCTGCGCGGTGACGGCGGTGATCACGCTCATGCCGTGGACGCCGAGGGCGAGCATCGCCTTGAGGTCGGCCTGGATGCCGGCGCCACCACCGGAGTCGGAGCCGGCGACGGTGAGCACGCGGGGAGGGGCGGTGGCGGGGCCGCGCGCAGCGCGTCGGCCAGGGGCGGGGGCGGGAGACGGGTGGGCCATGAGGTCAACCTACCTGCGCGCGCTCGGAGCGCGGCACCCTGCCAGAGCACGGCCTCAGAGCACGGCCTCGGACTCCACCCAGCGGTCCTCCGGCACCGTCTTCAGCCTGGTCACCGCGTCGGCGATCGGCACCAGCTCGATCCCGGTCCGGCGCAGCGCGGTGAAGTGGCCGAACGCGCCCTGGTGGACGGCCTCGACGGCGTGCCAGCCGAAGCGGGTGGCGAGCACGCGGTCCCGGGCGGTCGGGGTGCCGCCGCGCTGGGTGTGCCCGAGGATGACCGGGCGGGCCTCCTTGCCGAGCAGGTTCTCCAGTTCGTGGGCGAGCCGGTTGCCGATCCCGCCGAAGGTCCGGTGGCCGTACTGGTCGACCTCGCCGTGGTCGAAGCGCATGGTGCCGGGCATCGGGGCGGCGCCCTCCGCGACGGCGATGATGGCGAACTTCTTGCCGCGGTCGAAGCGGTCGTCGACCATCCGGGCCACCGCCTCGATGTCGAAGGGCTTCTCCGGGATGAGGATGCCGTGCGCGCCGCCGGCCATGCCCGCGGTGAGGGTGATCCATCCGGTGTGACGGCCCATCAACTCGACGACCATGACGCGCTGGTGGGATTCCGCGGTGGTCTTGAGCCGGTCGATCGCCTCGGTCGCGACGTGCACCGCGGTGTCGAAGCCGAAGGTGGCGTCGGTGGCGTTGATGTCGTTGTCGATGGTCTTGGGCACCCCGACGACCGGCAGTCCGGCGTCGCTGAACAGCCTGGCGGCGGTCAGCGTGCCCTCGCCGCCGATCGCGATGAGCGCGTCGATGCCGATGTCCCGGGCCAGCGTCCTCGCGTTCTCCACCGCCCAGGAGATCCGCTCGCGCTGCACCCGGGCGGAGCCCAGGACGGTGCCGCCGAGGGTGAGCAGGCCGGTGACGTCGTCGTGCGAGACCGGCCGGGTGCGGCCTTCGATCAGGCCGAGGAAGCCGTCCAGGATGCCGACGATCTCGTCGCCGTGCACGTCCGTGCCCCGGTGCACGACGGAGCGGATCACCGCGTTGAGGCCGGGGCAGTCGCCGCCGCTGGTCAGTACACCGATACGCATGACTGGGTGCGCTCCCGCTCGCAGTGGTTCAGACCACCCACACCAGACGGCGGGCGGGCTCGGTTGTCGCCAGCCTACGCAAAACGGACCCGCGAAGCCCGTGCGCCGCGAGTCCGGGGGTCACGCGCCGCCCGCCGCGCGCCGGTGTCCGGGCGTCACCCGCCGTGTGCCGTACGACAATCGGCGCGGCCGCCCGTCACTCGGCGAAGTGGTCCCAGCCGCCGACCCGGTCCCAGGGCGCGCCGTCCACCGTCACCCGGCCGCTGCGGCTGCCCCGGGGTCGGCCGGTCACCTCGCCCACCACCCGCCAGCGGGCCGGGAGTTGGACCCCGCGCGGGAAGGTCGCCACGATCGCGTGGTCCTCGCCGCCGGACAGCACCCAGACCAGCGGGTCCACCCCGACCGCCTGTCCGATGTCGGCCATCTGCGCCGGGACGTCGAAGTCGGCGGCCTTCAGGTCGATGTCCACCGCGCTGGCCCGGGCCACGTGGCCGAGGTCGGCGACCAGTCCGTCGCTCACGTCGATCATCGAGGTCGCGCCCAACTCTGCGCCGCCCGGGCCCGCGTGGTACGGCGGCTCGGGCCGGCGGTGCGCCTCGACGAAGGCGCGCGGGGAGCGGAAGCCGCGTTGCAGCACGGTGAGTCCGGCGGCCGACCAGCCGAGCCAGCCGGTCACCGCGACCACGTCGCCGACCTGCGCGCCGGCGCGCGTCACCGGCGCGCGCCCCTGGAGGTCCCCGAGCGCCGTGATGGCCAGCGTGACGGTGTCGCCGCGCACCACGTCGCCGCCGACCACCGTCGCCCCGGCCACCTGGCACTCGTCGCGCAGCCCGTCCATCAGCTCGGTGGCCCAGGTGGTGGGCAGGTCGGCGGGGGCGACCAGGCCGAGCAGTATCGCGGTGGGCACCGCTCCCATGGCGGCCACGTCGGCGAGGTTCTGGGCGGCGGCCTTGCGGCCCACGTCGTAGGCGGTGGACCAGTCCCGGCGGAAGTGCCGGTTCTCGATCAGGACGTCCGTGGTGGCCACCACCCGGCCGTCCGGGGCCTTCACCACCGCGGCGTCGTCACCGGGGCCGAGGTCCACCGCGTCGGTGAGCGGCACCCGGGCGGTCAGCTCCCTGATGAGACCGAACTCGCCGAGCTCGCCCACGGTCCCCTGCATCTGCCGTCCTCTCGCATGTCCATCTGAACTCGTCCCCGTCGCGCCCCCGCGCGCAGCGTACGCCCTTCCGGGGTGTCGGGGTCTCCCCTCCCCGGCCCACCGCGCGGTAGCGTGGTGATCAGACTGCCGGTGAGCCCGTTCCCACCCCGACGACCGTCCGGGCGATCACGGCGGCGATCCCCGTAACCGGCCGCCGGAGGTCCCCGTGGTACAGGCATACATCCTGATCCAGACCGAGGTCGGCAAGGCCACCGCCGTGGCCCAGTCGATCTCCGAGATTCCCGGCGTCCTCCAGGCCGAGGACGTCACCGGCCCGTACGACGTCATCGTCCGGGCCGAGGCCGACACCGTGGACGACCTGGGGCGCCTGGTGGTGGCCAAGGTCCAGCAGGTCGAGGGCATCACCCGCACCCTCACCTGTCCGGTGGTGCACCTGTAAGACCCGGCTACCATCGGCGGGTGGCCAGAGAACTCCGAATCCCCCGGGCGCTGACGGCACTGCCGGCGCCCGTCCGCTGGCTGGCCCTGCCGCTCGCCCTGACCTGCACGGTCGTCGTGCTGCTCGGCAGTTGGGGCTCCGCCGACGAATCGGTGGCGGCCCCCCGGCCGGGCGGCAAGGCGGCCGAGTACTGCCGCGCGCTGGCCGCGGCCCTGCCGCAGGAGCTGCTCGGCCACGCCCGCAAGGACCCGTCGCCCGCCTCGCCGTACGTGGCCGCGTGGGCCAGCTCGCCCCGCACGGTGCTGCGTTGCGGCATCGACCGTCCGGAGGAACTGGACGGCGAGCACGCCAAGGACTGGTCGCCGACCGTGGACGACGTCACCTGGTGGTCGCAGAAGCTCACCGACGGCGGCTACCGCTTCGTGACGACCATGCGCGCCGCCTACGTCGAGGTGACCGTCCCGGCCGGTGCCGCGGCCAACCCCTTCGACCCGGCCGCCGCCCTCACCGGCGCGGTGAAGGCCACCGTCCCGGGCTGAGCCCGCGAACGCGCCGAGGAGGGCGGGCCGGGAGCTTCCCGGCCCGCCCTCCGTCGTTCGCGCGCGGCTACCGCAGGCCGGTCGAGCGGCGCAGCGCCGCCTGGAGCAGCCGGTCGATCAGCTCCGGGTAGGACAGCCCGGTGGCCTCCCACATCTTCGGGTAGGCCGAGATCGGGGTGAAGCCGGGCATGGTGTTGATCTCGTTGACCATCCAGGTGCCGTCCTCCAGCAGGAAGAAGTCCACCCGGGCCAGGCCCTCGCAGCCGAGCGCGTCGAACGCGGCCACCGCCTGGCGGCGGATCTCGGCGGTCTGCTCGTCGTCGAGCTTCGCCGGGATCTGCACCTCGGACGAGTCGATGTACTTGGCCTCGAAGTCGTAGAAGTCGAAGCCGTCGCCGACCAGCACCTCGGCCGGGAGGCTGGCCTTCGGGCCGTCCTCGGTCTCCAGCACGCCGCACTCGATCTCGCGGCCGCTCACGCCGGCCTCGATGATCAGCTTGGGGTCGTGCCGGCGGGCCTCCTCGATCGCGGCGTCGAGGTCGGCGAGGTCCTTGACCTTGGTGATGCCCATGCTGGAGCCGGCCCGGCAGGGCTTCACGAACAGCGGCAGGCCGAGTTCGGCGGCCCGCTCGCGCACCGCGGCGCGGCCGGCCTCGCTCTCCCAGTCGCGCGGCCGCACGATGGTGTACCGGCCGACGCCCAGGCCGTGCGAGGCCAGGATCCGCTTGGTGAACTCCTTGTCCATGCCGACCGCGCTGGACAGCACGCCGTTGCCGACGTAGGGCACGCCGGACAGCTCCAGCAGGCCTTGCAGGGTGCCGTCCTCTCCCCAGGGGCCGTGCAGCAGCGGGAACACCACGTCGACCTCGCCGAGGGCCTTGGGGGTGCTTCCCGGCTCGCTCAGGACGACCTCCCGGTCGCCCGGGGCGATCGGCAGCGCGACCTGCCCGTCCACGGACTCGGCGACGCCCGGGACGTCCGGCATCCGGCCGTCGGTGATGGCCATCCGGGCGGGCTCGTCGCTGACCAGTGCCCAGCGGCCCTCGGGGGTGATCCCGATCGGGAGCACCTCGTACTTCTCGCGGTCGATCGCCTTGAGCACGCTGCCGGCGGTGACCACCGAGACGCCGTGCTCGGAGCTGCGTCCGCCGAAGACCAGCGCGACGCGCGGCTTCGCAGCGGACGGGTTCGGGGAGGACTGTTCGATGCTCATATCGGGTTTGAGACTACCGTGCGAACGGTTTCCGGGGCGTCAGCCGCCCCCGACCACCGCCCCCGACCACCGCCTCGCCGTCAGCGCCGCTCGGCACCGCTCAGCGCCGCTCGGCCTTCGCCGAACGGGACATCAGGGCCTGGAGCGCCTCCTGGGTGGGCCGCCCGTTGTGCACGACGTCCACCACCGCCTCGACGATCGGCATGTCGACGCCGTTGCGCCGGGCCAGGTCGAGCACCGACTCGCAGGACTTGACGCCCTCCGCGGTCTGCCGGGTCGCCGCGATGGTCTCCGCGAGCGACATGCCCCGGCCCAGGTTCATGCCGAAGGTGTTGTTGCGCGACAGCGGCGAGGAGCAGGTGGCGACCAGGTCGCCCATCCCGGCGAGCCCGGCGAAGGTGTGCGGGTCGGCGCCGAGCACCTCGCCGAGCCGGGTGGTCTCGGCCAGCCCGCGGGTGATCAGCGTCGCCTTGGTGTTGTCGCCGAGCCCCATGCCGGCCGCCATGCCGACCGCCAGGCCGATCACGTTCTTGACCGCTCCGCCGAGCTCGCAGCCCAGCACGTCGGTGTTGGTGTACGGGCGGAAGTACGGCGTGTGGCAGGCCGCCTGGAGCCGCTTGGCGACCGCCTCGTCCGCGCAGGCGACGACGCTGGCGGCGGGCTGCCGGTTGGCGATCTCCCGGGCCAGGTTGGGCCCGCTGACCACCGCGACGCGCTCCGGGCCGACCTTGGTGACCTCGTCGATCACCTCGCTCATCCGCTTGGCCGTGCCGAGTTCGATGCCCTTCATCAGGCTCACCAGCACGGTCTGCGGCTCGATCAGCGGCGTCCAGGCGGCCAGGTTGTCGCGCAGCGTCTGCGAGGGCACCACCAGGACGGCGAAGTCGGCGCCGGCCAGCGCCTCGGCGGCGTCGGTGGTGGCCCGGACGGAGCCCGGCAGCGGCACGCCCGGCAGGTAGTCCGGGTTCTCGTGCGTGGTGTTGATGGCGTCGACGAGTTCCTGGCGGCGGGCCCACAGGACGACGTCGCTGCCCGCGTCGGCCAGCACCATCGCGAAGGCGGTGCCCCAGGAGCCCGTCCCCATCACTGCGCAGCGGGTCACCGGCCGCCCTCCTCGTCGTCGTTGCCGCCCTTGGCGCGCCGGCGTTCGGCGGCGGCCGCGGCGGCGCGGTTCCGGGCGGCCTTGCGCATGTCGTAGCGCTCGGCCGGCGGCTCCTCGCCGCGGACGTCGGCCAGCACGGCGGTGATCGCCGTCATGATGTCCTCGGTGGCGTCGTTGAGCACCTGGGCGGTGAGCTCCTGGCCCCGGTACTTGCTCAGGTCCACCGCGGGCCCCGCCGCCACGGTGACCCGGTGGCGCGGGAAGAGGTTGAACTTGCCCTTCCCGAAGCCCGGACGGCCGTACGGCGGGATGATCTCGTGCGCTCCCCAGTGTGCGACCGGGATGACCGGCGCGCCGGTCATCAGCGCGACCCGGGCGACGCCGCTCTTGCCGGTCATCGGCCACAGGTCCGGGTCCCGGGTGAGCGTGCCCTCCGGGTAGAACTGCACGCACTGGCCGCCGTTGACGGCGTCGATAGCGGCCCGGAAAGCCTGCGCGGCATCGGTGGACTCGCGGAACACCGGAATCTGGCCGGTCTTGCGCAGCATGAATCCGATGAAGGGAATCGAGAACAGCGAGGACTTGCCGAGAATGCGCGGCGGACGGCCGCTGTTGTACTGCCAGTGCGCGTAGATCACCGGGTCGATGATCGAATTGTGGTTCACCGCGGCGATGAAGCCGCCTTCCTTCGGAAGGTGCTCCCAGCCCCGCCAGTCGGGCTTCACCAGCGCGGTCGTCACCGGCTTCACCAGCACGGCCGCGAAGCGGTACCAGATGCCGTAGTCGGCGTTGCCGAACTTGGCGTACGAGCGGCGGGCCACCCCAGGTCCTCCTCATCCGAAGCGGCACGTGGGGTGCCGCGGTCATAACCTCCCGGTGCCGCGCACCGGTACGGGACCGGTGCCCGGGTGACGGGCGCGGAACAGTCTCGCCCGGCTGCTCACCGGCTGTCGAGCGACCGCGCCAACCCGCCCGGCAGGCGTGATCAAACGCACGTCCGCACAGATCGGACGGCCTGGCGAGGGCTCCGGGACCGGCGTCACAATGACGCCGATGACCCAGGACACCGTACGCCCCAACGGGCCCGTCGCGCCCCCCGCACCCGCCACCGACTGGTCGCTGGTGCTGCCGCTCAAGCCGCTCGCCCTCGCGAAGAGCCGACTGGCCCCGTACGCCGGGCCGCACCGGGCGGACCTCGCGCTGTCCTTCGCGCTCGACACCGCCACCGCCGCACTGGCCACCCCGGGCGTCGCCCGGGTCCTGGTGGTCACCCGGGACGCGGCGGCCGGCGCCCGGCTGGCGGCACTGGGCGCGGTGGTGGTCGCCGACGAACCCGGCGAGGGCCTCAACGAGGCGCTGGTGCACGGCACGGCGGCCGCCCTGGCGCTCGCCCCGCGCTCGCCGCTGGCCGCCCTCTCGGCGGACCTGCCGGCCCTGCGCCCGGTCGAACTGGCCCGGGTGCTGGGCGCGGTGCCGCCGGACGGCCGGGCCTTCCTGCCGGACTCCCCCGGCCTCGGCACCACGCTGCTCGCCTGTACCCCCGGCCGCCCGCTCTCGCCCGCCTTCGGGGACGGCTCGCGGGCCCGGCACGCGGCCGGCGGAGCACTCGAACTTCGCCTGGCGGACGTGGAGTCGGTGCGCCGGGACGTCGACACCGGCGCGGACCTCGGCGAGGCCGCGGCGCTCGGCCTCGGCCCGTACACCAGCGTCCTGTTCGCCCGGCTGGCGCGGGCCTGACCGGCGCCCGGCGGGACGCCGCCCGGTCGGCCGGGGCCGCTCGCTATGCTGCTGCCATGCAGGCCACCGCGTTCACCTTCGACCCCGCCACCCGGGCCGGCTCCGTGCTGCTCGACGACGGGACCCCGGTGCCGTTCGACGCGGCCGCCTTCGACGCCGGCGGTCTGCGGCTGCTGCGACCGGGCCAGCGGGTGCGGATCCGCACCGAGGGCGCCGGCGAGGCCCGCCGGGTGGTCTTCGTGACGCTGCAGACCTTCCCCGACCCGGCCGCGGGCTGACCGTCCTCCGCTGACCGTCCCCCCGCTGGTCCTCCTCCGCCGTCCGGCACGCCCGCCGCCGCGTTCCGTGCCTGGTCACCGTCGGTCGCAGAATCCTGACTAAGCGCCCGGAAATCGAAAGAGCCGCGGCGACCCGGTCTCCGCAATTCACGGAGGGGGGTGCCGCGGCTCTCTGCCGAAGGCCGTCCGAGGACCGCTGCGCGGGACTACTTGGCAGAGGTCTTGCGCGCGGTGGTCTTGCGGGTGGCGGTCTTCTTCGCCGGAGCCGTCTTCTTGGCCGTCGCGGTCGCCTTCTTGGCGGTCGCGGTGGTCTTCTTGGCGGCGGCGGTGGTGGTCGCCTTCTTGGCGGCGGCGGCCGTCTTCTTGGTCGCGGTCGCGGTGGTCTTCTTCGCGGCGGCGGTGGTGGTCGCCTTCTTGGTGGCGGTCGCCTTCTTCGCGGCGGCGGTGGTGGTCGCCTTCTTGGCCGCGGCCGTGGTCGCCGTCTTCTTGGCGGCGGCCTTCTTGGCCGGAGCGGCGGCGGCGGCCGTGGCGGCACGCTTGGTGGCGGCGCGCTTGGCGGCCGGGGTGGCGGCGACGCCGCTCTTGCCCGGGGTGAGGGAGCCCTTGGGGGCCTTCTTCACCGAGGGGCCTTCCTTCGGCAGCTTCTTGCTGCCGCTGACCAGGTCCTTGAAGCCCTGGCCGGGACGGAAGCGGGGCACCGAGGTCTTCTTGACCTTGACCTTCTCGCCGGTCTGCGGGTTGCGGGCGAAGCGCGCGGAGCGCTCCACCTTCTCGAAGGTGCCGAAACCAGTGACCGAAACCCGGTCACCGGCCACAACGGCACGGACCATGGTGTCGAGCACTGCGTCGACGGCCTCTGCGGCAGCCTTGCGACCGCCCAGCTGCTCGGCCACCGCTTCGACAAGCTGAGCCTTGTTCACGTCTTCCCCTTCGGAAACGGGCGCCGGATGATTCCATCCGTTCTTTTCGCACGTTAGGTATGTATCTGCGGACTTTCAATTACCAAACGCGCGAATCACCCTAGTGTCGCAATGGATTTGCGCGTCGGCGACCTCAGGCGACGGGCGGGCGCCCCTCGTCGAGGTCATGTACAAAGCGACTCAACCGCCTTGCCGCCTCCGGAAGATCGCGCTTGGCGGTCTCGGTGACGATGAGGAGTTGACGGGAGAGAGCGGTCTTTGCATCGGCAGACACGTTCAGCGCATGCACGCGGGCGTGAGCTTGCTTCAACCGCTCGGCCACAAGCGCGTAGAGCGCTGCGACTTCCTGGTCGTCCGGCCCCTCAGCTGGTGCGGAGGCGACGTCCGGCCGATCGTCAATTCGGCGTTCGGATCCCCGGCCCACGGACTCCGGAGCCGCGGGTTCGCCGCCCGCGTACGGAGGTTCATGGTGCCGGTGCATGTACTGATTGTGCCATCTACCCGCAGTTGTACTTGCGCGGGGCCCTCTCCGGCAAAGCCAAATGGGCAATCCGGGGTGGGCCGCGGCGCTAACTCGTGCTCCGGAACGGCGGATGGCCCGCCCCCCCGAAGGGGAGGCGGGCCATCCGGTGGATCGCCAGAATGCTTGTTCTGAGGGGATCTCAGGCAACCGGCAGAGTACGGGGCTTGAAGGTCGGACGGGTCGCTTCGAAGGCCGCGATGTCGGCCTCGTTCCGCAGGGTGATGCTGATGTCGTCCAGCCCGTTGAGCAGCCGCCACCGGACGTTGTCGTCCAGTTCGAAAGACGCGGTGACGCCCTCGGCCCGGACTTCGCGGGCTTCCAGATCAACGGTGATCTCGGCCGAAGGGTTACTCTCGGTGAGCGCCCAGAGCTGTTCCACGGTCTCTTGCGGCAGGACGACCGTCAGCAGTCCGTTCTTCAGGGAATTCCCACGGAAGATGTCCGCGAAGCGCGACGAGATGACCGCGTGGAAGCCGTAGTTCTGCAGCGCCCAGACGGCGTGCTCGCGGGAGGAGCCGGTGCCGAACTCCGGGCCGGCCACCAGGACCGTGGCGCCCTGCCGCTCGGGCTGGTTGAGGATGAACGACTCGTCCTTGCGCCAGGCCTCGAAAAGGCCGCCCTCGAAACCGGAACGGGTGACCTTCTTGAGCCAGTGGGCCGGGATGATCTGGTCGGTGTCCACGTTCGAGCGCCGCAGCGGAACGGCCCGGCCGGTGTGGGTGGTGAACTTCTCCATGGTTCTCAGGCCTCCACAGCCACGTTGGTGTCCGCCAGGTCGGAGGGCAGATCGGACGGTGCGGCCAGACGGCCCAGGACGGCGGTCGCGGCGGCGACCTGCGGGGACACCAGGTGGGTCCGGCCACCCTTGCCCTGCCGGCCCTCGAAGTTGCGGTTCGAGGTGGAGGCGCAGCGCTCCCCGGGGGCGAGCTGGTCGGGGTTCATGCCCAGGCACATCGAGCAGCCCGCGTGGCGCCACTCGGCGCCGGCCGCGGTGAACACCTTGTCCAGGCCCTCCTCCACGGCTTGCAGGGCGACCCGGACGGAGCCGGGGACGACCAGCATCCGTACGCCGTCGGCGATCCGGCGGCCCTCCACGACGGCGGCGGCGGCGCGCAGGTCCTCGATCCGGCCGTTGGTGCAGGAGCCGACGAAGACGGCGTCGACGGTGACCTCGCGCAGCGGGGTGCCGGCCTCCAGGCCCATGTAGGCGAGGGCGTTCTCGGCGGCCGCGCGCTCCTGCGGGTCGGCGAAGGAGGCCGGGTCCGGCACGTCGGAGCCCAGCGGGGCGCCCTGGCCGGGGTTGGTGCCCCAGGTGACGAACGGGGTCAGCGCGGCCGCGTCGACGAAGATCTCGTGGTCGAAGACCGCGTCCTCGTCGGTGCCCAGGGTCGACCAGTACGCGACGGCGGCGTCCCAGTCCTCGCCCTGCGGGGCGTGCGGACGGCCCTTGAGGTAGCCGAAGGTGGTCTCGTCCGGGGCGATCATGCCCGCCCGGGCGCCGGCCTCGATGGACATGTTGCAGATGGTCATCCGGGCCTCCATGGACAGGCCCCGGATCGCCGAACCGCGGTACTCCAGGACGTATCCCTGGCCGCCGCCGGTGCCGATCTTCGCGATCACGGCCAGGATCAGGTCCTTGGCGGTGACGCCCTCGGGCAGCTCGCCCTCGACCGTGACGGCCATGGTCCGGAACGGCGCCAGCGGCAGCGTCTGGGTGGCCAGCACGTGCTCGACCTGGCTGGTGCCGATGCCGAACGCCAGTGCGCCGAAGGCGCCGTGGGTCGAGGTGTGGGAGTCGCCGCAGACCACGGTCATGCCGGGCTGGGTCAGGCCCAGCTGCGGGCCGACCACGTGCACGACGCCCTGCTCGATGTCGCCGAGCGAGTGGATCCGGACACCGAACTCGGCGGCGTTGCGGCGCAGCGTCTCCAGCTGCACCTTGGACACCGGGTCGGCGATCGGCTTGTCGATGTCCACGGTGGGGGTGTTGTGGTCCTCGGTGGCGATCGTCAGATCGGTGCGGCGGACCGTCCGGCCGGCCAGCCGCAGCCCGTCGAAGGCCTGCGGGCTGGTCACCTCGTGGAGCAGGTGGAGGTCGATGAAGAGCAGGTCGGGCTCTCCCTCCGCGCGCCGCACGACGTGGTCGTCCCAGACCTTCTCTGCGAGTGTCCGTCCCATCGGATTCCCTCCAGCCGGCCGCGTTGCCGGCCTTCTCGTGTCGTCGAGGTCGGAGCTCCCGCCGCCCTGTGGCGGGCGCGTTCTCGCGACCTGCACGCCGGATCGCTGTCCACGATGCGGACACTCTGGTGAGGTCGCATCCTGGATGCCTCCCGGGCTGCTGCATCCAGAGTGGCGCTTTTCCCGGAAGATTGAACTTGCGTCTCGCGGAATGAGACTGCAGTCTTAGCGCATGGACAACTCTAGCGGCGTCGGCGTTCTCGACAAGGCCGCTCTGGTGCTGAGCGCACTGGAGTCGGGCCCCGCCACGTTGGCGGGGCTGGTCGCCGCCACCGGTCTGGCGCGCCCCACGGCCCACCGGCTCGCCGTCGCACTCGAACACCACCGCCTGGTCACCAGGGACATGCAGGGGCGATTCATCCTCGGCCCCCGCCTGTCCGAACTCTCCGCCGCGGCGGGCGAGGACCGGCTGCTCGCCACCGCGGGCCCGGTTCTGACCCACCTGCGCGACGTCACCGGCGAGAGCGCACAGCTCTACCGCCGCCAGGGCGAGATGCGGATCTGCGTAGCCGCCGCCGAGCGGCTCTCCGGTCTGCGGGACACCGTCCCGGTCGGCAGCACCCTGCCGATGAAGGCCGGCTCGGCCGCCCAGGTCCTGCTGGCCTGGGAGGAGCCCGAGCGGCTGCACCGCGGCCTCCAGGGCGCCCGCTTCACCGCCACCGCGCTCAGCGGCGTCCGCCGCCGCGGCTGGGCCCAGTCGATCGGCGAGCGCGAGCCGGGCGTCGCGTCCGTCTCCGCTCCCGTGCGCGGCCCCTCCAACCGCGTGGTGGCCTCCGTCTCCGTCTCCGGCCCGATCGAGCGGCTGACCCGCCACCCGGGCCGCCTGCACGCCCAGGCCATCATCGAGGCCGCGAACCGGCTCACCGAGGCCCTCCGCCGCGGCTGACCGCCGCACCCGGAAAGGGCCCCGCGCAGCACCACCGCGCGGGGCCCTTCGGAATGCTCCGGGAAATGCAAAAAAGACCCCGGAAACCGGGGCCTTCAATTTCTGGCTGGGGTACCAGGACTCGAACCTAGACTAAATGAACCAGAATCACTCGTGCTGCCAATTACACCATACCCCAACACAAAGCAAGCGCCGATGGGATAACCCACCGGCTTCATGCTCTGGAGTACCCCCGACCGGATTCGAACCGGCGCTACTGCCGTGAGAGGGCAGCGTGCTAGGCCGCTACACAACGGGGGCTTCCTGGCGATCCCTTGCGGGACCAGTACCCCCGACCGGATTCGAACCGGCGCTACTGCCGTGAGAGGGCAGCGTGCTAGGCCGCTACACAACGGGGGCTTTCCAGGTGATCCCTTGCGGGACCAGTACCCCCGACCGGATTCGAACCGGCGCTACTGCCGTGAGAGGGCAGCGTGCTAGGCCGCTACACAACGGGGGCTTGTTCTTCACTTGTACTGCTGGGCTTGCGTACTGCGCTGGGGTACCAGGACTCGAACCTAGACTAAATGAACCAGAATCACTCGTGCTGCCAATTACACCATACCCCACCAGAGTTGAACCCCTGTCGGGGCCTTCTCAGGCGTTGCGCCTCTCGTTCGGGGCCGGGTGGAGGGTTTCGCTCCCTCGTCCGTTCCCTCCCGGGCGGCGCAGAAAGAACATTACCCGACGCCGGCCCCGGCTCCAAAATCGATAACCCCAGGCAGCGGCCGGGCGACCTGGCGGTGACGTCCGGGCAGGCCGCGGGCCCGGCACGAGGCCGGGCCCGCAGGCTGCTCAGCGGCCCGCTCAGGCGGCCGGCAGGGTCTCCAGGGCGGAGTTCAGCCGGCGCAGCGTCTCGGGGCGCCCGAGCAGCTCCATCGACTCGAACAGCGGCGGCGAGACCCGGCGGCCGGTGACGGCGACCCGCAGCGGCGTGAACGCGAACTTGGGCTTGATGCCCAGCCCGTCCACCAGCGCCTCGCGCAGCGCGGCCTGGATCGGCTCCGGGCTGAAGTCCGCGAGCGCCTCCAGCGCCTTGACGCTGGCCTCCAGCACCGGGCGGGCGTCGGCGGTCAGCGCCTTGGCGGCGTCGTCCGGGTCGACGGCGAAGTCGGCCGGGTCGACGAACAGGAAGCCGGCCATGTTCACGATCTCGCTCAGCACGACCATCCGCTCCTGGGTGAGCGGCGCGATCCTGGCGAGCAGGTCCAGCTGCTCGGCGGTCGGCTCGGCCGGCAGCAGCCCGGGGGCCTGGAGGTACGGCACCAGGCGGCGGACGAAGTCCTCCGGGGCCAGCTTGCGGACGTGCTCGGCGTTGATCGCCTCGCACTTCTTCAGGTCGAAGCGGGCCGGGTTGGCGTTCACCTTGGCGATGTCGAAGGCGGCGACCATCTCGTCGATGCCGAACAGGTCGCGGTCGTCGGCCAGCGACCAGCCCAGCAGGGACAGGTAGTTGAGCAGGCCCTCGGGGATGAAGCCGCGCTCGCGGTACAGGTTGAGCGAGGCCTGCGGGTCGCGCTTGGAGAGCTTCTTGTTGCCCTCGCCCATCACGTACGGCAGGTGGCCGAAGCGCGGGGTGGTGCCGTCGCCGACGCCGATCTCGGCGAGCGCGGCGTACAGCGCGATCTGCCGCGGGGTGGAGGAGAGCAGGTCCTCGCCGCGCAGCACGTGGGTGATGCCCATCAGGGCGTCGTCCACCGGGTTGACCAGGGTGTACAGCGGGGCGCCGTTGGCCCGGACGATGCCGTAGTCCGGCACGTTCTCCGGCTCGAAGGTGAGCGTGCCGCGCACCAGGTCGTCGAAGCTGAGGGTGCGGTCGGGCATCCGGAAGCGCAGGATCGGCTCGCGCTTCTCCAGCTTGTAGACGGCGACCTGCTCGTCCGTCAGCTCGCGGCAGTGGCCGTCGTAGCCGGAGGGCTTGCCGGCGGCGCGGGCGGCCTCGCGGCGGGCGTCCAGCTCCTCGGTGCTGCAGTAGCAGTGGTAGGCGTGGCCGGCCTCGTGCAGGCGGCGGGCGACGTCGGCGTAGATGTCCATCCGCTGGGACTGGCGGTACGGCTCGTGCGGGCCGCCGACCTCCGGGCCCTCGTCCCAGTCGAAGCCGAGCCAGCGCATCGCGTCGAGCAGCTGGTCGTACGACTCCTCGGAGTCGCGGGCCGAGTCGGTGTCCTCGATCCGGAAGACCAGCGTGCCGCCGTTGTGGCGGGCGTAGGCCCAGTTGAAGAGGGCCGTGCGGACCAGGCCCACGTGCGGGTTCCCGGTCGGGGACGGACAGAAACGAACCCGGACGGCCGGGTTGCCCGCGGCGGAGCCGCTGAGCTTTTCACTAGCCACGCTTGATCACCTTGTTGGTGAGAGTGCCGATGCCTTCGATGGAGACGGCGACCTCGTCGCCGACGTTGAGCGGGCCCACCCCTGCGGGCGTGCCGGTGAGGATGACGTCGCCGGGCAGCAGCGTCATGGCCTCGGAGATGTGGACGATCAGCTCGGCGACCGAGCGGACCATCTGGGAGGTGCGGCCGGCCTGCCGGAGCTCGCCGTTGACCGTGCAGGTGACGGCGAGGTCGGCCGGGTCCAGGTCGGTCTCGATCCACGGGCCCAGCGGGCAGGAGGTGTCGAAGCCCTTGGCCCGGGCCCACTGGCCCTCGCGCTTCTGCACGTCCCGGGCGGTGACGTCGTTGGCGCAGGTGTAGCCGAGGATCACCTCGGGCACCCGGTCCAGCGGCACCTCGCGGCACATCCGGCCGATCACCACGGCGAGTTCGGCCTCGTGCTGGACGTCCGAGGAGAACGGCGGGTACGCGATGTTCTCGGTCGGGCCGATCACCGAGGTGGACGGCTTGAAGAAGGTGAGCGGCACGTCCGGGACGTCGTTGCCCAGCTCGGCGGCGTGCGCCGCGAAGTTGCGGCCGACCGCCACGATCTTGTTGGGGAGCATCGGGCTGAGCAGCCGGACGTCCTGGAAGCGGTAACTCTCGCCGGTCGGCTGGGGCTGGCCGAACGGGTGGCCGGCCAGCGCGTGGACGACCAGCGAGTCGGGCTGGGAAGGGTCGCCCTCCACCACGCCGAAGGAGACGCTGCCGGCGGCAGGGCTCCCTTCCCGGACGGAAAACCTGGCAATGCGCACGGCTGGGATACCCCTCGCTTCGTCGACCGCCCGGGGCGCGCCCGGGCGCTGGTGGGCGCCTCGCCCACGGTGGGCGCGGCCCCGTCAATCGTCGTCCAGGCTATCGCGTGGGGCCCCGGCTGACCGCTTTGCCCCTGTTCAGCGCGGTTGGGCCGCGAGCCCCGGCAACCGCCCGGGAACGCCGCAGGGCGCCGCGACCGCCCTCGGTGGCACGGCCGCGACGCCCGGTCGGAGCGGGGGTCGGGTCAGTCCTGCACGACGACGGGCGCCGGGGCGACCATCAGCTGGGTACGGCGCGGGTTGGCGGTGCTGGCCGGCAGCTCGGTGCCGTAGGTGACGGCGTCCTCGGGCTTGCGGGCACCCGGGATCGTGCTGAAGTCCGCGACCGAGGCCAGCGTCGTCCGGCGCGGGTTCGCCGTGGAGCGGCAGGGCAGCGTGGACTTGGTGGCCTTCTTCGCCTGGGACATCGAGAGCACCTCGTGGTCGCGGCCGGGCGGATCGCGGCGGATCGTCACCGGCCTGTGTGATTCCGAATGATTCGGAGGGGTTCTGGGCAGGCTGATCGGGGCCGTGCTCCGGAGACAGCCAGGTTACGAGATCTCATTCCACAGGGACCGTGACCAAAGCTACACATTAGACTGTGATTTTGCTCACAAATTCATGAGCGAATTGCAGATATCCGACATATCGCCGCAACGGGATTTTCCGACATATCTCCGATAACGGTCATTCCGGAAGGTCTGCGACTCTTTTCGATCTCGGGCCGGGTTGGCATGTATCCGGCGAGTGTCCGAAAAATGCGGTATTCCGGTCCTGTTACGGCACAGTCAGTGAAGTCACGCACGCGTTCGGTAGCGCCGCGCGGCGTGTCCTGGCGGCCCTTGTTGGGATTCCCCGGCTGTGCTGGAATGCCACGGACCGTGGGTAGGGAGAAGTCCACCCCGGCGACGCGCTCACCCGGACCAGCCGGGGAGCGGAAGGAAACTCGACACCGTCCGGTCCGCGGCGACGCGGCGGGACGCCCGGTCCAGAGGTTGCGACGCCAGTGCAGGGACGTTTCAAAAGGGGTAGCGGCGCCGCGGGTAACCCGGAGTCGCACGAGCCCGTGGCAGCCCCCCAGCAGGCGGCGGCCCCCGGCGGCCCGCCCGAGCCGGTGATCCCCGAGGCCCCCGGCCACCCGGAGGACGACGGCCAGGAACGGAAGTCCGCCCGGGACAAGCTCCGGACCACCCTGACCAGGCGGCGGGCCACCGGTCTGAGCCGGCTCGCGATGCGCAACTGGCGCATCCGGACCCGACTGATCGCCCTGCTCGCCCTGCCCGTCCTGGTCTCCCTGGTCCTCGGTGGCCTGCGGATCCAGGCCTCGATGCAGAACTCGCAGCAGCTCTCCCAGATGGCCAACCTGTCCGACCTGGCCAAGAAGGCGACCAACCTCGCGGACGCCCTGCAGACCGAGCGCGACATCAGCGCCGGCTACATCACCGCGCGCCCCAACGACCCGCTCGACGACGACATCGCCACCGCCCGCAGGGCCACCGACGACCTGAGCCGCACCTTCACCGCGTCCTCGGACAAGTTCGAGAACCTCGAGCTCTCGGGCGGGAAGGCGCTGCTGTTCCAGATCCGCAGGGACCTGAACTCGATCTCGGACGCGCGCAACACGCCGTACCAGAACAACCAGAACATCCAGTCGACGATCACCGCCTACGACGTGATCATCCGCGACCTGCTGGCCATCACCCAGGACATCGCGCTCGCGTCGAACAACAAGGACCTGCTCGTCGCGACCCGCTCGCTGCAGCAGTTCTCGCTGGCCAAGAACGCCACCTCGCAGCAGCGCGCCCTGATCGGCGCCGCACTCGCCAACCCCAAGGGCCCCGACCTCAGCCCCAGCGACGAGTCCTTCGGCATCCGCCTGCGCACCTCGTACGACAACTCGCTCACCAGCTTCAACAACATCTACACCGCGCACGACCTGGACAACCTGCGCGGCCAGCTCAGCTACAACTCGGTGATCGCCGACGCCGACCGGTACGCGCGCTCGATCCTCCAGCCGAGCGGCATCCACCAGACCGACCCGGTGACCTACAAGGACTGGTACGAGAAGGCCAGCGCCAAGATCACCGCCGAGCGCCGGATCGAGTCCAAGCTCATCGAGGACCTCGACGGCAAGGCCCAGGACCTCCAGTCCCAGGCCGACACCGAGGCCATCATCATCGGTGCCGCCATCGCCCTGGTGCTGCTCGTCGCCCTCGGTGGCGCCGGTCTGATCGCCCGCTCGATGGTGCGCTCGCTGACCCGTCTGCAGGCCGCGGCCGAGGACGTCGCCGAGCGCCGCCTGCCCGAGCTGGTCAAGACCCTCTCCGAGAGCGACCCGCACGACGTCGACACGACGGTCGAACCGGTGGCCGTCGACTCCACCGACGAGATCGGCCACGTGGCGCACGCCTTCGACATGGTGCACAGCGAGGCCGTCCGCCTCGCCGCCGAGCAGGCCCTCCTGCGCGGCAACATCAACGCGATGTTCACCAACCTCTCGCGCCGCAGCCAGGGCCTCATCCAGCGCCAGCTGTCGCTCATCTCCGAACTGGAGAGCCGCGAGGCCGACCCGGACCAGCTGGCCAACCTCTTCAAGCTGGACCACCTCGCGACCCGCATGCGCCGCAACGGCGAGAACCTCCTCGTCCTCGCCGGTGAGGACCCGGGCCGCCGCTGGACCAGGCCCGTCCCGCTGGTCGACGTGCTCCGCGCCGCCGCCTCCGAGGTGGAGCAGTACGAGCGCATCGAACTCGCCGCCGTGCCGTCGGCCGAGGTCGCCGGCCGCGTCGTCAACGACCTCGTCCACCTGCTCGCCGAGCTGCTGGAGAACGCCACCTCGTTCTCCAGCCCGCAGACCCGCGTCCGGGTCACCGGCCACGCACTGCCCGACGGCCGCGTCCTGGTCGAGATCCACGACACCGGCATCGGCCTGAGCCCCGACGACCTCGCCGACATCAACGAGCGCCTCGCCAACCCGCCGACGGTGGACGTCTCGGTCTCCCGCCGCATGGGCCTCTTCGTGGTCGGCCGCCTGTCCCTGCGACACGGCATCCGCATCCAGCTGCGCCCCAGCGACTCCGGCGGCACCACCGCGCTGGTCATGCTCCCGGTGGACGTCACCAACTCCGCCGACCGCCGCGGCGCCGGCCGGCCCGGCCCGGCCCAGGCCAAGCAGCAGCGCGGAGTCGCCCCGACGCCGCGCCAGCAGCGCCAGGTGCCGCCCGGCCAGGGCGGCCCGGCCGCGCTCGGCCAGGGCCCGGCCGGCGGTGCCCCGCAGGGCGGCCGCCCGCAGCTCGGCCAGGGCGGCCCGACCGCTCCGACCGGCCCGACCGGCCCCGGTGCTCCGACCGGACCGAACGCTCCGGGTGCTCCGGGTGCTCCGACCGGACCGGGTGCGCCTGCCGCGCCCGGCGGCCGGGCCGGCGGCCTGCCGACCCGCCAGGTCGGCCAGTCGCTGCGCGAGAACCCCGGCCAGCCGGGCCAGCCGGGCCCGGGCCAGCAGCCCCAGGGGCCCCAGGGACCGGGCCGGCAGGCCCCGCAGCCCCAGGGCCAGAAGCCGACCCCGCAGTCCCAGCAGTCCCAGCAGTCCCCGCAGGGCGGCCTGCCGCAGGGCGGCCTGCCGCAGCGCGGCCCGAACCGGCCGGGCCCGGCGCAGGGCGGCCTCGGCGGCCTGCCCCGCCGCGGCCAGCAGCAGCCCGCCCAGGGGCGCCCGGGTCAGCAGCAGCCCGCTCAGGGCCGCCCCGGCCAGGAACGGCCGCGCCCGGGTGGCGAGTTCGACGGCGATCCGGGCCCCCGGACCGGCGAGCAGCCGCAGCACGGTCGGCCGGGCCGGCCGGGCGGCGCTCCGCAGCAGCAGGGCGGCGCCCGCCCGGGCAACCGCCCGCAGGAGGGCCTGCCGCAGCGCCGGCCGGCCCCGCAGGGCCAGGGCGGCCCCGGTCAGGGCGGCCCGCAGGGCCAGCCCGGTCCGCAGGGCCAGCGCCGTCCGCAGCGCCCCGGCCCGGACGCGCCGCAGCGCGACCGCCAGCCGCAACTGCCGCAGCAGCAGCAGGCCCAGCCGCTGCCGTCGGCCGAGCCTGCACCGGTGGAGAGCACCCAGCAGTTCGCCCGGCCGCGCTTCGAGGCCAGTCAGATCGACCCGCGTGACCCGCTGGGCCTCGGTCTGGTGGAGCCGGTGCTGCCGAGCGTGCCGAACCCGGCGCGTCCGGAGCCGGTCCGTCAGGAGCAGGCCCGGCCCGAGCCGGTGCGCCAGGAGCAGGCCCGGCCGGAGCCGATGGCGCTGCCGACCGGCCCGTCCGGGGGTGCGGCCGAGCAGCCGTGGTACCCGCAGGAGGGCGGGCAGGAGGCGCGGCCGCGGACGTACCAGCCGCGCCGGCCCGGCACCTCGGCGCCGGAGTTCCAGCCGTCCGACCCGCAGGGCCGACAGGGCCGGCCGGCCCAGGCCCCGCAGCCCCAGGCTCCGCAGCAGGCCGCGCAGGCTCAGGCCCCCCAGGCCCCGCAGCCCCAGGCTCCGCAGCAGGGTCAGCAGCAGCCGCAGCAGGGCCAGCAGCCGCAGCCCGGCACCGGGGACGCCCCGTGGCGCCCGTCCGCGAACGACGAGCGCTGGCGCCGCGCCGAGCAGGTCCGCGAGCCCTCGACCAGCGGCGTCACGATGTCCGGTCTCCCCCGGCGGACCCCGCAGGCCAACCTGGTCTCCGGCACCGCCGAGGCCTCGCCGCTGACCGGTCCGCAGGTCTCCCGGGCCCCCGAAGAGGTCCGCGGCCGGCTGACCAACCTGCGCCGCGGCATCCAGCAGGGCCGCCGGGCCGGAGCCGAACAGGCCAACCAGCAGGGCTCCCAGCATGGTGCCCAGCAGCCCGGATTCGATAGTTTCGGTGGCCGGACCGACGGCAACGGCGCAGATCACCAGGAGCGTTGAGTTGAATCAGATGAGCCAGGCCGCACAGAACCTGAACTGGCTGATCACCAATTTCGTGGACAACACCCCCGGGGTGTCCCACACCGTGGTGGTCTCCGCCGACGGCCTCCTGCTGTGCATGTCCGAGGGCTTCCCCCGCGACCGCGCCGACCAGCTCGCAGCCGTCGCCTCCGGCCTCACCTCCCTCACCTCCGGCGCCAGCCGGATCTTCGAAGGAGGCGAGGTCAACCAGACCGTCGTCGAGATGGAACGAGGCTTCCTCTTCCTCATGGCCATCAGCGACGGCTCCGCCCTCGCCGTACTCGCCTCCCCCGACTCCGACATCGGCCTCGTCGGCTACGAGATGGCCCTCCTCGTCGACCGCGCCGGCGCCGTCCTCACCCCCGCACTCCGCGCGGAACTCCAGGGCAGTCTCCTGCACTGACCGGAGTCCGAGCGGGATCCGTCCACCGTCCCACCTCCCCCGCCGGGTCCGACCCGACCGGCCCCGGCGTCTCACCCTCAGCTACCCTCAGGCAGCTGATCCCGCCTCAGCTGGCACCGCCCCAGCTGGAACCGGCTGCCCAAGGCTGCAGCACAAGGAGGACCCATGACCCCGCCCTCGACACCCGCCGGCTCATACGGCAACGGGTACGGCAGCGGCTACGGCGGGCAGCAGTCCGACGGCTACGAGCAGCAGCCGCTGGTCCGCCCGTACGCGATGACCGGTGGCCGCACCCGGCCCCGGTACCAGCTCGCCATCGAGGCCCTGATCTCGACCACCGGCAACGCCGAACGGACCGGCGGCCTGCTGCCCGAGCACGCCCGGATCGTGAACCTCTGCCGTGAGGTCAAGTCCATCGCGGAGATCTCCGCACTGGCCGGCGTCCCGCTCGGTGTGGCCCGCATCCTCGTGGCCGACCTGGCCGAGGCCGGCCTCGTCGCCATCCACCAGCCCGCCGCCGCGGGCGAGTCGGGCGGAACGCCCGATGTCACGCTGCTCGAAAGGGTCCTCAGTGGACTTCGCAAGCTCTAACGCGGCCGCTCCCTCCCGCGCCACCACCTCCGCGAAGATCGTCGTCGCGGGCGGCTTCGGCGTCGGCAAGACCACGCTCGTCGGCGCCGTCTCCGAGATCAACCCCCTG
>NZ_JBFBFU010000058.1:0-26060 GCF_040684355.1 Kitasatospora sp. NPDC091276 | reverse complement strand
CAGACCGTCGAGTCGCTGTCCGCCACCCCGGCCCGCCTGCTGGGCCTCGCCGACTCGATCGGCTCGCTGGAGGCCGGCAAGCAGGCCGACCTGGTCGTGCTCGACTCCGAGGGCTACGACCTGGTCGCCGTCATGCGCCGCGGCCGCTGGGTCCTCGGCGGCGAACGCTTGCTGCCCCGGGCCGGCTGACCGGCGGGGTGGCGGAGCCGCGGTCCGCGGTCCGCCGGTGTCCGCAGAGCTGCTGGAATCCCGGGTCGGTGCGGAGGAGCTCGGCGTACGTACCGGTGGCGGCGGCCGTGCCGTCGGAGAGCATGACGACGGTGTCCGCCGCTGGACAGGCGCACCCCGCGTTCCCCGACCTCGGTGTCGAGGCCCGCCGTCAGGCCGTGCGCCTTCCCGGTGAGGTTGACGAGGTCGAGGACCTCCCAGAGCCGGTCGTCGGTGACGTCCGGGGCGGCGTAGCAGAGGTTGTCCCGCAGGGTGCCGTGCAGGAGCGGGCAGTCCTGTTCGACCCAGCCGAGGTGTGAGCGCCATTCCGCGAGGCCGAGGTCCGTGGCGGGCCGCCCGTCGATGCGGATGCTGCCGCTCCACGGCTCGTAGAAGCGGTTGATCAGGGCGAAGGCGGTCGACTTTCCGGCCCCGGACGGGCCGACCAGGGCCACCGGCGCGTGCGCGGGAACGGTGAGCGACAACCCCCGGAGGACCGGTGCGTCGGGGCTGTGGCCGAACCGCAGATCGCGGATCTCCAGCGAAGGCGCCGACGGCGGGCCCTGGTCCGGTTGCGGTCCGGAGGCGGTGCGGCCGGCCGTCGTCGCCCCGCTGCCGTCCTCGGTGGGCGCGCAACTGCCGCCAGGCGGTCACCGGGCGGCGGCGGAAGAGCGTGTGCAGATAGGCGGCGCCCCCGGTGAACAGCTCGTCCGCCCCGTGCCCGGCCAGGTGTCGGGTGGCGCCGTGCTCGACCAGGTGCCCGCCAGCTCTGCTGGCGGGCTGTTCCGCACGAGTCGGCGGCCGCCGGTGTGCCCGTCGCCCGGCCGCTCATCCTCCGGCGTCCGCGGTGGGGCGCCGGGCACCACTTCGGCTTCGAGGATCGCGATCGCCGCCGGGCCCGAAGTCCACGTGTTGTCGGCCGAGTCGAGTCACCGATGGCGGTACCGCTCAAAGCTCCGTCGGGTAGCCGCTTCGGGGGTGCTTGGCGTTGGCGAGCTGTCGCCGGGGCGCCCGAGGGGGGCGGGACGGGGACTCGCGTGACGGTGAACGCGGCGGAGTCCAGGCCGGAGCAGTGGTGGTGGTCTCCGGGCCGGTGGGCCGGCCGCGGAGGGCCTGGGTCTCGACGGCTTCGGCGAGGCGCCGCAGGGCGATCCGGACCTGCTCGCTCTGTTCGTCGCCGAGTGCCCCGAGGACCTGGTGTTCGATGGCCAGGCGCTTGGGCATGACGTCGTCGACGGCGGCCGCGCCCGCTTCGGTGATGGAGACCAGTGCGGCGCGCCGGTCGGCGGGGTTGACCGTCCGGACCACGAGGGCGCGCCGTTCCAGCTTGGCCAGCGCCTTGCTCAGCGCGGCCGGCGACCGTCCCATCGAGGCGGCGAGGCGGCGCGCGATCGTCGGCTCGGTCGAGTGGCGGAGGTGGTAGAGCACGTCAAACTCCGAGGAGCTGACGGCCGCCGCTTCGAACACCGGTTCAAGGAGGAACTCCAGCATCGCATGGGCGTGTCGGAGGCCGCCGATGATCTCCATCGACGAAAGGTCGAGGTCAGGACGGCTCTGTACCCACAGCTGCCATACCGCCTGCGTTTCATCCATTCGTGCACATGCTCCAACTTGTTAACCGGTAACCTTTCAGTTACCGTATGACACGTGGCCCGCTTCGAGCTGGGCGACCTGGGCACGCTCATCGGAGACTTGTCCGTTTTTTGCTCTCTGTGTAGTTGATCTGCTCATGTCACATGAGCCTGGACCGCGACATCCCGCCCGATAGCTTCTCGTCTATGACCGGAGCTGAGGAAAGTGTCACCATGGTCATCGCGCATGTCCCCGTCATCCCGTTCCCTGGAACGATTCCGGGATCGGTCTACCTCCGGCAGATAGTACTGGACCGGAATAGCTTGGTGTCCAGCCATTTGCGCGTTGCGTTGGCATCAAGGAGACCGGACCCGGCCGCTAGCCGGGCCGCATTGCTCGATAGTCGACCGAGAAAGTCGAGTTGACGCCTCGGCGGGTATGAACTCGCCGTACCGCTCGAACGCTTCGAACAGTCCGACGTGGGACGCGTCCAGGTGGCCAGCTCCGCAGGGGCGGCCGCCGTGGCCGTCGCCGGCGGGCTTCATTCTGCGCACAGAGGCTTGTTTTCCATGCCCTGGCGCGCTGTTCACGGATCCGCCGCGGGCTGATCGTCCGTGGTTCGTCACCGAATTCAGAATTTCTCCGGCGGTCGCACCGCCGACCCCGAAAATCCGCATGGACAGATTCCGGGAAAAGGTTTCCGCGCGCTATGACCGATCGCTTGGGATTCAGTCTCACTCAATTGCGCTACTTCGTCGTCTCCGCCGAGATCGGCAACATCTCGGAGGCGGCGGAGAAGCTGTGCGCCTCGCAGTCGACGGTCTCGTCGGCGATCATGCGGCTGGAACGTCAGCTCGGTGTTCAGCTGTTGCTCCGTCACCATGCCCGTGGGGTCTCCCTGACGCCGAGCGGTCGCCACCTGCTGCGGGAGGCGCGCGCGTTGCTGGGGCAGGCCAGGAGCCTCAAGGCGCAGGGCGACGCCCTGGCGGGCGACACGGCAGGCCAGCTCGACGTCGGGTTCTTCTTCCCGATCGCCCCGTTCCTGCTGCCGCTGGTCCACCGTTTGGCCGGGGAACGGCACCGGGCGCTGGAGCTGAACCTCCACGAGGCGTCCGCCGACCGGTTGCTGGAGTTCCTCCGGGACGGCCGGTGCGAACTGGCGGTGACGTACGACTTCCTGGCGGGCGACGCCAGGTTCCACCCGTTGGTCGATCTGCCGGTGCACGCCCTGCTGGCGGATGACGACCCGTCGGGCCTGGCCGGCCCGCTCGCTCTGGACGAGTTGGCCGGTCGACCGCTGGTCGCCCTGAACGTCCCGAGCGTGCTCCGCCACGCCGAGCGGATGTTCTCCCGCGCGGGCGTCCGCATGCCGCGGGTGGTGAAGGCGGCGAGCATCGAGACGCTGCGCGGCCTGGTGGCCGCCGGTGCCGGGTTCGCCTTGATGTATCAACCCGCCCGAACCGCAACGACGTTGGACGGGGGCAGGGTCCGCGAGGTCGAGCTGGTCGGAGACCTGCCGCCCGCGACCCTGGGCGCGGCCGTGATGCCCGAGCTGGCCATGAGCAGCCGCGGCAGGGCGTTCCTGGACGTGCTCAGATCCGCGGTCGCGGTCGGGGCGGGCCGGGGGCAGGTCGGGGCGGGTCGGGCGCAGGTCAGTGCAGGTCAGCAGGTAGTCATGGGTTGAGGGAGCGTCGTGCTGGCAGTCATCTTCGCTGGTCAGGGAAGTCAGGAAAAGGGAATGGGGGCAGAGGTCTTCGAACGGTACCCGGGGCTGGTCCAGTACGCCTCGGACGTGCTGGGGTACGACCTGGTCTCCTTGTGCACGGAGGACCCGGACGGCCTGCTGGGCCGCACGGAGTACACCCAGCCGGCGCTGTTCGTCGTTAACGCGCTGCGGACCTTCGAGCGGGTCCACCACGGGGACCGGGAGGCGGACGTCTACCTCGGGCACAGCCTGGGCGAGTACAACGCGCTGCTCGCGGCCGGGTCCTTCGCCTTCGAGACGGGGCTGCGGCTGGTCGCCAAGCGCGGCGAGCTGATGGCGGCGGCCTCCGAGGGCGGCATGACCGCCGTCATGAACACGCCGCCCGGACAACTGCTGGAGATCCTCGCGGAGGACGGCGTCGACGGCGTCGACATCGCCGGCCTCAACACCGGCTCGCAGGTGGTCATCGCGGGCACCCCGCCGGTCCTGGACGCGGCGCACGCGTGCCTGGAGCGCCGGGAGATCCGCTTCGTACGGCTCAAGGTGAGCGCGCCCTTCCACTCCCGGTACATGGAGCCGGCCAGGGTGCGGTTCGCCGAGTTCCTGACGGAGTTCGAGTTCGCCGATCCCGACACCCCCGTCATCTCCAACGTCACGGGCCGGCCGTACGAGCCGGGACAGGTGACGCGCATGCTCACGGAGCAGCTGGTCGCCCCGGTGCGCTGGACCGACAGCGTCCGCGGGCTGCTCGACGGCGACGCCGAGCTGGAATTCACCGAAATCGGGGGCCTGGCCCTCACTCACATGGTGTTCAAAATCAGGGCTGGAGTCTGACACATGGCAACCACGACGGACACGATCCGGCTGTACCTGGAAGACCGTTTCCTCTTCGAGTTCGACGACGTGATCACCCCGGACACCGACCTGTTCAAGGCGGGGGTCATCGACTCGTTCGGCTACGTCAGGATGATGAAGTTCCTGGAGTCCGAGTTCTCCGTCGAGATCTCCCCGGAGGACATCCTCGTGAACGTCTTCGTCTCGCTCACCGCGATCGACGAGTTCGTCACCAAGAAGATCTCCGCGAAGAAGTAGAAGGACGGATCATGTGCGGGCTGGCTGGTTTCCTCTCGACCTCGCTGCACCCCGGTGCCACCGCCGAGGTCATCACCTCGATGCTGTCGAAAATCCACCACCGCGGGCCGGACGAGGCGGGCTACTACCTCGACGACGGCATGGCCATGGGGGCGGTGCGGCTGGCCATCGTCGACCTCGCCGGTGGCTCGCAACCCATGTCCGACCCCTCCGGGCGCTACTGGATCTGCTTCAACGGCGAGATCTACAACCACATCGAACTCCGCGCGGAACTGGAGCGCCTCGGCCGCCCGTTCCGCACCGACCACTCCGACACCGAGGTCGTGCTCCAGGCCTGGATCCAGTGGGGGTCGGACTGCTTCACCCGGTTCAACGGCGCGTTCGCCGTCGCCATCAGGGACGCGGCGACCGGTGACCTGGTGCTGGCCCGCGACCGCTACGGCAAGCGCCCGCTGTTCTACGCCGACGCGGGCGGGGACTTCCTGTTCGCGTCCGAGATGAAGGCGTTCCGCGCCTTCCCCGGCTTCCGCTTCGAGTTCGACCCGAGGGAGCTGGCCACCACCTACGCCGCGTGGACGCCGCTGCCCGACCGCACGCCGTTCCGGGGCGTGCGCCAGCTGCCGATGGGCTCCGTGTTGACCATCAGCGCGGGCCGCCGCTCGCTGCGCCCCTACGAGGACCTCGACTTCGACGTGCCCGGCTTCGACGGCACCGAGGCCGAGGCGATCGACATGCTCCGGCAGACCCTGCGCACCAGCGTGGAGCTGCGGCTGCGCTCCGACGTCGAGGTCGGCGTCTACCTCAGCGGCGGCCTGGACTCCTCGATCGTGACGAGGCTGGCCACCCAGCTCTCCCCGTACGAGGTCCGCACCTTCTCGGTGGCGTTCCAGGACAAGTCCTTCGACGAGTCCGACAGCCAGCGCCTGGTCGCCGAGCACCTGGGCACCCTGCACACCGCGGTCCCGATCACCAGTGAGGACATCACCGAGCACTTCCCGGCCGCCGTGTACCACGCGGAGGTTCCGACCTTCCGCACCTCGTTCGTGCCGATGTTCCTGCTGTCCCGGCACGTCCGTGACGCCGGGATCAAGACCATCCTCAGTGGCGAGGGCGCCGACGAGGCCTTCCTCGGCTACTCGCTGTTCCGCGAGACCCTGCTGCGCGCGCGGTGGAACGAGCTGACCGACGGCGAGCGCCGCACCCGGCTGGCCGGCCTGCACCCGGAGCTGGAGCACTTCGGCTCCGCCCACCAGGCCCATCTGCTCGGCCTGTACCAGCAGTTCTCGGTGGAACGGCTGCCGGGCCTGTTCTCCCACGAGATGCGGTACCAGAACGGGAGGTTCGCGGCCCGGCTGCTCGCCGACCGGATCGACCCGTTCGCCGACCTGCTCGACCTCGTCGCCGGGACTCCCGGCTACCCGGACATGCCCGCGATGCACAAGGCGCAGTGGCTGGAGTACAAGACGCTGCTGCCCGGATTCCTGCTGTCCACGCAGGGTGAGCGGGCCGCGCTGGCGCACAGCGTGGAGAACCGCTGCCCGTTCCTCGACCCCGCGGTGGTGCGTGCGGCCGCGTCGGTGAACCTGCGCTACGACGACGGCCAGGTCGAGAAGGCCATCCTGAAGAAGGCGTTCCGCGCCGAGCTCCCGGAGTGGACCACCAGCCGCCCCAAGCAGCCCTACCGCGCGCCGGGCAGCGCCGCCTTCAAGGACAGCCGCCCGGACTACCTGGAACTGCTGCTGTCCGACCACGAGTTGGCCGGGATCGGCTGCCTGGACGCGAAGTTCGCCCGGCGCCTGGTCGACAAGGTCATGACCTCGCCGGTGGAGGAGGTCAGCACCAAGGAGGACCAGACCTTCCTCTACCTGCTGACGACCGCCGTGCTCCACCAGCAGTTCGTGCGGGGCAGCGGTACGGCGCCGGCCGGCGCGTCGAGCGCCGCGCTGAACCTGCGGGTGACCGTGGACAACCGCCGTGCCGTGCAGCGAGTGGGGGAGAGCCGATGAGTACCGACGACATCGCGATCATCGGGCTGGCCCTGCGGTTCCCCGGCTCCGACACCCTCGTCGAGCTGTTCGACCACCTCGCGGCCGGACGCTCGCTGATCACCGAGGTGCCCGCCGAACGCTGGTCCAAGGAACGCTACTTCGGCGATCCGCGCGGCGGCGAGGAGAAGACGTACAGCGTCTGGGCCGGGTTCGTCGAGGACGCCGACCGCTTCGACGCCGCCTTCTTCAACATCTCCCCGCGCGAGGCGGAGACGATGGACCCGCAGCAGCGGTTCGCGCTGGAGCTGGCCTGGAAGGCCATCGAGGACGCGGGCTACCGGGCGGGCGAACTCGCGGGCAGCCGTACGGGCGTCTTCATGGGCCTGTGCCACGGCGACTACGCCGAGCTGATCGAACGCGACGACGTGCCGACCGACGCCTACTTCCCGACCGGCACGGCCTACTCGATCGTCGCCAACCGGCTGTCCTACTACTTCGACTTCCACGGCCCCAGCATCGCCAACGACACCGCCTGCTCCAGCTCCCTGGTCTCGCTCTACGAGGCCGTCGCCGCCCTGCACAACGGCGACTGCGACCTGGCGCTGGCCGGCGGCGTGAACCTGTGCTGGTCGCCGAAGCTGTTCGTGGCGTTCAGCAAGGCGAGCATGCTCTCGCCCACCGGCCGCTCGCACGCCTTCGACCAGGACGCGGACGGCTTCGTCCGGGGCGAGGGCGGCGCCGTCCTGCTGCTCAAGCCGCTGGCCAGGGCACTGGCGGACGGCGACCCCGTGCACGCGGTGATCAAGGGCGTCGGCACCAACCACGGCGGCAAGACCAACTCGCTGACCGTCACCAACCCGGCCGCCCAGGCCGCGCTGATCGAGGACGTCTACACCCGCGCCGGTGTGACGCCCGAGACGGTGAGCTACATCGAGGCCCACGGTCCCGGCACGCCGGTCGGCGACCCGATCGAGATCGTCGGCCTCAAACGCGCCTTCCAGAGCCTGCACGACGCCCACGGGACGTCACCGCGGCCGGACAGCACCGGCATCGGCTCCATCAAGACCAACATCGGCCACCTGGAATCGGCCGCGGGCGTGGCCGGCGTGGTCAAGGTGATCGGCGCGATGGCCGCCGGGACCCTCCCGGCGACGGTCAACTTCCGGACCAGGAACCAGCTGATCGACCTGGACGGCAGCCCGTTCTACATCGTCGGCGACACCCGGCCGTGGCCGGGCGGCGACGGGGTGCCGCGCCGGGCCGGCGTCAGCTCGTTCGGGTTCGGCGGGACCAACGCCCACGTGCTGCTGGAGGAGCACCTCGGCGGGCCGGCCGACCGCACCGCCGAGCCCGCGGGGCCGTACGTCGTCCCGCTGTCGGCGAAGAACCTGGAGCGGCTGCGGGTGCTCGCGGGCGGCCTGCGGGACCACCTGCTGGCACCGGAGACCCCGCTGCGGCCGCGCCAGGCGCTGGCCGACATCGCCCACACGCTCCAGGTCGGCCGCGAAGCGATGCGGGTCCGGGCCGTGTTCCTGGTCTCGGACCGGGAGCAGCTCGCGGCCGCGCTGGAGTCCGTCGCGGACGGCGAGGTGCGCAACCCCGCCGGGGCCGGGGCCGAACTGGTCGCGGCGGCGCAGGACTGGGCGAACGGGGGCGGCGCCGACTGGCCCGGGCATCCCGGGGCGCGTCGCGTCCGGCTGCCGACCTACCCGTTCGCCCGGGACCGGCACTGGTACGTCACGCCGCCGGCCGAGGCGCCGGGCGCCGTGCTGCTGCACCCGCTCGTCCACCGCAACACCTCCGACCTGGCGCAGCAGCGCTACACCTCCACGTTCACCGGCGCCGAGCCCTTCCTGGCCTCGCACCTGGTCCGCGGCCGGCGGGTGCTGCCCGCGGTCGCGTACCTGGAGATGGCGCGCGCCGCCGTGGAGCGCGCGGCGGCCCGGGAGGGGGCCGTCCGGCTGCGCGACCTCGCGTGGCTGCGGCCGATCGTCGTCGGCGAACCGGTCGACATCGACCTCGCGCTGACGCCGCGCGAGGACGCGATCGCGTTCGAGTTCCGGCAGGGGGAGACGGTCCACAGCACCGGCACCGCCGGACTGGTCACCCTGCCGGACCCGCCGCCGCTGGACCTGGACGCCCTGCGCGCCGCCTGCCGCACCACCCGCGGCACCGACGAGGTCTACGCCGCCTTCCGCGCCCAGGGCCTGGAGTACGGCCCGGCCATGCGCGCGCTGCGCGGGCTCCGGCTGGGCCGTGACGAGGCGATCGCCCGCATCCGGACCACCGGCGCCGACGGTTGCGTGCTGCCGCCGAGCGTCCTGGACGCCGCCTTCCAGACCTCCGTGGTCCTGACGGGCGCCGCCGCCGGCCCGACGCTGCCCTTCACCCTCGACGAGCTCCAGGTGTACCGGCCCTGCCCCGCCGAGACCTGGGCCTGGGTGCGACGCAGCGCCGGCTCCGGGGCGCTCACCACCTTCGACATCGACCTGTGCGACGGCGACGGCGTGATCAGCGCCAGCCTGCGGGGGCTCGCCCAGCGCACCACCGACGCGGGCCCGCGCGTCGTCACGGCGACCACCCGGTGGACCGACCGGCCGCTGGACGCGGACGGCGGCGCCACCCGCACCGCGCACCTCCTGACCCTGCCGGAGATCACCCGGGCGAGCCCGGCCGACGGCGTCGACGCCGCGACCGAGCAGGTGTTCGCCGAGGTCCAGCAGGTGCTCGCGTCCTCTCCCCGGACCGGGCACCGCTTCGTGGCCCTGGTCGACGCCCGGGTGCCGGCCCACTTCCACGCACCGCTGGCGGGCCTGTTCCGCACCGTCGCCCTGGAGAACCCGCTCGTCTCGGGCCGGGTCGTCCGGGTCGCCGGCCTGGACGCGGCCTCCGCCGAGCAGCTCGCGCGGATCGTGCGGGAGGAGTGCGCCGACGACTCCGCCGACACCGAGGTCCGCTACACCGCCGACGGCACCCGGCAGGTGCTGGAGCCCGTCGAGACGCGACTGGACGCCGGACCGCAGGTGCCCGCGCTGCGGGCCGGCGGCGTCTACTGGGTCACCGGCGGCCTGGGCGGCATCGGCCGCCACCTCGCCCGCTACCTGGGCCGCGCGGGGGCGACGGTCGTCCTGAGCGGACGCTCCCCGGCGGGCTCGGTGGACGCCCTGCGCGCGGAAGGGGTCGACGCGCACTACCTGCCGGTCGACGTCGCCGACGCCGCAGGCGTGCGCGCCGCGGTCGACACGATCGTGCGCGAGCACGGGTCGCTCGACGGCGTCGTGCACGCGGCCGGCCTGCTGCGCGACCAGTACCTGCTGCGCAAGGACCTGGCCGACGTCCGCCTGGTGACGGCGCCGAAGGTCCGCGGCACGCTCAACCTCGACGCCGCCACCCGCCACCTCGACCTGGAGTTCTTCGCGCTCTTCTCCTCGGTCGCCGGCGTCTACGGCAGCCCGGGGCAGTCCGACTACTCGGCGGCCAACGCCTTCCTGGACGCCTTCGCCCGGCACCGCCGGACGCTGGTCGACGCGGGCGAGCGCAGCGGCCGGACCGTCGCGATCAGCTGGCCGCTGTGGGCCGACGGCGGCATGACGCTGGACGAGGTCACCCGCGACTCCCTGCGCCGCGAGCGCGGCTGGGAGGACCTGCCCACCGAGGACGGGCTGCGCGCCTTCGGCCGGGCCCTGCTCGCCGACGCCCCCGCGCACCTCGTCGTCGCCTACGGCGCCAAGGCCACCCTGGCCGCGCAACGCCGGGCGGCCCCGGCCCCCGTGGCCCCGGCCACCGCCTCGTCCGCTGTTCCGTCAGGCGGCGCGGGCGAGGGCGACCTGCTGCGGCGCACCGAGGAACTGCTCAGGGGGGTCGTCGCCGAGGTCCTGCGGCACGACCCGGAGCACATCGAGTCGGCCACCAACCTCATCGAGTACGGCATCGACTCGCTGAGCATCCTCGGGGTGACCGCCCAGCTGGAGAAGGTGTTCGGGCCGCTGTCCAAGACGATCTTCTTCGAGTACCTGAACATCGCCGAGGTGGCCGCGCACTTCGTGGAGACCAGGCGGGCGCAGCTGGAGGCGGTGCTGGGGGCGACCGGTCCGGCCGGAACCCCGGAAAGCCCGGAAACCGCGGAGACCCCGGAAGCCTCGGCAGCCCCGGTCGTTCAGACCGAGGCCCCCGCGGTCCAGCCCGAGGCCCCGGCCGCCCGGTTCGAGGCCCCGGCCGCGTCCGCCGTCACCGTGGTCCGCGAACCCGCGCGCGACGACCGGCACGACATCGCGATCATCGGAGTGTCCGGGCGCTACCCCGGCGCCGACACGATGGACGAGCTGTGGGAGCTGCTGGAGAACGGCCGGCACACCTTCGAGGAAGTGCCCGCAGACCGCTGGGGCCACGAGGCCATCCACGACAGCGACCGGTCCGTCCGCGGCAAGAGCGTGATCCGGACCGGGACCTTCCTGCGCGACCTCGACAAGTTCGACCCCCGCTACTTCCGCATCTCCAAGCGCGAGGCCGAGCAGATGTCCCCGGAGGTGCGGCTGTTCCTCCAGTCGGGCGTGGAGGCGCTGGAGGACGCCGGCTACTCGCGGCAGACCATCCACCGCCGCTACCAGGGCGACGTCGGCGTGCTCGTCGGGACCATGAGCAACCACTACAACCTGTACGGCTTCCAGAACAGCCTGACCAGGGGCGCGCCGCAGAGCGGCAGCTACACCGGGACGCTGCCCAACATGCTGTCCTACTTCTACGGCCTGACCGGGCCGTCGATCTTCCTGGACACCATGTGCTCCGCCTCGTCGACGTGCGTGCACCAGGCCGTGCAGATGCTGCGGGCCGGCGAGTGCCGGATGGTCGTCGCGGGCGGCGTCAACCTGATGCTGCACCCGTACAACCTGATCACCTCCTCGGAGGAGCACTTCACCACCGGCACCTCCGACGTGATCCGCAGCTTCGGCCACGGCGTGGACGGCACCATCCTCGGCGAGGGCGTCGGCGCGGTCGTGCTCAAGCCGCTGGTCGACGCCGAGCGCGACGGCGACCACGTGTACGCCGTGATCAAGGGCACCGCCCTGTCCAACGCCGGGACGCGCAACGGCTTCACCGTGCCGAACCCGGGCATGCAGGCGCACGCGATCCAGAAGGCGATCGAGGACGCCGGCGTCGACCCGAGGACGATCGGCTACGTCGAGGGGCACGGCTCGGGCACCGCGCTGGGCGACCCCATCGAGGTCCGCGCCCTGACGTCGGCGTTCCGCAAGTACACCGAGGACCGCCAGTTCTGCGCCCTCGGGTCCGTCAAGGCCAACATGGGGCACCTGCTCGCGGCGGCCGGCATGATCGGCCTGGCGAAGGTGCTGCTCCAACTGAGGCACGGCAAGCTGGCGCCGTCCCTGCACAGCACGGAGCTCAACCCGGACATCGACTTCGCCGACACCCCGTTCCAGGTGCAGCAGAAGCTCGCCGACTGGCAGCCGATGGTCACCGAGGTGGACGGCCGCCAGGTCACCCACCCCCGGCGGGCCGGCATCACCTCGATCGGCGCCGGCGGCATGAACTCGCACATCATCCTTGAGGAGTACCCCGAACGGCCGGTGCGCCAAGAGCCCTTCGGTGAGCAGCTGTTCGTGTTCTCGGCGATGAACGAGGCCGCGCTCGGGCGCTACCTGGCCGTCTTCCGCGACCACCTCGCCGGGGCGCGGGAGGCCGACCTCCCCGACATCGCGTACACCCTGCGGGTCGGAAAGAACGAACTGCCGCACCGCTGGGCGTTCGTGGCGGGGGACCGGCGGTCCGCGCTGGCGGCCGTCGACGGCTACCTGGCCGGGCGGCGGGAGCTGCCCGCGCACGAACTCGCCGCCACCTGGGCCGGCGGCAAGAGCGTCGACTGGGACCAACTGCCGACGGCACGCCGGGTGTCGCTGCCCGCCTACCCGTTCGAGAAGGTGCGCTGCTGGATCGAGCAGACCGACGGCGCACCGTCCGTGCTGGCCCCGCTGGCGCTGCGCGAGCGGCTGCACCCCTTCCTGGGGCGCAACGAATCCGACGTCCGGGGCCTGCGCTACGCCATGGACGTCCACCTCACGGACCTGCTCGACTACGGCTACCGGCTGGCCAAGGCGCCGACCATCGTGCCCACCTTCGTGGTGGACCTCGCGCTGGCCGCCGCGAAGGTCAGCGGGTTCGCCGCCGAGGCGTCGGTCCACGACCTGCGCGTGCTGCGGCCGGTCGACTGGTCCACGACCACGCGGCTCGTCACGGAGTTCGCCGACGGCCACGGCACCGTCCGGACCGGGGACGGGACGGCGGCGGTCGAGTTCACCGTGCGGGGGGCGGCCACGGCGCCGTCCGGCCGGGTCGAGCCGGCCGGACTGCGGGAGGTCCTCACCCGGGAGCAGTTCCTGGCCGAACTGGCCGAGGGCGGGCTGGACTACAAGCCGGCCTCGTGCGCGGTCGAGGGCGTGTTCCGCGCGCCGGACGGCCGGACGGTGCTGACCATCGGCAGTCCCGCGTTCCAGCAGGACCACGTCCGGCGCAACGTCACCGTCGAGCCGTTCGTGCTCGCGGCGATCGCCCAGGGCGTGCAGTGGGAGGCCAAGCGCGCCGGGGCGCCGGACTGGACCCTGGTCGCGCTCAACCAGGTCGGGGAGATCCGGGTGCGGGCCGGTTCGCCGGTCACGCACGTGGTCCTCGGCGACGACCGGATCCTGCTGCTCGGGGGCACGGGCGAGGTCGTCGGGGAGCTGGCCGGGGTGCGGCGCGGTACCGGAGGGGTGGCGCCGGGCGATCGTCCGGCGCCGCAGGCCCGCCCGGTGCGAGAGCGGGAGCCGGTCGTACCGGCTGAGCAGGATGTACCAGCGGTGTCGGCGGTGTCGGGTGTCGTGGACGTCCTGCGCTCCATCGCCGCCGAGATCCTCAAGTTCGAGCCGGAGGAGCTCGACCCGGCTACCGGACTGGACGCGTTCGGCTTCGACTCCATCTCGCTGGTGACCTTCGCGAAGGAGATCCACGAGCGGTTCGGGGTCGTGGTCAGCCCGGCGGTGTTCTTCGACGTCAGCACCCTGGAGGCGCTGGGCGCCCACCTGGTCGACGAGCACGGTGCCACGGCGAAGGCCGAGGTGAAGGCCGAGGTGAAGGCCGAGGCCGGGGTCAAGATCAAGGTCGAACCCCAGTCCCAGCCCCAGTCCCAGCCCCAGCCGGAGTCGGAGTCGGAGCCGGTCCGCACCGGGCCCGACCCGCGCCGGCCGATCGCCGTCATCGGCGCGGCCGGGCGCTTCCCGGGCGCCCGCGACCTGGACGAGTACTGGGCGAACCTGCTGGCGGGCGAGGACTCCGTCACCGCGTTCCCGCTGCACCGCTACGACGAGGAGCAGCGCAAAGCCATCGAGGCCCAGGACTTCCCCCAACGGATCGGAGCCCTGGACGACGTCGACGCCTTCGACGCCGGCTTCTTCCGCATCCTGCCGCGCGAGGCCGAACTGATGGACCCGCAGCACCGCCTCGTCCTGGAGACGGTCTGGCAGGCGCTGGAGGACAGCGCGTACCGACCCGCCGACCTGCCGACCAACACGGGCGTGTTCATCGGCGTCACCGGCAACGACTACGCGACGCTGCTCGCCACGCTCGGCGTGCGACCGGACGCCTTCACCTCGACCGGCACCACGCACTCGATCCTGGCCAACCGCATCTCCTACCTGCTCGACGTGCGCGGCCCGAGCGAGCCGATCGACACGGCCTGCTCCAGCTCGCTGGTGGCGGTGCACCGCGCGATCGAGGCGATCCGCTCCGGCACCTGCGACCTGGCCGTCGCGGGCGGGGTCAACGTGCTGCTCAGCACGGACACCTTCGTCAGCGCGCACCGCGCGGGCATGCTCAGCCCGGACGGCCTCTGCAAGACCTTCGACGCGGGCGCGAACGGCTACGTCCGGGGCGAGGGCGTCGGGGTGGTGGTGCTCAAGTCGCTGGCGGCGGCGGAGCGCGACGGTGACGCGATCCTCGGGGTGATCCGGGGCAGCGCGTACAACCACGGCGGCCGGGCCAACTCGCTGACCGCGCCGAACGCCGACGCCCAGGCCGAGCTGGTGACGGCCGCCGTCGGCGACCTCGACCCGGACACCATCGGCTACATCGAGACCCACGGCACCGGCACGGCCCTCGGCGATCCGGTGGAGGTCCGGGCGCTGCGCACCGCGTTCCGCCGGCTGGGCCGCAGCGACGACGGGGCGTGCGGCCTCGGCTCGGTCAAGACCAACATCGGCCACCTGGAGTCGGCCGCGGGCATCGCCGGGCTGCTGAAGGTGCTGCTCGCGCTCAAGCACGGCGTGCTGCCCGCGACTCAGCACCTCCAGGAGGTCAACCCGTACATCGAACTGGCCGGCGGCCCGTTCCACATCGTGCGGGAGAACGAGGCCTGGCCGCGCCCCCGCAGCGGTGCCGGCGGCCCCGCGCCGCGGCGTGCCGGGGTGAGCAGCTTCGGGTTCGGCGGCGTCAACGCCCATGTGGTCGTCGAGGAGTACGTACGCGGCGACCGGGACGGGGAGGGCGACGGCGGGCCGGTCGCGGTGCCGCTGTCGGCCCGCACCGCCCGGCAGCTGACCGACCGGGCCCGGGGCCTGCTCGCCTACCTGGAGTCCCCGGAGTCGGAGCAGGTGTCGCTGCGGTCCGTCGCGTGGAGCCTCCAGGTCGGCCGCGAGGAGATGGCGGAACGGGTCGGCTGGGTCGTCTCGTCCCGTTCCGAACTCGTCGACGGGCTCCGGGCGTTCGTCGCCACCGGCGAGCGCGGAGCCGAGCCGGAGCCGATCGGACGGTGGGTCGGCGGGGGCGCCGTCGACTGGCGTTCGCTGCTCGGCGACGGCACGCCCCGGCGCGCGCACCTGCCCGGATACCCGTTCGCCCGGGACCGCTTCTGGGCCCCCGGCACCCGGCAGGAGAGCGGCACGACCCTGCTGACCGCCCGCTGGACGCCGACGCCCGTCGCCGCGACCGGCCGGTACGACCGGCGCGTCGTCGTGCTGTGTGGGGTCGACGGGGAGGTACCCGAGGCGATCCGCCTCGACACGGCCAAGCAGCGGCCGGAGAGCCGGTTCCGCGACCTGTCGTGGCAACTGCTGGAGACCGTCCGCGGCCTCGACGCCCGGGACGGCACCACGCTCGTCCAGGTCGTCACGGCGGACCTCGCTCTCGCGGGCCTGCTGCGGACCGTCACCAAGGAGAACCCGCGGATCGTCGGCCAGGTCATCGGCGTCGACGGCGTCCACGGCACCGACCTGGCCGCCGCCGTCGCGGAGAACGCCCGCGCCGCCGACGACCTGGTGCTCTACCGCGACGGCGTCCGGCACACGCGCAGCTGGGCCCCGGCCGAACTCCCGGGCCCGGGTGCGGGAACGGCCTCCGGCAAGCCCTGGCGGGACGGCGGCGTGTACCTGATCACCGGCGGGGCCGGCGGGATCGGCGCCTCGACGGCCCGGCGCATCGCCGCCGACGTCCGGCGGCCGACCGTCGTACTGGCCGGCCGCTCGCCGCAGGACGGCCGGATCGACCGCCTGCTCGCCGAGCTGCGGCAGACCGGCGCGGACGCGAGGTACGTGCGCGCCGACGTCTCCCGCTGGGAGGAGGTGCGGCACCTGGTCGCCGAGGCGGGCGCCGTCACCGGCATCGTGCACGCCGCCGGCGTGGTGCGGGACTCGCTGCTCGCGGACAAGACCGCCGAGCAGTGGGACGAGGTCCTCGCGACCAAGGTGGACGCCCTCGTGCACCTCGACCGGGCCACCGGGCACTGCCCGCTGGAGTTCGTGCTGACCTTCTCCTCGGGCGCCGCCGTCACCGGCAACCCGGGGCAGTCCGACTACGCGACCGCCAACGCCTTCCTCGACGAGTTCGCCGCCGTGCGCAACGCGCGGGTCGCCGAGGGGCTGCGCCGCGGGCGCACCCTGTCCATCGCCTGGCCGCTGTGGGAGGACGGCGGCATGCAGGTCGGCGAGCGGACCCGGGCCTACCTCTGGGAGGACCGGGGGCTGGTGCCGATGCCCACGGAATCCGGGCTCACGGCGCTGGTCGACGCCTGGAACGCGGGGGCGGACCAGGTGTGGGTGCACCACGGCGACCCGACGCGGGTGCCGACCGGAACACCGGCCCCGGCCGCCGCGCCGACAACTCCCGCACCGACGGCTCCCGTTCCGGAGGCTCCCGTCCGTGGCGCCGACCCGAACGTCCTCGGCCACCTCCTCGCCCTGTTCGCCGAGGTCAGCGGGCTCGCCCCGGGCGCGGTCGACCCCGACCGCCCGCTGGTCGACATCGGCCTGGACTCGGTGATGGTCATCCAGCTCAACCGTGAGCTGGTGCGGACCTACCCCGAGGTCTCCTCGACGATCTTCTACGAGCACCCGACCCTGCGGGCCGTGGCCGGTCAACTCGCCGGCCTCCAGCGGGAACCGGCGCGCCCGCAGGCGGCCACGGCCGACCAGCCGGTGGCGGGCGACCAGCCGGCGGCGACTGCCGAACAGCGGGCCACCAGCGCTCGGCCGACCGCCGTCCCCGACCGGCCGGCGCCCGGCGCCGACGAGCCGATCGCGGTGATCGGGCTGAGCGGCCGCTACCCGGGCGCCGCCGACCTGGACGAGTTCTGGGAGAACCTCACGGCGGGCCGCGACTGCGTCCGCGAGGTGGACCGCTGGTCGCTGGACGGCTTCTTCGAGCCCGACCGCAACACGGCGGTGGCCACCGGCCGCAGCTACAGCAAGTGGGGCGGCTTCCTGGACGACTTCGCCGCGTTCGATCCCCGGTTCTTCGGCATCGCCCCGCGCGACGCCTACGCCATGGACCCGCAGGAGCGGCTGTTCGTGCAGGCGGCGTGGGAGGTGCTGGAGGACGCCGGGTACACGAGGGCGCGCCTCGCCGAGCGCCACGGCCACGGGGTCGGGGTGTTCGCGGGCGTCACCAAGGTCGGCCACGCCCGGCACGAGGTGGGCCGGCTGCCCTCGGGCGAACTCGTGGTGCCCGGCCTGTCGTTCGCCTCGCTGAGCGCCCGCGCCTCCTACCTGCTCGACCTGCGCGGGCCGAGCCTGACGATCGACACCATGTGCTCGGCTTCGCTGACCGCGATCCACGAGGCGTGCGAACAACTCCGGCGCGGTGCCTGCGAGGTGGCGATCGCCGGTGGCGTGAACCTCTACGCGCACCCGCTGGACTACGTCGAGCTGTGCCGCTCCGGGATGCTCTCGCCCGACCAGCACTGCCGCAGCTTCGGCACCGGCGGCCACGGGTTCGTGCCCGGTGAGGGCGTCGGGTGCGTGCTGCTCAAGCCGCTGTCCCGCGCGGTGGCCGACGGGGACCGCGTGCTCGCGGTGATCCGGGGCTCCAGCGTCAACCACGGCGGCCGTTCCACCGGCTACACCGTGCCGAGCCCGGTGGCCCAGGCCGATGTCGTCCGGCGGGCGCTGGACCAGGCCGGGGTCTCCGCCCGGCAGGTCGGCTACGTCGAGGCGCACGGCACCGGCACCGAACTGGGCGACCCGATCGAGATCACGGGCCTGACCAAGGCCTTCGAACAGGACACCGCGGAGCGGCAGTTCTGCGCGATCGGCTCGGTGAAGTCCGGCATCGGCCACCTGGAGGCCGCGGCCGGGGTGGCCGGCCTGACGAAGGTCCTGCTCCAGCTCAAGCACCGGCAACTCGTCCCGAGCCTGCACGCCGAACAGCTCAACCCGAACATCAGCTTCGAACGGACCCCGTTCCGGGTCCAGCGCGAACTGAGCCCGTGGCACTCCGACGGCCCGCGGATCGCGGCGGTGTCCTCCTTCGGTGCCGGCGGCTCGAACGCACACGTGATCGTCGAGGAGTATTCCGTGCAGCCCACCGACGGCGCGAACAACGGCGCCGAACAAGCCCGACAACCCCAACAGGCCGAACAGGCCGAACACGTCGTCGTCCTCTCCGCGAGGACTCCCGACCAGCTCACCGCGTCCGTCGACCGGCTGGCCGGATTCCTCGACCGCAACCCGGACACCGCCCTCGCCGACCTGGCCTTCACGCTCCAGGTCGGGCGGGAGGCGATGGCCGAGCGGTACGCGGTCGCCGTCTCGTCGATGGCGGAGCTGAGGGCGGCCCTGCGGGCCGGCCGGGGGCACCGGGGCACCGCCGGGGAATCCGGCGGACTGCTCGCCGAGATCGCCGGTGACGGCGACCTCCAGGAACTGCTGGTCCGGCAGTGGATCGCGGCCGGCAAGCTGTCCAAGCTCGCGGCGCTGTGGGCTGCCGGTACCGAGGTGGACTGGGAGCGCCTGCACCAGGGCGCGCCGCGCCGGGTGGTGTCGCTGCCGACGTACCCGTTCGCCAAGGAGCGGTTCTGGATCGGCGACCTGACCCGGCAGGCGCCGGCACCCGCGCTCGCGGCCGTACCCGAGCCCGTGCCGACGCCCGCGCCGGTCGCGGCACCGATCGCGGCGCCGATCGTCCAACCCGCCGTCGCGCACAGGGGACTGGACGAGATCGTGCCCGCCGTGGTGCGGGAGAAGATCGCCCGCGCGCTGGCGATGGAGGTCGAGGAGGTCGAGGGCGGGCTGGCGTTCGCCGACTACGGCCTGGACTCGATCCTGGCGATCCGTGTGGTGGACCAGCTCAACGGCGCGCTGACGCTGGACCTGCCGACGAGCGTGGTCTTCGACTTCAGCACGGCCGACCGGCTGGCCGAGCACCTGCTCGCCGAGTACCGGGGCGTCATCGTCCACACGGAGGGAGCGACGGAGCCCGCCGACGAACGGGAGAGCGCCCCGCCACCGGTCGTGCAGCCCGTACGGCCCGTGGCGGCCGGGCAGCCGCACAGCGGCACCGGGAGCGCGGAGCGCGGACCGATCGCGGTGATCGGCATGAGCGGCCGGTTCGCCGGCGCCGACTCGCTGGACGAACTCTGGACGCACCTGGCCGACGGCGACGACCTGGTCACCGAGGCGACCCGGTTCGACCTCGACGGCCTGAGCGCCTGCACCCGGGGCGGCTTCCTCGACCGCATCGACGAGTTCGACGCGATGTTCTTCAACATCTCCGGCACCGAGGCCGCGGTGATGGACCCGCAGCAGCGGCTGCTGCTCGAAGAGTCCTGGAAGGCACTGGAGGACGCCGGCTACGCGGGCCGGATGGGCCGGGCGCGCTGCGGCGTCTACGTCGGGGCGTGGGCCGGCGACTACCAGGGGCTGCTGGATCCGGAGGCGCCGGCGCAGACCCTGTGGGGCAACATGACCTCGGTCATCCCGAGCCGGGTGTCGTACTTCCTCGACCTCAAGGGCCAGGCGATCGCCGTCGACACGTCGTGCTCCAGCTCGCTGGTGGCGATCGACCTGGCGTGCAAGGACCTGTGGTCCGGCGAGACCTCGATGGCGCTGGCGGGCGGGGTGTTCCTCCAGTCCACGCCACGGCTGTACCGGCTCGCGGGCCGCGCCGGGATGCTGTCGCCGACCGGCCGCTGCCACACCTTCGACCACCGCGCCGACGGCTTCGTGCCCGGCGAGGGCGTCGGGGTCGTGGTGCTCAAGCGGCTCGCGGACGCGCTGGCCGACGGCGACCACATCCACGGCGTGATCAAGGCCAGCGGCGTCAACCAGGACGGCGCCACCAACGGGATCACCGCGCCGAGTTCGGTGTCCCAGGAGAGCCTGCTCGGCGAGGTGTACGAGCGGTTCGGCGTCGACGTGGAGCGGATCGGACTCGTCGAGGCGCACGGCACCGGCACCAAGCTCGGCGACCCGATCGAGTTCCAGGCGCTGAACCGGGCGTTCCGCGCCCGCACCGACCGGACGGAGTACTGCGCGGTCGGCTCGCTGAAGACCAACATCGGCCACACCCAGTTCGCGGCGGGCATCGCGGGCGTGCTGAAGGTGCTGCTGGCGATCAAGCACCGGAAGATCCCCGCCTCGCTGCACTTCGAGGCCGCCAACGAGGCGATCCCGCTGGCGGGAAGCCCGTTCTACCTGAGCACCCGCACCCACGACTGGGAGAGCCCCGCCGGGGTGCCGCGGTGCGGGGTGGTGAGCTCCTTCGGCGCCAGCGGCACCAATGCGCACCTGGTGATCGAGGAGGCCCCGGCCGTCGCCGACGCCGTCGCGCGCACCGCCGCCGCGCCGCGGACGGACCACGTGGTGGTCCTCTCGGCGCGGACGGAGGATCAACTCCTCGAACAGCGGCGCCGATTGGCGCTCCACGTCCGCGCCCACGCGTCGATCGACCTCGGTGACCTCGCCTACACCCTGGCCGTCGGCCGGGAGCGCTTCGCCCACCGCTTCGCCTGCGTGGTCCGTGACCGCGACGAGTTGGTCCGGGTGCTGGACGGCACCGTCCCGGCCCGGCTGCCCGACGAGGACCGGGCGCCCGCCGAGGGCCGACGGATCCCGCTGCCGACCTACCCGTTCGCCCGCGACCGCCACTGGGCCCCGACCGCCGACGGCAACGGCAGCAGTGACAGTGGCGCCAGCGGCAACGGCAACAACGTCACGCTGACCCGCACGGACGGCCTGCTGCGCGACCACGTGGTGCAGGGCCGTCACCTCCTGCCCGCGGTCGCCTACCTCGACCTCGCCCGCAAGGCGCTGGGCGCCACCCGGGTGCGGATGCGCAACGTCACGTGGGTGCAGCCGCTGGAGGTCTCGGACACCCCGGTCGACGTCCGGGTCGAGGTTCGCGCGAGCGAGCAGGGCGGGCACCGGTTCGAGATCGGCACCGGCTCCACCGTGTGCTGCGAGGGCGCCATCGCGCCGTCCGACGCCCCGCGCCCGGCACCGGTCGACCTCGCCGCGCTGCGCGCGGACTGCCGGGAGACCGTGTCCGGCGAGCGGATCCACGAGGCCCTGGTGGCGATGGGCATCGACCACGGCCCGAGCCTGCGGGCGATCCGGCAGGCACACGTCGGCTCCGGTCTCGTCCTCGCCGAACTGGCCCTGCCCAGCTCGGCGGAGCCCGGACCGCTGGCGCCCGCGATGCTGGACTCGGCGATCCAGGCGGCCGTCGCGCCCCACCTCACCGGCATGCGGGACACCGCCGTGCCGTTCGCCCTGGACCGGCTCGACCTGTTCGCCCCGTGCCAGTCGGCGATGTGGGCCGTGGTGCGAGGCGGCGCGGCCGGGCCGCTCGACAAGCTCGACATCGACCTGGTCGACGCCGACGGCGCGGTCTGCGTGCGGCTGACCGGCTACACCTCGCGCCGCACCGTCCGGAGCGAACCCGCGCTGTACGCGCCCGTCTGGGACTCGATCACCGCGACCGACGCGCCCGTGCCCGCTTACACCGACCGGGTCCTGGTCGTCGGCGGACCGACACCGCTCGACGGCGCCCTGACCTGGCCGCTGCCGCCGTCCGCCTCCGTCGAGGAGGTGACCGCCGCACTGCGCGACCTCGGACCGGTCGACCACCTGGTCTGGACGGCGCCCGAGCCCAAGCTCGACCCCGTCGACGCCGCCGGGTACACGGCCGCCCAGAACGACGGCGTCGTCGCCGCGTTCCGCCTGATCAAGGCGCTGATCGGAGCCGGGTACGACGCCCGGCCGCTGGGGATCACGCTGGTCACCACCCGCGCGCTCGCCACCCACGCCGACGACCCCGTCCAGCCGGCGCACGCCGGGCTGCACGGCCTGTTCGGCTCCCTGGGGCGCGAGTACGAGCAGTGGACCGTCCGGCGCGTCGACCTCGACGGCCCCGACTGGCCCGCCGACCTCACCGCCCTGCCCGCCCGCTCGTCCGAGGACGCCTGGGTCCGACGGGCCGGCCAGTGGCTGGCCCGGCACTGGGCGCCGTGCGAGACGCCCGCGAAACCGGTCTACCGCGAGGGCGGCGTCTACGTGGTGATCGGCGGCGCCGGCGGCCTGGGCACCGCCTGGACCCAGCACGTGGTGCGGCAGTACGGCGCGCACGTCACCTGGATCGGCCGCAGCGCACCCGACGCGGCCATCGAGGAACGGCTCCGCTCCGTCCAGGGACGCGGCACCGTCCGCTACCTCAGCGCCGACGCCGGGGACCCGGCCGCGCTGCGCCGAGCCGTCGGCGAGGTCAAGGAGCGCCACCCGCGGATCGACGGGGTCGTGCAGGCCGCGCTCGTCCTGCGGGACAGCACCTTCGCCCGGATGGACGAGGCCACCCTGCGCGCGGGGCTGGCGGCCAAGGTCGACGTCACGACGGCGATGGCCGAGGTCTTCGACGGCGAGCAACTGGACTTCGCCGTGCTGCTGTCGTCGATGCAGTCCTTCACGACGGCGGCCGGCCAGGGCAACTACGCGGCCGGCTGCACCTTCAGCGACGCCTACGCGCACGCGCTCGGACAGCACTGGGACACCCCCGTCAGGGTCATGAACTGGGGGTGGTGGGGCAACCTCGGGAGCGTCACCTCCGAGTTCTACCGGGAGCGGCTGAGCCGGGTCGGCCTGGTGTCGATCGAGCCGCGCGAGGGGCTCGCCGCCCTGGACGCCCTGCTCGGCGGCGAACAGCGGCAGCTGGCCTTCGTGAAGACCAACCAGCACAACACCCTGGCGAACTTCGACCGCGCCACCCAGGTCACCGTGCACGGCCGGACGCCCTCCCGGGTGCGCGGCGAGCTGTTGCTCGCGCCGGAGAGCGTGGACGGCCTGATGGACGAGGTCGTGCGGTGGCGCCGGACCGAGCGGGACCCGTGGCTGGCGAAGGTCCTGGCGGCCCAGCTGGCGACCGTCGACCGCACCGCGATCCTGCCGGTGTACGCCGACTGGCTGGAGCACGCCCGGCGGGCCACCGTGTCGGCCGGGCCGACGGAGGCCGTGTCCACGGCGGGCGTGCTCGCGGAGGCCGTGCTCGCACAGTGGGACCGGCAGTGCGAGTCCTGGTCGGCCGACGCCGACCGCAAGGCTGAACTGCGGCTGGCCTCCGCCATGCTGCGGGCGCTGCCGGACATCGTGACCGGCCGGACCAGGCCCACCGACGTCATGTTCCCGCGCGGTTCGGTGGAGCTGGTGGAGGGCTGCTACCGCAACAACCACGTCGCGGACGTGTTCAACCGCGCCATGGCCGGCGCCGCCGTCGCCGTCGTGTCGGAGCGGCTGCGCCGTGAACCGGGGGCGCGGCTGCGGATCCTGGAGATCGGCGCCGGCACCGGCGGTACCAGCGCCGGGATGTTCGCCGCGCTCAAGCCGTACCAGGAGAGCATCGAGACGTACGTCTACACGGACCTCTCCAAGGCCTTCCTCAACCACGCCCGCGCCACCTACGGGCCGGGCGTGCCCTACCTGGACTGCCGACTGCTCAACATCGAACGGCCGCTGGCCGGGCAGGACGTCGGCGAGGGCGGGTTCGACCTGGTGATCGCGGCCAACGTGCTGCACGCGACCAAGGACACCCGCAACACCCTGCGCAACGCCAAGGCCGCGATGCGGGCCGGAGGGTGGCTGCTGCTGAACGAGCTGTCTGCCTTCGACCTGTTCAGCCACGTCACCTTCGGTCTGCTGGAAGGCTGGTGGCTGTTCGACGACCGGTCGCTGCGGATCCCGGGCTCGCCGGCGCTGTCGCCGGAGAACTGGCGGGACGTGCTGGCGGGGGAGGGCTTCGGGACGGTGGTGTTCCCGCTGCCGCAGGCGCTGCCGCTGGGACAGCAGGTCATCGCGGCGGAGAGCGACGGGGTGGCCCGGCAGGCGGTCGGGACCAGGCCGAAGGGCGTCACCCGGCCGGCGGCTGCTGCGGCGCCTGTCGCGGCGCCTGTCGCCGTACCTGCTGCGGTGCCTACCGTGGTGCCGACGCCCCGGCCGGAGCCCGCGCCCGCCCCGCCGGCCGCGAGCCACGCGCCCGCCCCTACTCCCTCCGCCGCACCGGCGTCGCGCTCCGACCTGTCCGCGCTCATCCTCGACAAGGCCGCGGCCGTGCTCGGCATCCCGGCCGAGCGGATCGACACCGCGGCCCCGCTCACCCACTACGGCCTGGACTCGATCCTGGTCCTCCAGCTCACCAACGCCCTGCGCGAGGAGTTCGGTGACGACGTCTCCGCGACCCTGCTCTTCGACGTCGAGACCGTCGACGGCCTGTGCGCCCACTTCGCCGGTGCAGGGGCCGCCGCGACGGCCACGGCGGATGCCCAGGCCGGCCCGGCGGGCGAGCGGTGGAACCTCTCGTGCGGCCAGCTGACCATGTACCGCGACCAGCAGCGCTCGCCGGAGTCGACCGCCTACAACCTCCCGCTCCTCTTCGAGATCCACGGCGAGCTGGACGAAGCCGCCCTGGAGCGGGCGGTCCGCGCCCAGAGCGGCATCCATCCGGTGCTGAGCGCCGTCTTCGGCGAGCGGGACGGCGTGCCGTTCATGGACATCGACCCGGGCCGGGCGCCGTCCTTCGAACGGGTCGACCTCACGGCCACCAAGCGCGCCGCCCAACTGGCCGGGCTGCGGGACTTGGTGAACCTCCCGTTCGACCTGGCGACGGGCCCGCTGGTCCGCGCGCACCTGGTCTCCCTCGCCGGGCGGCGGCGCCTGCTGCTGATCACCGCGCACCACATCCTGCTGGACGGCACGTCCACGGCGATCCTGATCCGCACGCTCAAGGAGGCCTACCAGGGCCGGGGGAGCCTGAGCCGCGCCGGTTACGGCGACTTCGTCGCCTGGGAGGAGGCGCTGCTCGCCGGCCCGCGCGCGCGGCAGCACCGGGACTACTGGCTGCGGGAGCTGGCAGGTCATCGACCGGCGCTCGCGCTGCCCTACGACCGGCCGTACGACCCCAAGCGGATGCCCCGGGTGGACGTGGCGACGGTCAAGCTGCCGCCGCCGCTGGCCGCCGCCCTGGCCGACGCGGCGCGCGAGCACCGGGTCAGCGTCGCCACCGTGCTGTTCGCGACGTACGTGCGGTTCCTGCACCGGCTGACCGGGCAGGACGACCTGGTCCTCGGCATGACGGCGGTCGCCCGCTACGAGGAGCGGTTCCAGGACGTCGTCGGCCAGTTCGCGAACTGCCTGCCGATCCGCTGCACGGCCGTCGGCGGCTTCCCCGAGCTGCTGAAGTCCCTTCAGCGCAAGGTGGTCGGCGGCATCGAGCACGGCTGCTACCCGCTGCTGGAGATCGCCCGGGCCGTGGGCGCGGACGACGAACCGCTGGTCCTGACCAACTTCCTGTTCCAGAACTTCGACGGCGCCGACCTGCTGACCAACGCGGCCCCGGCCGCGCCCGGCGAGTTGGACCTGCGGCTGTTCGACGACCTGCCCTACGCCGGGGAGTACGTCCTCTCCGCCGAGTCCTACCGGGACGGCGAGGGGTTCAAGGTCTTCCTCAAGTACGACGCGAACGTCTTCGACGAGGCCACCGCGCGGCGCATGACGGAGGAGTGGTACGCGGTCATCCGCAAGGAGCTGGGCCTGCGGTAGGCCGTTCCGCGGACCGCCCCCGAAACCCGGAAGCCGGGCCGCGACCGAGGTCGCGGATCGCGCCCACGGCGCCCGGGACGCGCAACGCCCCGGCCAGGCCGGCGGGGGGGTCCCCCCCGGGCGGAACGGCCCGGGGGCGGTAGGTCGCCCCGCAGC
>NZ_JBFBFU010000057.1:0-26323 GCF_040684355.1 Kitasatospora sp. NPDC091276 | reverse complement strand
GTCCAACTCCACCTCCTCGACCTCCTCGACACCGACATCACACAAACCCGCTGGCCACAGACCTGAAACAACGACCCGCGAAGTCCGGGTCTAGTGCCGCGCCTGGGCCGCGAACCCGCCAAGGCCCCTGGCGGGAACGGCCGGTGCCGGGCGGAGCCGGGCGGGTGGGCCTCACGGCATCGGCCATGCGCGGGTGGGCGCGTGGCCGGCCTCGGGGCCGTGCAACTGGGTGGCGAGCAGGCGGCCCGCCGCCGAGGCCAGGCCCTGGCGGTCCGCCACCGGATGCGGGCCGTCCAGCAGGGACATGGTGAGGCGGTAGGTCGACAGGGCCTTGTCCGTCCGGGCCCTGGTCCGTTCCTCGGACGGGGCGCGGGACAGGACCAGGACCGCCGGCTCGCGGTTCTCGGCGATCGCGGCGCCGAGGCGGGCGTGGCCGTCCAGGACCGCATGGCAGTTGAGCCCGCTGAACCACCAGAGCAGGACGGGCGCCAGGACGCCCTCCCGGGCCTGCTTGCGGCAGGCCTTCACCCGGGGGTCATCGGGCGGTGGCATCCGGCGCAGCGGCATGACCCGCCGGGAGCCGTCGAACCAGTCGACGTAGCCGTCGGGATGGGCGTCGAGCAGCAGGGAGCGCCACTGGCCGCCCGGTCCGCCTGCGGCCGGTGCCGTCCCCTCGCGGGCGAGCCGCGGGGAGAGCACCCACCGCCCCTCGTGGAGCGGGCCGTCGGCGCGGGCGTGCAGGGCGCCGGCGAAGCGGTGCGCCCAGCGGGCGTACCAGGACGGCGCTCCCGGCCCGGCGACCGCGCGCGCCCGGGCGGCCCGCAGCGGGGCGAGGGGGGAGCGGTAGTGGTCCGTGCGGGAGTACTCGACGCCGCAGCGGTCGTCGTCGATCCTGGCGGTGAGCACCACCCGCGGACCCTGTGACAGGACGATCAGGTTCCCGTTGGCCGTCCGCGGCCGCAGCCCCGGCTCGGTGGCAGGGGGGAGCTCCAGGCCCAGGCCGCCCCAGGATCCGCCGTCGGCCGCCGCTGTCAGATTCCTCCGGTGCACCGGAGAAATCCTAGGCCCCGGCGGGCCCCGCGCTCTCGGCCCCGGCGGGCCCCGGGCCTTCGGCGCGGTCCTGGGCCGCCATGACGTCGTCGCCGTGCTCGAACGCCCACGCGCCGAGGGCGCCCACCGGGGTGAGCAGGCTCGCCCCCAGGCCGGTGAGCGCGTACTCGACGCGGGGCGGCGACCCGGGGTGGGCGGTGCGTTCCACCAGGCCGCTGGCCTGCAGGCGGCGCAGGGTCTCGGTCAGCACCTTGGGGCTGATGCCCCCGATCCGCGCGCGCAACTGCCCGGGGCGCTGGGGGTGGTGGCGCAGCGCCCACAGGACGACCGGGTTCCAGGTGTTGGCGAGCAGGTCGAAGGCGAGGCGGGCGGGGCAGTCGGCGAGGAGGTCCTGATCGGTGGTCACGTACCGAATGGTGCCCGAGCCGGTGCCTAGTGTCGTCAGCGCAGTCGACGTCGTCGATGCCGTCGACATCGTCGATGTCGATGTCGTCGGCGTGTTCGGGAGAAGGGGAGCGGGGATCGTGAGGATCGGGATCATCGGCACCGGCGCCATGGCCGGTGCGCTGGGCGGGCAGTGGGTGCGCGCGGGCCACGACGTGCTGGTGGGCGGGCGCGACGGCGCCCGGGCCGCGGCCCTGGCCGGGCGGATCGGTGCCCGGGCCGGGGGCGTGCGGGAGGCGGCCGGGCACGGGGCGGACGCCGTCCTGCTCGCCGTGCCCCACGCGGCGGCGGCCGGTGTGGCCGCCGCCCTGGCCGGCGTCCTGCGCGGGCGCACGCTGGTGGACTGCACCAACCCGGTGGCCCCGGGTTTCGTCCTGGCCACCGGCGCCGGGCCCTCGGCGGCCGAGCGCATCGCGGCGGGCGCGCCCGGGGCGCACGTGGTCAAGGCGTTCAACCTGTGCCACGAGAGCGTGTGGCGCCTGAGCCCGCCGGTGTTCGACGGGCGTCCGCTGGCCGTCCCGCTGTGCGGGGACGAGCCGGGCGCGCTGGAGACGGTGCGGCGCCTGGTGCGGGACGTGGGCTGCGAGCCGGTGGGCGGCGGGGGGCTGGAGCGGGCCGGGCTGCTGGAGGCGACCGCCGCGTTCCTGATCGGCCTGTGGGTGGGCGAGGGCGTGGACGCCCAGGCGATCGCCCCGCCCCTGGCCCACGCCGGCCCGTAGGCCCGCAGGCCGCCGGGGCGGCGGGCATGCGGGCCGCCCCCGCCTCGTCCGGCCCGGGTTGACACGCTTCTTCACATCTAGAATATTGGATACGTCATCTGGTCGAGGGTCGGGCGAAGGGAGCACGCGGTGGATCCGCTGGCCGTCCACAAGGCGCTCGCCAACCCGGCGCGGGCGGACTTCCTGCGCTGGCTCAAGACGCCCGAGCGCTACTTCGACGAGGACTACTACCGCGAACGCGGCGTGGGCTTCCACATCGGCGTGTGCGTGACGGACATCCGGGAGAAGTCCGGGCTCGCCCAGTCCGTGGTCTCCGGCTACCTGCAGATCCTGCGCGACGCCGGACTGCTGGTGTCCGAACGCGTCGGCAAGTGGACCTTCTACCGCCGCGACGAGGCGACGATCGCCGCGTTCGCCGCCTACGCCCGCGACGAACTCTGACGCCCCGCCCCCTCAGGGGCGCACCCCACCGCCCCCGCCGGGGCGGCCCGGGCTGCGCCCTTCCTTTTCGCCCCATTCCATCTAACTATCTAGATTTGTAGCCCCATGTGCGGGGGGCGGGTGCCGTGCGCCCGCACACCCCGCGCGCCGGGCGGACGGAGGCAGCACATGCGAAAGACCGGCCCCGCCGTCCTGACACTCTCCCTGGGAGTGTTCGGGATCATCACCACCGAGATGGGCGTCGTCGGCGTCCTGCCCCGCATCTCCGAGGACCTCGGCGTCACACCCTCCGCCGCCGGCTGGCTGGTGGGCGTCTTCGCCCTCGTGGTCGCCGCCACCGGACCGTTCGGCACCCTGCTGGCCTCCGGCCTGCGCCGCAAGGCCGTCCTGGCGGGCGCACTGGCCGTCTTCGCGCTCTCCAACGCCGTGTACGCGCTCACCGACGACTTCGCCGTGATGTTCGCCTTCCGGATCCTGCCCGCGCTCTTCCACCCCGTCTTCTTCGCCGTCGCCCTCACCACCGCCGCCAACCTGGTCCCCGAACACCGCGCCACCCGGGCGGCCACCACCGTCTTCGCCGGCGTCACCGTCGGCTTCGCCTTCGGCGTGCCGCTCACCTCCTACCTCGCCGAACACGCGGGCCTGGCCGCCGCGTTCTGGTTCGGCGCCGGCGTCAACCTGCTGGCCTGCCTGGGCGTCCTGCTCCTCCTGCCCACCGCCCCCGCCGCGCCCACCACGCCTACCGCGTCCGCCGGCCGGCGCCCCTCCTACCGGGGCCAGCTGGCCATCCTGCGCCGGGGCCGGCTGTGGCTGTCGGTCCTGGCCGTCGTGTGCGTGTTCGCCGCGATGTTCTCCGTCTACGGCTACTTCGCCGAATACCTGGAACGCGTCACCGGCCTGAGCGCCTCCCTGGTGGGCGCCGCGCTGATGGCCTTCGGGATCGTCATGGTCCTCGGCAACCTCCTCTTCGGCCGCCTCCTGGAACGCGACCTCCCGCGCACCGTCACCGCCTTCCCCGCCCTCTACGTCCTCCTCTACGCCCTGCTCTACGCGATCGGCCCCTGGCCCGCGCCGATGACCGCCGGCGTCCTGCTCTGGGGCGCGGTGCACTCCGGCGGACTCGTCGTCAGCCAGAGCTGGCTGGCCCGCGACGCCCAGGACGCACCCGAGTTCGGCAACAGCCTGTTCATCTCCTTCTCCAACCTGGGTATCACCGCCGGCAGCGCGGTGGGCGGCCTCGTCGTCTCCACCGCCGGCGCCCGCTACCTGCCCTGGGCCGGAGCCGGCTTCGCCCTCGCCGCCCTGGCCGCCGTCCTGCTGCGCCGCCGCCTGGGCCCCGCCACCCAGGCCACCCCCACGCCGCAGACCCCGGCGCAGGACGAGCCGACCACCGACGCCGCCGCCGCGCCCGATTCGGCCCGGGCCGCCACCGCCTGACGGCTGCCGTGTCAGTCCAGGCAGGCCAAGGCGCCCGCCACGAGCGAGCGCACGGCCGCGCCCCGCACCGCCCCCCGCGAGAGGCGGTCGAAGGCCCGGGCGTACAGACCGACCTGGCCGGGCCGGGTGAGGGTGGAGGCGGCATCCAGCGTGTCCGCGTGGACCCCGCTCCCCGTGTCCTCGCGGATCTCGCGCACCCGGCCGGCCAGGGCTTCGCGGGCCTGTTGAACGCTCGCAGAGGGGTGCGCGGGCATGGAGCCGGCCTTCGTCAGACGTCGTACAGGTGGTGCGGGACCGCTCGCTCCCAGACCGCTTCGAACGCGGTGGCACACAGCGCCACGGTCTGCGGGCCCGGCCCGGGGGCCCGTACGGCTCGTGCGGCGGCTCGTGCGGCGGTGCGAAGGCGTCCATCCGCCGAAGGATACGAACACCGCCCGCCCGCCGCCATGCCGGGTTCCCACCCGCCCCCGCAGCCCCCGCGGCCCCGGGCCTGGCGCTGGTCTGACGCGGGGTCAACTCACCGGCAACGCGCGCCGACCGCCCCCTATTCCGAGACCGGTCGAAGTTTGACAGTTTCCCGCGCACCGGGTTACGTAAGTGGCCGCACCGCACGCCGCACCGCACGCCGCACCGCCACCGGCCCGCCGCAGCAGGGGAGTTACGCCATGTCCAGGACCGTCGTCTTCGACCGCACCGGAGGGCCGGAGGTCCTGACCGTGCGAGCCGCCGCCGTACCCGTGCCCGGCCCCGGCGAACTGCTCATCCGCGTCACCGCGATCGGCCTCAACCGCGCCGAGGCCCTCTTCCGCGCCGGCACCTACCTCGACGAGCCCAGGCTGCCCGCCACCCCCGGCTACGAGGCCGCCGGCACCGTGGAAGCCCTCGGCGAGGGCGTCACCGGCTTCGCCGCCGGCGACCGGGTCGACACCGTCCCGGCCTTCTCCCAGAACGACTACGGCGTCTACCGCACCCACGCCCTCGTGCCCGCCCGCGCCGTCGTCCACCACCCGGCCGGCCTCACCGACGTCCAGGGCACGGCCGTGTGGATGCCCTACCTGACCGCCTACGGCGCCCTCGCCGAGGACGGCCACCTGCGCCCCGGCGACCACGTCCTGCTCACCGCCGCCGCCTCCGGCACCGGCCTGGCGGCCATCCGCACCGCCCGCCGCCTGGGCGCCGTCCCCATCGCCACCACCCGCACCCGCGCCAAGAAGCAGCAACTCCTGGACGCCGGCGCCGCCGACGTCGTCATCACCGGCGAGGAGGACCTGGTGGCCCGCGTGGACGCCATCACCGCCGGCACCGGCGTGCGCACCGTCTTCGACCCCGTCGCCGGCCCCGGCGTCCTCACCCTCGCCCGCACCATCGCCCCCGGCGGACGCCTGATCGTCTACGGCCGCCTCGACCCCCGCGACACCCCCCTGCCCGGTCAGGACACCTTCGCCCCCGTCACCAGCCGCTTCTACTCCATGCACGAGGTGACCCGCGACGACGAACGGCTGCGCCGCGCACAGGCCTTCGTCACCGCCGGGCTCGCGGACGGCTCCTTCACCCCCGCCGTCGACCGGGTCTTCGAGGGCCTCGACCGGATCGCCGAGGCCCACCGCTACCTGGAGGCCGGCACCCAGGTCGGCAAGATCGTCCTCACCGTCCAGAACTGACCCCGCCGGGGCCGAGCCTTCCGGAACCGGCCCGCCCCGCGGCCGCCGGCCGCGAGCGGGCCGGCCGTCAGGGCGCCGCGCGGGCCTCGGCGTCGGCGGCGGCGACCACCGCCGACAGCAGGCCCGGGAAACGGCCCTCCAGCTCCTCGGCGCGCAGCGAGTTCATCTTGGTGGTGCCGACGTAGTACTGGTGCAGCAGTCCGGCCTGGCGCAGCACGTTGAAGTGGTGCGTCGAGGTGGAGCGGGAGACCGGAAGGTCAAAGGAGCCGCAGCTCAGCGCGGCGCCCGCGTGGGCCAGCCGGCGCACCACCGATCTGCGGGCAGGGTCCGCGAGTGCCTCCAACACCTGCTGGACGCTGAGGTCCTCCACACCAGGGTGCACGATCACCCGCGCCGCCACGCGTGCCCGTCCCACACCCACCACCCCTTCCCAACGCTCGACCCCCGTCCCGGTTCGGTAAAAGCCGCGCGGCGTGCGCGACTTCGCGCCTCGACGCTACTACGAGCGCGCCGTGCGCCACGCCCACCGCAACACCTCCGCAACACGCGCGCGCCCGCCCCGGCGTGCCCGCGACCCCCGCGCCCCCGCCCGCCCCCGCCCGCCCCCGTGCGCGCACGCGGGCGGGCGGCCCCCCGAAGCCGGGGGCCGCCCGCCACGACGACAGGCCGTCAAGCCGCGCGCGCACCGACAGGCCGTCGAACCGCGCGCACCGCCGATCCCGCCAGGCCGCGCGCCCACCGACAGGCCGTCAGGCCGCGCGCACCGACAGTCCCGTCAAGCCGCGCGCCCACCGACAGGCCGTCAGGCCGCGCGCACCGGCGGCCCGGCCGGGCGCGCCAGCCGGGCCAGGGCCAGCGGCTCGAAGATCCCCATCAGCACCGGGTCCACCGGCCGCACCACCGCCGCAGCGGGCGCGACGGGAGCGGGGGAGCGCAGCAGCGCCAGGTAGAGCTCCTGGGTCTCGGCGGCCGGGTCGATGCCCAGCTCCTCCGCCAGCACCTGGCGCAGCTGCTGGTAACAGCGCAGCGCCTCGGCCCGGTTGCCGGCCGCGGCCAGCGCCTCCATCCGGCAGCGGTAGGCGCTCTCGCGGAACGGGGCGCGGCGCACCGCCTCGTCGGCCCAGCGCAGCGCGTGGTGCTCCTCGCCCAGCGCCGAGGCCGACAGGCTCGCCGTCTCCAGCGCGGACATCCGCAGCTCCTCCACGTGCTCGCGCACCCCGCCCGCCCACTCGCCCTCGTGGTCGGGCAGGAACGCGCCGCGCAGATTGGCGATCGCACCCGCGGCCAGCTGCTGCGCCACCGCGTAGGAGCGGGCCGCGTACGCCTCCCCGGCCTCCCCGACCGCGCTGGCGGCGGCCTCCAGGTCCACCGCCGCGTCCGCGGGCAGCCGCAGGACGTAGCGCCCGCCCTGGGCGATCAGCGGAGTGGCGCCCGGGCCCTGGCCGGGGGCGGCGACGAAGGCCCGCACCCGCGAGACCACGCTGCGCAGCGCGGAGGCCCAGGTGTCGGGCAGGCCGTCGGGCCAGATGGTGTCGGCCAGCTGGTCGCGGCTGGTGCCGGCGGAGCGCTCCAGGACCAGGCGGGCGAACGCCACCTGGGCCTGGGCGCTGGACAGGTGCTGCGGGGCGCCGTGGTCGTGCTCGATCGTCACAAGTCCTGTCAGGCGGATCAGCATGAGAATTCCCCCGATCTGCCGGACGGACTGTCTTCCCGGAAGCCGTTCAACGTGCTCCAACCCCCTTGAGCCAAAGCGGAGCCGACGGCCCGTGACGCCGGGCCGACGGCGTGGGAAACCTGGACCGGAAATTCCGCCGACCAGCCGTTCGGTTTCGGCGGATTTCGACCATACATTCGGCGCATCACACGGTGTCAACACTGGTCGACAAAACATACCCACCAGCCGGTCCATGCGTCGTGGACGCAGGGTTTCTGCACGTCAGAGCGTTACCGCAGGCCGGGAACACGGCTATTGCGGACGCCTTGCGCATCCTGCCGTAGAAATGTAGTCATCCTTGAGCACCCCGCGTGAAGGCTTCGAGAAACACCACCCCACCCCCTGCGCCGGGCACCACCCGTAAAAGCCCCGGGACTATCCCGGGAGGAAACCCCAGCACCACCACCCGCCCCCGCGCCGGGAAATACCGAAAACAATCCGGAACAAGCCGACGACGAACCGCCGACCAGCCGACGGACAACCGGCGGCAAACCGACGGCAAACCGCACGGCAAAACCGCCGCGCGCCCGCCGCGCCCCGCCGAGAAGGAGACCCGCACGTGAACGCCACCGGAGCATGGGACCGCCTGGAGCCGAAGCTCGCCGCCACCCTGGACCGCGTGGCCGCGCTGGAGTCCGACCCCTCACGCCGCAACAGCTTCGTCGCCTACACCATGGAACGCGACAGCGCCTACTGCGACCTGGACGGCGAGCGCCTGCTCATGATGTCCGGCTACAGCTACCTGGGCCTGGCCGGCGACGAACGCGTGGTGGCCGCCGCCAAGGCCGCCGTCGACGTCTACGGCACCGGCAACCACGGCGTGCGCGCCCTGGCCGGCACCATCCCGCTGCACGAGGAACTGGAAGCCGAGGTCGCCCGCTTCGCCCGCCGCGAACGCGCCCAGGTCTTCGGCTCCGGCTACGCCGCCAACGTCGGCACCGTCGGCGCCCTGGTCGGCCAGGGCGACACCGTCCTGATCGACAAGTACGACCACGCCAGCATCGTCGACGGCTGCCGCCTCTCCGGCGCCACCGTCACCCGCTTCCGCCACAACGACGTCGACCACCTGGAACGCCGCCTCAAGGCCGCCTCCCCGACCGGCGTGCGCCTGGTCATCGTCGACAGCGTCTACTCCATGGACGGCGACATCGCCCCGCTGCCCGAACTGCGCGCGGTCTGCGACGCCCACGACGCCCTCCTGATGGTCGACGAGGCCCACGCCCTGGGCGTCATCGGAGAAACCGGCGGCGGCATCGAGGAGCACTTCGGCTACCGCCACCGCGTCGACATCAAACTCGGCACCCTCTCCAAGGCCATCCCCTCCATGGGCGGCTGGGTCGCCGGCAGCCACGAACTGATCGGCCACCTGCGCTACGCCGCCCGCCCGTTCCTGTTCTCCGCCGCCCTCGGCCCCGCCCAGACCGGCGCCGCCCTGGAGTCCCTGCGGATCCTGCGCCGCGAACCCGAACGCGTCACCCACATCCAGGTCCAGGCCCAGCGCCTGCGCCGGCGCCTCAACGACGCCGGCATCTCCACCATGGACTCCGCCACCGCCGTCCTGCCCGTCATCGCCGGCTCCGACGACGCCGCCTACGACTACGCCACCGCCTGCCGCAAGGCCGGCGTCATCGGCCTGCCCGTCGTCACCCCCGCCGTGCCCAACGACCTGGCCCGGCTGCGGATCGCCGTCACCGCCCGCCACACCGCCGCCGACATCGACTTCGCCGCCGACGCCTTCCTGACCGCCGCCGCCCAGACCGGCCTCATCTGACCAGGACGGCGCCACCAAGGAAGGCCCGGCCCCCAACGCCCGGAAAGGACAAGACCATGGCAGCCCGCCCCACCCGGCCCCCCATCGCCGTCACCGGCCTGGGCGTCGTCAGCCCCGCCGGCCACACCCCGGCCGCGTTCTGGCACACCGTCAGCACCGGCACCCCCACCGCCACCGCCCTCACCGACCCCGCCCTGGCCCGCCACCGGGTCCGCCTGGGCTGCCGCGTCACCGACCTGCCCGACAACGGCCCCGTCCCCGCCAAGGACGCCCGCCGCCTCGACCCCTTCGCCCACTACGGCACCCTCGCCGCCCTCGCCGCCCACCAGGACGCCGGCGCCCCCGAACCCGACCCCGGCCGCAGCGCCATCGTCGTCGGCAACGCCGTCGGCGGCCGCACCACCAGCGACCGCGAATCCGCCCTCTTCACCACCGCCGGACCCCTGCGCGTCAGCCCCCTGATGCCCCTGGTCACCATGCCCAACGCCGCCGCCGCCCAGATCGCCATGCGCCTGGCCTGGACCGGCCCCGCCCTGACCATCGCCACCACCTGCGCCTCCAGCGCCGACGCCATCGGCCACGCCGCCCTCCTCCTGGAAACCGGCCGCGCCGACATCGTCATCGCCGGCGGCTGCGAAGCCACCCTCACCCCCGTCACCCTCGCCGCGTTCGGCAACCTCGGCGCCCACTCCCAGCGCAACGACGACCCCACCCGCGCCAGCCGCCCCTTCGACACCGACCGCGACGGCTTCGTCATGGGCGAAGGCGCCGGCTTCCTCGTCCTCGAACGCCTCGCCGACGCCCGCGCCCGCCACCGCACCCCCTACGCCCTCCTCGCCGGCTACGGCTCCAGCGCCGACGCCTACCACCTCTCCAACCCCCGCCCCGACGGCGCCGGCGCCGTCGCCGCCATGCGCGCCGCCCTCACCGACGCCGGCCTCACCCCCGCCGACATCGCCCACGTCAACGCCCACGGCACCTCCACCGTGCACAACGACCGCGCCGAAGCCGCCGCGCTGCGCACCGTCTTCGGCCCGCACGGCGTGCCCGTCACCTCCACCAAGGGCTCCATCGGCCACCTCATCGGCGCCGCCGGCGCCGTCGAGCTGATCGCCGCCGTGCAGGCCATGAACAGCCGCCTCGCCCCTCCCACCGCCAACCACGAGCACACCGAACAGGGCCTGGACCTCGACGTCGTCCACGGCACCGCCCGCCCCATCCGCCCCGGCGCGGCCCTGTCCAACTCGTTCGGCTTCGGCGGCCACAACTCGACCCTGGTGGTGACCCCGCTATGACCACGACCACACCCGCGACCACACCCGCGACGGCGACCACACCCGCGACCGCGACCGGGCCCGCGACGACGCCCGCCCACCGCACCGCCCGCACCCGCACCACCGTGACCGCCGACGCCCTGGCCGCCTACCGCACCGCCGCCCGCACCGGCCTGCCCCCCGCCCCGGACACCGCCGCCGCCCCCGCCCACCCCTTCGTCCTCGCCCACACCCTCGCCCAGCACACCGTCACCACCCTGACCACGGGCGATACCGGCTTCACCGGCGTGGTCCACCTCGCCCAGGAGATCCACACCCACCACCCCCTCACCGCCGGCACCCACGTCGACATCGACGTCACCGTCACCGCCGCCCGCCGCGAAGCCCGCGGCACCCGCCTGGCCCTCACCACCCACCTCACCGACGGCACCCGCACCCTGGCCCAACTGGCCACCTCCGCCCTGCTGGTCGGCGCCACCACCATCGAACCCTTCGGCACCCTCACCCCCGCCGCCCACCCCGGCACCACCCCCGACACCGAACCCCTCACCCTCACCCACACCCTCACCCCCGCCGACGTCACCGCCTACGCCCACGCCGCCGGCGACCTCAACCCCCTGCACCTCGACGACGACGCCGCCCGCGCCGCCGGATTCCCCGCCGCCATCGCCCACGGCATGCACCTGGTCGCCCTCGCCACCGAGGAGATCACCGACCGCCACGCCGACGGCGACCCCACCCGCCTCACCGCCCTGGGCGCCCGCTTCGCCGCCCCCACCACCCCCGGCACCCCGCTGCGCCTGACCCTGCAGCCCTACGACCGGGGCACGGTGGTGCGCTTCACCGTCGCCACCCAGGACGGCACCGCCGTCAAGGCCGGCTGGGCCGCCCTCACCCCGGCGGGGGAGTGAGACCCCGATGACCACACCCGCCGAACCCACCACGCCCGCCGAACCCACCGCACCCGCCGCGCAGGCCCCGCCACCGCTGTCGCTGCCCGACGCGTTCACCGCCCACGCCCGCACCCGGCCCGACGCCGTCGCCCTCCTGTGGCACGAACGCGCCGTCACCTACCGCGAACTCGCCGAAACCGCCGAACGCGAACGGCTGCGCCTGCACACGCTGGACCTCGCCCCCGGCGAACCGGTGGGCCTGCCCGCCGCCAAGTCCCCCGAGCAGATCGCCCTCGTCCTGGCCTGCCTGATCGAGCGCCGCCCCTTCCTGCTGCCCTCCCCGCAGCTGGCCCCCGCCCTGCTCGCGGCCCTGTTCGCCCAGGCCGGCGCCCGCCACCTGCTCGCCCCCCTCGGCCAGGACACCCCCGCCCTGCCCGCCCTGGCCCGCCCCGCCCCCGTGCCCACCCTCGCCGCCGGCACCTCCTTCCTGCTCACCACCTCCGGCTCCACCGACCTGCCCAAGATCGTCCCCCTCGCGCAGGCCGCCGTCGACCGCTTCACCGCCTGGGCCCACGACACCTTCGACCTCGGGCCCGGCCGCGTCGTCGCCAACTACGCCCCCCTCAACTTCGACCTGTGCCTGCTGGACGTGTGGGCCACCCTCGCCGCCGGCGGCACCGTCCTGCTCATCGACCCCGCCCACGCGCTCAACGCCCGCCACCTGCTCGCCCAGCTCACCCGCCACCGCCCGCACGTCCTCCAGGCCGTCCCCCTCGCCTACGCCCTCCTCGCCCAGGCCGCCGCCCAGACGGCAGGCCCGGCGGTGCTGGACAGCGTCGAGCACGCCGCGTTCACCGGCGACGCCATCGACGCCCGCACCCTGGCCGCACTGCCCGCCCTGCTGCCCGGCGCCGCGCTCTACAACATCTACGGCTGCACCGAGACCAACGACAGCTTCCTGCACCGCCTGGACCGCCTGGACGCCACCGCCGCCCTGCCGGTGCCCATCGGCACCCCCCTGCCCGGGGTGCGCACCCTGCTCGCCGCCCCCGACGGCACCCCCGTCACCGGCCCCGGCCGCGGCGAACTGTACGTCTCCACACCCTTCCAGGCCGCCGGCTACCTGGACCGCTCCCGCGACGCCGGCCGCTTCACCACCCAGCCCGAGGGCGCCGGCCCCGGACGGCGCTGGTTCCGCACCGGGGACCTGGCCGTCCGCGACGAACACGGCCGCCTGCACCTGACCGGACGCGCCGACTTCCAGGTCAAGGTCCGCGGCGTCGCCGTCAACACCGCCGAGGTCGAACGCGTCCTGCTCGCCCACCCCGAGGTCCGCGAGGCCGCCGTCGCCGCCGCCCCGGACCCGCTGACCGGCAAACGCCTGCACGCCGCCGTCCAGCGCGCCGCCGGCTCCGCCCTCAACAGCCTCACCCTGCGCGAGCACCTGGCCCGCAACCTGCCGCGCGCCGCCGTGCCCGAACGCCTGGCCATCCACGACACCCCGCTGCCCAAGACCGCCACCGGCAAAGTCGACCGCAAGGCCGTCCTGCCCACCGCCTGACCACACCACCACACCCACCAAACCCCAATACACCCAAGGGAGTTGCGAGCCATGAGCAACATCGCCCAGATCAAGCGGTTCCTCATCGAGGAGTTCCTGCCCGACGTCACCCCCGAGCAACTCGCCGACGACCACGACCTGCTCTCCGACGGCGTCATCGACAGCCTGGGCGTCCTCAAGCTCATCGCCTGGGTCGAGGACCACTTCGCCCTGCCCGTCGACGACACCGACCTCGACCCCAACAACTTCCGCTCCGTCACCGCCATCGACGCCTTCATCACCCAGCGCCGCGCCGTCCCGGCCAGCGCCGTGGCAGGCGGCTGACCCGTGCACCCGGCCCTCACCGCCCTGCTCGCCGGGCACGACGTCGACCTGGACACCTGGCGCTCGTGGTGGGACCAGCTGGAGCAGCGCCCCCCGGGCCCGGCCCGCGACAGCGACCGGGCCCAGGCCGCGGCCCTGCTGGCCGCCCTCACCACCCGCCTGCCCGCCCCCGACACCCTCGCCGCCTTCACCACCTCCCTGACCGAACGCAGCCCCCACCCCGGCCCCGCCCACCCCGCCAGCGTCAACATCGTCGGCACCGGCGGCGGCCCGGCCACCTTCAACCTCTCCACCGCCGCCGCCCTGACCGCCGCCGCCATGGGCGTACCCGTCGTCAAGACCGGCTCCCGCGCCTACACCAGCAGCGCCGGCTCCATCGACCTGCTGGAACGCCTGGGCATCACCCTCACCTCCTCCCACACCGCCACCGCCGACCACCTCGCCCGCCACGGCATCGCCTTCGCCGGCCCCCACGTCTACCCGCCCGCCCTCACCCGCCTGGCCCGCCTCCTGTTCCCGCTCACCCTCAAACCCTTCGGACGCCTCCTCAACACCCTCGGCCCGCTGCTCGCCACCGTGCCCGTCACCGCCCAGCTCACCGGCGCCAGCGCCGCCACCGACCTGCCCGCCCTGCGCCACCTCGCCCCCCGCACCCCCGGACGCGCCGTGTGGCTGGCCACCAACACCGCCGGCGCCGACGAACTCCTGCCCTTCGCCGACAACACCCTGCACACCCCCGACACCACCATCCACCTGCCCGCCGGCTCCATCGCCCCCGCCGACGGCACCCTGGCCGACCTCGCCCCCCACCCCGAGGACCTCACCGGCCACTTCCTGCAAGCCCTCGCCGGCCGCGCCGGCCCCACCGCCACCCACACCATCGCCCTCAACGCCGCCGCCCTCGCCCTCGCCTCGGGCCGCCACACCCACTGGCACACCGCCCACACCGCCGCCCTGGACGCCCTGGCCGACGGCGCCCCCCGCGCCCTGGCCACCCGCCTGCGCACCGACCACAAGGCCCCCGCCCATGCCTGACACCACGTTCTTCGCCGCCCGCGCCGACGGCCGCCCGCACCTGGCCCTGTTCCTCAACGCCGGAGACCCGCCCGCCCGCCTGACCGACCTGGCCCTCGTCCTGGACGAGGAAGGCGTCGACGTCCTCGAACTCGCCGTCCCCTTCCCCAACTCGCCCACCGACGGCCCCGTCATCCGCCGCTCCGCCGACCGGGCCCTGGCCGCCGGCACCACCCTGGACACCGTCCTGGACGAACTCGCCACCCTGCGGCCCCAGTTGAAGAACCTGAAGATCGCGCTGCTCGCCGACTGGAGCCACAGCCTGCGCGCCGCCGACCCCGCCACCTGCGCCCGCGCCATCGCCCGGGCCGGCGCCGACGCCCTGCTCGTCCACGCCCTGCCGCCCCGCCTGCGCCCCGCCTGGCGCCAGGCCCTGCGCGAGGCGTCCCTGCCGCAGGTCGCCACCTGCTACCCGACCTCCACCCCCGAGGTCCTCACCGCCGCCGCCCGCGACGCCCACGGCGCCTACGTCTACCTCGTCGCCCACTACGGCCGCTCCGGCACCAGCCCCGCGCAAGGCCACCACACCCTGGCCGCCACCGTCGCCGCCCTGCGCGCCGCCGCCCCCGCCACCCCGGTCGCCATCGGCTTCGGCGTCAAAAGCGCCGCCGACCTGGACGCGGTCGCCGCCGCCGGAGCCGACGCCGCGATCGTCGGCTCCGCCGCCGTCGCCCGCATCGAGACCGCCCTCACCGAGGGCCGCGACGCCGCACAGGCGCTGCGCGCCCTCCTCCACGACCTCCGCCCGCCCGGGCCACCCCAGCCCGCCACGGCCGGACGCACCACCAGCACCACCACCACGAGCACCACCACCACGAGCACCACCACCACGCGCACCACCCCCGGCACCACCACCCCCGCCCGCTGACACGAAAGGCAGAACCAGCATGCTGATCCGCGACCTTGACGACGTCCAGACCGTCGAGTGGGGCAACGGCCTGTCCCGCCGCTTCCTGGTGGCCGGCGACAACCTCGGCTACACCCTCACCGACACCATCGTCAACGCCGGCACCAAGTCCCGCCTGGAGTACCGCAACCACCTGGAGGCGTGCTACTGCATCGCCGGCTCCGGCGAGGTCATCGCCATGGACGGCACCTCCCACCCCATCACCCCCGGCCGCCTCTACGCCCTCGACCAGCACGACGCCCACTACCTGGTCGCCAGCCCCCACGAGGACCTGCGCCTGGTCTGCGTCTTCTCCCCGGCCCTGCGCGGCGACGAGGTCCACCAGCTCGACGCCTCCTCCTCCTCCGCCTACTAGGCGAAGACCCTCCCCTTCGAGTCACGCGCCGGCGCCCCGCGCGCCGGCCTGCCACCCCGGGCCCCGCACGCGGGCCCGGGAGGAAGGCGGCACGTCCATGATCCGCTGGAACGCCGACCAGCACGCCCTGCGCGAGGGCCTGGCCCGCTTCGGCGACGACCTGAGCGCCGGCCACATCGAAGGCGACGAACAGGCCGCCTTCTCCCACGACAAGTGGCGCCTCGTCCAGAAGACCGGAATCCTGTCCCTGCCCTTCGAGGAACGCTACGGCGGGCTGGGCCAGTCCCTGCTCACCACCATGTACGTCCTGGAGGGCCTGGGACAGACCTGCCGCGACGGCGGCCTCAACTTCTCCGTCACCACCTCCCTCGCCTCCACCGGCGTCCCCCTCCAGGCCTTCGGCTCACCCGCCCTCAAAGAGGCCTACCTGCCGCGCATCGCCTCCGGCGAGGCCATCGGCGCCCACGCCATCACCGAGTCCGAGGGCGGCTCGGACGCCATGCAGATGCGCACCCGCGCGATCCGCGACGGCGACCACTTCGTCCTCAACGGCGCCAAGACCTTCGTCAGCAACGGCCCCGTCGCCGACGTCATCGTCGTCTACGCCCGCACCCACCCCCAGGGCGGGGCGCTCGGCGTCACCGCGTTCCTCCTGGACCGCGACATGCCCGGCATCAGCACCGGAAACCCCATCAAGAAGATGGGCCTGCGCACCTCGCCGCTGTCCGAGGTCTACCTCGACGACGTCAAGGTGCCCGCCTCCCGGGTCCTGGGCCGCGTCGGCGGCGGCTTCCTCGTCCTGGACCACGTCATGAAACGCGAGATCCTCTACTCCTTCATCGTCAACACCGGCGAGATGCAGCACCGCCTGGCCCGCTGCCTCGACTACGCCAAGACCCGCATGTCCTTCGGCAAGCCCATCGGCTCCTACCAGTCGGTCGCCAACAAGATCGTCGACACCAAGATCCGCCTGGAGACCGCCCGCAAGTGGCTCTACGACACGGCCCAGCGCCTGGAGGCCGGCGAGAACGTCACCGTCGACATGGCGATCGCCAAACTCCTCACCAGCGAATCCAACCTCGCCACCTCGCTGGCCGCCGTCCAGGTCTTCGGCGGCAACGGCTACATGTCCGAGTACGGGCTGGAGAAGGACGTGCGCAACGCCGTCGCCGGCACCATCTACTCCGGCAGCAACGAGATCCAGTACAACCGCATCGCCGCCATGCTCGGACTCGGCAAATGACCGCCCCCGCCCCGCCCCGCCCGCTGCCGCCCGCGCGGCCCCGCCACCTCAAGGTGTGCGGGGCCCGCACCCGCGCCGACCTCACCCTCCTCGCCGAATCCGGCCCCACCCTGGTGGGCCTGTGGCACGGCGTGCCCGGCGGCCCCGCCGAACTCTCCGAACAGCACCTGGCCCACCTCGCCGCCACCGCCATCCGCCTGGGCCTGGAACCCGTCCTGGTCACCTTCCTCGACGACGCCGACCAACTCGCCCGCCTCGCCCGCGCCACCGGCATCCGCTGGATCCAGCTCCACGCCTACCAGAGCCCCGCCCTCGTCACCGAACTGCGCCACCGCCTGCCCTACGCCGTCCTCGTCAAAGTCCTCCACCTCTCCCGCGGCCGCTGCCTGGAACGCCCCTTCATCGGCGCCTTCGAACGCGCCGGCTGCGACCTGTTCCTGCTGGACACCGTCACCGACGACGGCCGCGTCGGCTCCACCGGCCACCCCCTGGCCCCCGCCGACGTCCACACCCTGCTGCCCCGCCTCACCATCCCCTTCCTCCTCGCCGGCGGCCTGAACGCCGCCAACCGCGACACCTACCGCACCGTCACCGACCACCCCCTGTACGCCGGCGCCGACATCGACACCGCCGCCCGCAACCGGGCCGGCGACTTCACCCACGAAGCCGTCACCGCCCTCGCCCACGCCTGGCACCCCCGCCCCAAGGAGGCCTACGTATGAGCGCCCCGCGGTTCCTCGACGCCCTGCTGGCCGCGAGCCGCCCCCTGATCATGGAGGTCAAACTCCGCGACCCGCACGGCACCGACCTGCTGGGCCCGCGCACCGTCACCGACCTCGTCACCCGCTACGAACAGGCCGGCGCGCCCTGCCTGTCCGTGGTCACCGGCCGCTGGTTCGGCGGCACCCCCCGCCTGCTGCGCGAGGTCACCGCCGCCACCGACCTGCCCGTCCTCCAGAAGGACTTCCTCACCCGCCCCGCCCAACTGGAGGCCGCCGCCGCCCTCGGCGCCTCCGCCGTCCTGCTCACCGCCGCCCTGCTGCCCGCCACCTCCCTGCACCGCCTGGTCACCACCGCCCTCGCCCTGGGCCTGACCCCGTTCGTCGAGATCACCGGCGAACACGAACTCGCCCACCTGCCCCGGCCCGAACACTGCGTCATCGCCGTCAACAACAAGGACATCCGCACCCGCGAACGCGACCGCGGCGACCTCGGACGCAGCCTGCGCCTGCTGCCCGCCCTGCACGCCACCGGCACCCGCGCCCCCGTCTCCGCCTCCGCCATCACCGAACCCGCCGACGCCGCGCGCCTCCTGGACGCCGGCTACGCCGGACTGCTCATCGGCACCACCCTGATGCGCCAGAGCGACCTCACCGGCTGGCTCGCCGACCTCGACACCGCCCGCGCCGGAGCCGCTGACAGGGCCGCCACCACCGCCCGCGCCGGAGCCGTCCGCGCCGGGGCCGTCCGCGCCGGGGCCGCCGTATGAACCCCCGCCCGAACCCGCGGCCCAACCCCCGGCTCGCCACCCGCTCCCTCGTCCTGGACGCCGGCGGCATCCCCGTCTCCGCGCTCGTCGCCGAACCCCAGGACCGCGCCCCCAAAGCCGTCCTCCTCGCCATCCACGGCCGCGGCATGCGCGCCGCCTACTTCGCCGGCCCCGCCCACCCCGACACCAGCCTGCTCACCCTGGCCGCCGACCTCGGCTACACCGTCCTGGCCCTGGACCGCCCCGGCCACGGCGCCTCCGCCCACCGCCTGCCCGACGGACAGCTCATCGCCGACCAGGCCGCCACCCTGCACGCCGCCCTCACCGACTACGCCCGCGCCCACCCCGTCGGCGCCGGCGTCCAACTCCTCGCCCACTCCTTCGGCGGCAAGATCGCCCTCCACCTCGCCGCCCACTGGCCCGCCGACCCCCGCCTGCCCCTGCTCGGCGCCGACATCTCCGGCCTCGCCCAGCACTACGCCCCCGGCGCGTGGGAGCGGCCCGACGACCTCGCCGGCGGCGGCCGCCTCAACTGGGGCCCCCTCAACCTCTACCCGCCCGGCACCTTCCACGCCGCCCGCACCCTGCTCACCCCCGTCCCCGCCCTCGAATCCCGCGAACTGGCCACCTGGCCCGCCCGCTACAGCGCCCTGGCCGCCCGCGTACGCGTGCCCGTGCGCCTCACCCTCGCCGACCACGAGGCCTGGTGGCGCCTGGAGCCCTCCCACCGCACCGCCCTCACCGCCGCCTTCCCCCCGGGCCTGGCCCACCTCGTCACCGCCCACCGCGCCGGCCACAACCTCTCCCTGGGCCACGCCGCCCGCCCCTACCACCTGCGCGCCCTCGCCTTCACCGACGAGTGCCTCACCCGCCCCCGGCCCCAGCCCGCCACTGCCGCCCCCGAGCCGCTCCTGGCCGCCGCCGGCTGACCGGGCGGGACGTCAACGACTTCCTCGGCCAGATGCCCCCCGGCAGCCTCCCCGCCGCCTCCCCGGGCCCGGAGACGGGTGCCGGCACGTCCGCGTCGGTGCAGGTCACCAGCAACGGCCCCGGGCGGAGTCGGGAGCGCGCCTCACACCGCATGCCGAGCACAGGCGCGGGTCACTGCCACACGAGCAGCGCTTCGAGCTCCGGAAGCCGGCCGAACAGGTCGGGGAGGCCGCGCACGCCGTTGCGCGCGGACTCGTGGGAGAGCGCGAGGTCAGGACCGGTGCTCGCCTCGACACCGGTGAGGCACCGCAGGATGTTCCACCTCGTGTGCCCCAGCCAGCCGCCGATCATGAACACGAACCAGCTCGGACCTGGCGGCGGCAGCGTGCCGCCCCCCGCGACATAGCCGTCGAGGACCGAGCGGAAGACGCCGGGCTCGATGTGGTCGAAGCCCGGTCCCTTCGCGAGGCTGAGCGCGGTCGAGCCGAGCTCGCCGGACAGGTCGAGCGTTCCCGAGAGCTCCCAGTCGAGCACCACCGGCCGGCCCTCCCGGGCGAGCAGGTTCCACGGTTGGATGTCCCTGTGGGTCAGCACGACGGGGCCCGGCCGTTCGCAGGTGTCGACGAAGTGGGCGATCGCGAGGAACGTCTCGACGTGAGAGGCGAGTTCGTCGGCCCACGGCTGTCCGGTCGCCGCCGCCCGCGCGGCGAGTTCGGGCCAGTCCCGTGACGTCGGTTCCTCGACCGACACGTGGGTCCACGCGACGTCGAGCGCGTGGACGCGCGCGAGGATCCCGCCGATCTCGAACGCGTACGCCGCCGACACCGGTGCTTCCGGTACCTTCTCTCCCTCGACCCATCGGTGAACGAGCGTGTGGTGGCCGGCCGAGATCGGCTCCGGCATCGGGATGCCGGCGGCGAAGGCCGCCCGCTCAAACCTGAACACGTCCTCGGCGCGATAGGCCCAGCGGCGGTCGGCGAGGTTCAACTCCTTGACCGCGAACGACCCTTGGTCGGTGTCGAGCCGGTACATCCGGTTGGCGAACCCGCCGTGGACGCGGATCATCGGCCCGATCGGCACGCCGAGATGCGAAAGGTTCACCCACGCATGCTAGGGCCTGTCTGGAGTTGAAATCTTTGTGAGCTGATTCGGCCCGCGAGTCTGTGCTTGGCTGGTAGAAACTGTCGCGTGACGCGACGCCAGCTAAGTTACAGTGAGCGGGAGTTGATCGAGCCGTTTCTGCCGGTCGGGCAGTTCGGTCCGTATCCGCAGCGGCTGCGTGAGCAGTTCGAGGGTGTGGTGCGGCGGTTCCGGACCGGCAGTCAGTGGCGGGAGATGCCGCGCGAGGAGTTCGGGGCCTGGCAGACGGTCTACGAGCGCTCTGCCCAGTGGCGGGCCTCGCGCGTGTTCGCCGCGCTGATCGAGGGGATACCTTCGCGTCCCATTAGGCCTACTCCTCCCGGGGAAACCGCGCCCACCTGCGCAAACTCGGAGTCAAGGCGGTGATCCCGGAGAAGGCCGACCAGGCAGCGAACCCGCAAGCAGACCCTAGGGAACCAGTACGATCCTGCCGAACACCTCGCCGGAGTCCATCTTTGCGTGGGCGAGCGCAGCTTGCTCCAGTGGCAGCAACTCATGTACCACCGTTGGCAGTTCGCCGCGCGTTGCGGCGAGAAACTGCGCGGTCCGCACGGCATGCCGATCAGGTCCGGCCACGGTGTCGGCGCTGAAGGTGGCGAACGACAGGGACTTCTGGAACGCGGCCATCATCGCCGTGCCGAAGTCGGCCGGTGGCTGGCCTGCGACAATTCCGACGACGACCATGCGACCGTTCGGCCTGAGCCTGCCGAAGAACGACGGCATATCCGCACCGGCGACGATGTCGATGATGACGTCGTAGCCGGAAGGGACGTCCTGGCCTCCCTCGCCGGAGCGGTCCAGCACGTGGGTTGCGCCGAGCGCGCGCAGGCGCTCCCCACGCTCGGCCGAGGACGTGGTGACCGCGACCGCCCCGGCGCCGCCGTGGGCCGCGAGGTGGACCACCAGGATGCCGATGCTGCCGGCCGCGCCGCGTACCAGCACCGACTCACCCGGGGCGAAGCGGGCGCGGGCGAGGGCGAAGTGGGCCACCACTCCGGAGCTTCCGAGGGTCACGGCATCGACGGCGGACAGGCCCGCCGGAAGGGGGAGGATCTCGGCGACCGGGGCGATCGCCAGCTCGGTGTAGCCGCCGCCCAGGCCGGTGAAGGCCCACACGCGTCGGCCGACCCATGAGGCCTCCACCCCGTCGCCGACCGCGATCACGGTTCCCGCCACCTCGCTGCCGAGGATGTGCCCCTCCTTGAATCCGTAGCCGGCGAGGACACCGCTGCGGATCACGGAGTCGACGCCGCCGACGCCGATCGCCTCGGTGGCGATCAGCACCTGGCCGGCGATCGGGCCCGGGACAGGGAGATCGATCACGGCAAGACCGTCGGGACTTCCGAATGCGCGGACCTCGACTGCCTTCATTGTCGCCTCCTGGTTGTGGATCGGTACGTCCCTGTCGGACGCTAACGAACGCCCCCGTCCGGCTGGGTAAAGTGAGAGCGGTGACCGAACGTTTGCCTCACACCCCGCGTTCCGACGCCCTGGACAACCGCCAACGCATCCTTGAGGCGGCCAGGGCGGTCTTCGCCGCCGAGGGTCTGAACGTGCCGATGCGGGAGGTCGCCCGGCGTGCCTCGGTCGGCCCCGCCACCGTGTACCGCCACTTCCCCACCAAGGAGACGCTGGCGGTCGAGGCCTTCCGGGAGCAGATGCACGCCTGCCACGCGATCGTCGACGAGGGGCTCGCCGATCCGGACCCCTGGCACGGCTTCTGCCTCGTCTTCGAGAAGATCTGCGCACTCCACGCACGGGACCGGGGCTTCACCGCGGCCTTCATGTCGGCCTTCCCCCGCGCGATGGATTTCGCCGCGGAGCGCGCGTACGCGCTCACCTCCATCACCGCGCTCGCCCGTCGAGCCAAGGACGCCGGCCGCCTGCGCCCCGACTTCGCCCTGGAAGACCTGATCCTCATGCTCATGGCCAATAACGGCATCGAGGCGACCTCACTGGCCACCCGGGCCGAGGCGTCCCGGCGCTTCGCCTCGCTCGCCCTCCAGGCCTTCCAGGCAGCCCCGGAGGAGCGCGCGGCGCGCGAGGCCACGGCCCGTGGTGGGACTCAGCCGCAGTAGCCGGGCAGGCCGGTGGAGGCGGTCACCCTGGCGGTGCCCAGGTTGCCGTCGCTGGTGGTCGGTTCGCTCCCCGCCGCTTCCATCTCTCGCCGCGCCAGGTGGCCCAACACACCTGCTGCACCTCGGAGTTCGCCTTGCGGTCCAGGATCTGCCGGCGGGCCTGCGGCTCGTCGGTGACGGTGCGGGCGTCCAGGGGCGCGCCGTGCAGGGCGTTCAGGGTGCCGGCCACGTCGCCGGCTGCCTGGCCCCGGGGGGGGCCACCGCCACCGGGATGCGGTGCGGGGCCGGCGCGTGGAAGGCGCCCATGTAGGACAGCACGAAGCCCAGTTGGAGGGCGAACACGCCCAGGACCAGGACCACGGCGCGCACGCTGACTGCGTCGCGCAGCTCGGCGGCGAACCCCTTCGGCCGGGGTTCCGGCTCGTCGGGCGGGCTGCTGTACGGAGTGGAGGCCATGCAGGTGTCGTCCTTGCGGTACTCGGTGGCTGATACGGCGACGTGGCTGATACGGCGACAGGTGCGCTCCGACGCCTGGGCGGCGGAGCGCACCTGTCGAGTGGGGAGGGAGCGGGGCTAGGGCCTGTGTGATGTTGTGATCAGTCAGTGGTTGGCAGGAGATCGTCGATCCAGATCATCGAGGCGCGTAGGTGGAGGCCGGCGAGGTAGCTCTCGGGGGTTTTGTCGAACCGGGTGGCGATGCCTCGCCAGGCCTTCAGCTTGTTGATCAGTCGCTCGATGGTGTTGCGCTCCTTGTAGAGCTCGGCGTCGTGGCCGACGGGCCGACCGCCCTTGCTGCCCTTCTTCTTCCGGTTGGCGGACTGGTCCTTCTTCTCCGGGATGACCGCCTTGATACGCCGATTCCGCAGGTAGGCGCGGTTGCCGCGGGACGAGTAGGCCTTGTCACCGGCGACGGCGTCGGGCCGGGTGCGGGGACGCCCGACCGGTACCCGGACCCGGACCTTCTTCAGCACGGGGATGAACTGCGGGCTGTCGGCGGCTTGTCCCTCGGTCAGGATGAACGCCAACGGGCGGCACTTGCGGTCGCCGGCGCAATGGACCTTGCTGGTCTGTCCGCCTCTGGAGCGTCCGAGCAGGGCGGCTTGCAATCGGAGCTTGCGTCGGCGCCGGATTCGTCGCCGCTCTTCCCGCTTGGGGTCGTCTGCGGCGTCCTGCCCGTCTTGTCCTTCCGGGCCGCCCCCTTTTGCCGGGCCTTCTCCGCCTCGTCGGCGGCCTTCTCCAAGGCGGCCACGGCGTCGGGGTCCAGGTGCATCCCGGCGGCGTCGTGGTGGGCCCGCACCGTGGTGGAGTCCACGCTGACCAGCGACAAGTCCACCTCACCCCGCTTCGCGGCCTCCGCGATCAGCCCCTCCAGCAGGGCTTCGAAGACACCGGCCTCCCTCCAGACCCGGAAGCGACCGTAGACGGTCGGCCAGGGACCGAACTCGGAGGGCATCTCCCGCCACTGGGCGCCGGAGCGGAACCGCCAGATCACGCCCTCGAACTGATCCCGCAGCCTCTCGGGGTACGGGCCGTACTCGCCGATCGGCAAATACGGCTCGATGAACGTCCACTGCTCGTCGGTGAGTTGCCTACGCGTCACACACCAGGTCTTACCGGATCCCGCTCCCGGGCAACCACGAAACCGCAATATTGATCACAACATCACACAGGCCCGCTAGTGCAGCGCCGCGTTGATCCTTCGGGGGTTCATGAGGCTTTGAGCGGGGAGCCGTCGTAGGTCCAGCGGTCGGGCTTGGCGGCGTGTTCGTCGTAGTCCAGGACGAAGTCGTCGATGCGTTCGGTCGGTTCCTCGCGGGAGGTGAACTGGCCGTGGCGCAGCAGGCGTCTGGTCAGTGCCATCGTCCCACCCCGAGATGGCCCCGCCGCCCCGGGTCGGGGCGGCGGGGCCCGGGAGTTGCTGCTACCGGGCGTCGAATTCGCCGGTGCGGACGGCGGTGACGAAGGCCTGCCAGGCGGGGGAGGGGAAGAGGAGGGCCGGGCCGAAAGGGTCTTTGGAGTCGCGGACCGGCATCACGCCGGTAAATCCGTCAGCGACCTCCACGCAGGTTCCTCCATTGCCGCCGCTGTACGAACTCTTTCGCCAGCGAGCGTCAGTCAGATTGACGTCCATTCCAGATCCCTCCGTACCACGCGGATCATCGAAAGTGAGTCGGCCTGGTTCAGGGCCTCGACCACAAGGCGATCGTAGCTCCTGGCCAGCGCCGAAACTGACTGGATATCCCGTTCGATGTAACCGCGTTGCTCGATCTCGCCGTAGCTGAGAATTTTGCGGTTCGGCATGGTAAGGAGTTGCACCACGCGAGTGAACGGCCGGTTCTCGCCCAGAGAGTACGGCGCCACCTGAATGACCACGTTGGGCCGATCAGCCAACTGTTCAAGGTGGAGCAGTTGCTCGATCATGACGTCCCGGCCGCCGACGAGTCGCCTCAGGCAGCTCTCGTCCAGCACCGCGTGCAGGACCGGAGGTGGAGTCCGTTCCAGGATGTGCTGTCGGGCAAGTCGGAAGTTGATACGTTCATCGGCCTGTTCTGGGAGTGCGGCGCCCTGCCTCACATATCCCGACTCAATCGCGGTTGCGTACGCGGGAGTCTGTAGGAGTCCAGGGATGACGTTGATCTCGAAGAGCTTGATCTGCTCCGCGCGGGCCTCGTAGTTGGCGTACTCCGGGAAGCCCTCCAACAACGTCGTGTGCTTGAGCTGCCAGTACATCAGTACGAGCGTGCCGCCGGTCTTGAGCTCCTGGTCGGCCAGCTCCGCCAGCTGCAGGCTCGGCGGCCGGTGCGCAAGTTCGACGTAGGACAGGTGCGATGCGGTGCACCCGACCTTCTTCGCCAGCTGGACCTGGGTGAGCCCAACTGCTTCGCGTGACCTGCGGAGTTGAACTCCGAAGGCGGCCCACGGGGACGAGGTCGGGTCGATGCTCTTCTTGTTCATGGAACTTCCCCAACTCACGGCTGCTCTGACAGCAAGTCGTATATCGCTTCCGATGCTAGGTGGTGCGGGGCCACCATGTGCACAGAACGTGAAACACTGATTGCGGAAGGTTATTCCCATGGCTGATGCCCAAGTCCCCCGCCTCCACGGCTACGGCGTGCGCTGGGACACCGAGACCCGCCTCTACCGGGTCCGGCACGAGCTCACCGGGGATTGGCTGCGCCAACCGGACGGTGAGCTCAGCGGGTTCGGCTCCTTCTCCGAGGCCTGGGGTGCCTGGCGCGTCTTCGAGGTCCACAAGCGGCCGGGGGAGTGAGCGTGTCCTCGATGCTCTCCCGCGCGACCGCCGACCAGCGGCGCCAGGCGGCCGACGTCCTGGACGACCTGACCGCCGTTCTCGCCCTGGGCGGCGTCACGTTGCCGTCCGTCGAAGTCGACTGGGAGCACGGCCGCAGGACGGGCTGCTACCTGATCAGCCTCGGCTGCGCCCGCCCGTCCGCACTCCTGCGGGTCGTCGACCTGCTCCGCAAGGGCCTGCGCTACGAGCGCCTGACGCATGACGACTGAACTCCTCGCCCGCCTGCTGTGGTGGGCGGGCTTCTCCCTCCTGCTCCTCGCCGCCCTCAGAAGGTGAACCGCCCGATGCGTGACCCCCGCTTGCTCGCCAAGCCGCCGGTGTGCCGGCTCGGCTGCCTCGTCCTCGTCCGCAACCCGCGCGGCGACGTGCTCCTCGTCGACCCGGACTACATGGACGGCCTGATCCTGCCCGGCGGCGCCGCCCAGCCCAACGAGCCCCCGCACCTCGCCGCCGCCCGCAACCTGCACGCGGAGACAGGGCTCAACCTGCGTCTCGCCGACGTCCT